>CBFGPE010000030.1:0-53725 GCA_965650625.1 uncultured Azospirillum sp. | reverse complement strand
GTCGAAATTGTGGGTGGGCGGGGGGGAGGAGGTCTGCCACTCCAGCCCGGTTGCCGCCCACGGGTTGGATCCTGCCCGCTTGCCGCGGAACAGCGACCAGCCGAGATAGAAGAAGGGCAGCGCATAGCCGATCGCCAGCACCGACGCGCCGGCCGACGAGAAGATGTTCCAGACCTGGAATTCCGGTGGGTAGGAATAATAGCGCCGTTCCATCCCCAGATAGCCCAGGATGAATTGCGGGAAGAAGGTCAGGTTGAAGCCGAAGAAGATCAGCAGCGCCGCGATGCGCGCCCACCATTCGGGATAAAACCGCCCCGTCACCTTGGGCCACCAGTAATGCAGCCCACCGAAATAGGCGCTGACCATGCCGCCGACCATGATGTAGTGGAAATGCGCCACAACGAAATAGGTGTCGGTGACATGGACGTCGAAGGCGAGGTTGGCGACGAACAGCCCGGTCAGCCCGCCGATGGTGAACAGCCCGATGAAGCCCAGGGCATAGAGCATCGGCGCGTCGAAGCTGATCCAGCCCTTGTGCAGCGTGGCGGTCCAGTTGAACACCTTGATCGCCGACGGCACCGCGATGATGTAGCTGAGCAACGAGAAGACCAGCCCGGCATAGAGCGAGATGCCGGCGACGAACATGTGGTGTGCCCACACGAAGAAGCCGATGATTGCGATGGTGATGCTCGACCACACCACGAACTTGTAGCCGAACAGCGGCTTGCGGGCGAAGCAGGGCACGATCTCGCTGATCACGCCGAACCCCGGCAGGATCATGATGTAGACCGCGGGGTGGGAGTAGAACCAGAACAGGTGCTGGAACAGCAGCGGATCGCCGCCCAGCGCCGGGTCGAAGATGCCGACCCGCAGCAGCCGTTCCACCGCCACCAGCATCAGCGTGATCGCCAGCACCGGCGTCGCCAGCACCATGATGACCGAGGTGGCGTAGTTCGACCAGACGAACACCGGCAGCCGGTACCACGTCATCCCCGGCGCCCGCATCCGGTGGGTGGTGACGATGAAGTTCAGCCCGGTCAGGATGGAAGAGAATCCGACGGCGAACACGGCCGCCAGCGCCAGCACCACATAGCCGTTGGAATAGAGCGACGAAAAGGGCGTGTAGAAGGTCCAGCCGGTGTCGACCCCGCCGATCAGGATGGCGAACAGCGCCAGGAACCCGGCCCCGACATACAGGTACCAGCTGAGCAGGTTCAGGCGCGGGAAGGCCAGATCCTTGGCGCCGATCATCAGCGGGATCAGGAAATTGCCCATGGTGTTGGGGATCGATGGGATCAGGAAGAACCAGACCATCACGATGCCGTGCAGCGTAAACAGGCGGTTGTAGATGTCCGGCGTGAAGATGCCGGCCGGCGTCACCAGATTCAGCCGGATCAGAGTCGCCGCCAGCCCGCCGACGAAGAAGAAGAAGGTGATCGACAGGGTGTAGAGGATGGCGATCCGCTTGTGGTCCTTGGTCAGCAGCCAGGACCGCAGGGTGACGCCTTCCTCCGTCAGGTAGTTCTTGGTGGCGACGACGGGTTCGTCCGGCTTTCCGGTCACGGTCGCGGTGGTCATTGGGCGGGCCTTTCCGCGCTCCCGGCCGCTTGGCCGGCTTGAGATGGTCCGGCCGCTTGGCCGGTTTGGGAGTTCCGGGCCGTCTTGTCGGCCAGCGATTTGATGTAGGCGACGAGCTTCAGCAGATCGTCCTCGCCGATCTGCCCGGCGAAGGAAGGCATGACCGGCGGATAGCCGGCGGCGATCTCCGACTTCGGCTTCAGGATCGAATCGCGGATGTAGCGGTCGTCGGCGATGACGGTTCGGCCGTCCTGCAGCGGCACCGGACGGCCGAACAGCCCCTCAAGCCGGGGGGCATGGACGGTGCTGGCGGTGCCGTGGCAGCCGCTGCAGCCATAGCTGCGGAACAGCGCCTCTCCCTCCTGGGCGAGGCTGGGGCCGGGATCCTGGCTGTCGAGCCAGCGCTGGAAGTCGGACGGTTCCATGACGACGACGCTGCCGCCCATCCGGGCATGCCAGGTGCCGCAGAACTCCGCGCAGAACAGGCGGTACTCGCCGACCTTCGTCGGGGTGAACCACAGCGTCTCGTAGCGGCCGGGAAGGGCGTCCTGGCGGACGCGGAAGGCGGGAATGGCGAAGTCGTGGATCACGTCCTGCGAGGTCAGCACCAGCCGCACCGGCCTGCCGACCGGGACATGCAGCGTGTCGATCTCGCGCTGGCCGCCGGGATGCTCGATCTTCCACATCCACTGCTTGCCGACGACATAGATGTCGGTCGCGTCCTTGGGCGGGCTGTGGATGCCGACATAGAGGTCCGCCCCCCAGAAATAGAGGCCGAGGAAGGCGATGAAGGTGGCGACCGTCCAGGCGGTCTCGACCCTCCAGGTCCGGCCCAGCCGGTCGCCGCGCTCCACCTTGCTGCTCTTCCGGTAGCGGACGCAGAAGAGGATCATCAGCCCGAAGACCAGCAGCAGGATGAAGACGCTGGTGCCGATCAGGGCCGCGAACAGCCAGTCCATGTCGGCGGCATGGGCGGAAGCGGTGGGGGGGAGGAGTTGCATGCTTCCCATGGCCGTCCTCACCCCTTCCCCGGCCGGCGGGTGGCCCGCCACACCAGCAGCCCGACGCCGAGGACCGAGACGGCGCCGGTGGCCTGCATCAGGCGGCCCACCTGCGAGTTGTATTTGCCCTGCGCCGGATCGTAGCCGTAGCAGAGCAGCAGCAGATGGTCGGTCACCGACCCGACGGCACCCTTGGAGGCGTCGACCAGCCCCAGCCGCAGGTCGGTGGGGTCGTAGCCGATCCCCAGGATATAGCGGGAGACCGTGCCGCCCGGCGAGACCAGCACCACGCCGGCGGGATGGGCGTATTGCCCGCTGGCCTCGTCCAGCTTGTAGGGGAAGCCGGCTGCGGTGGCGAGGCGGCGGACCTGCCGGCCATCGCCGGCCTGTTCGGCGACCAGCGGATGGATGGCGGCGGCCATCGCCGGATCGCGTTCGAAATGCCGCGCCTTCATCGCCGCGGCGTCGGCCGGGCTGTCGTTGGGATCGATGCTGACCGCCATCACCTCGTAATCCTTGCCCGGCGTCAGCGGCACCTGCTTGAGGGCCGCCGCCAGATCGCCCAACACCACGCCGCACAGCGTCGTGCAGCGGAAATAGTCGAAGACCAGAACCAGCGGCTTGGCTCCGTCGAACAGGGTCGCGGTTGTGACGGCATTGCCGGCCTCGTCGCGCAGCCGGACGTCGCGCGGCAACTGCGCCCCCGGATGCTGGTCGAAGGCAAAGTCCTTGAAGCCGGAGGGTAGCAGGGCCGTCGGCGAGGCCTGCGCACCTGTCACGGGCAGGGCCAGCAGAAGACCGAGTAGGGGGACGATGGCGAGCCGTCTCATCGCTGCCGCTCCTGCCTTGCGTCAGCCGGCCAGTCGGGAATGCCGTGCTCGGCGACGCGGCGCATCGCCTCGTCGATGGGTATGTGGGCGATGCCGCGCTCGCGGTCGGTCCAGCCGTAGCCGGTCAGCCGCTCCAGCGACTCTGCCTTGTAGCGCTTAAAGTCAGCGGGGGGATCGGTCTGCAGGCGTGGCTCCGGCATCGGTGTGGTCAGGGCTCGGTTCCGGTCGGCGGTCGCATTGGGGAAGATCAGCATCAGCGACACCACGACCGTTCCGATCAGGCCGGCCGCCAGTCCGCCGAGCAGCACGAACAGCCAGGGCGGCGTGTCCCGTGTCTCGAAGCGCGTGTCGGGATTGCGGCCCTCCTGGTCCGGCTGTTTCGGCGAACGGCCGCGTCCCAGTCGCGCCCAGCCCCACAGCAACGCCGCCGCGGTCCCGGCGAAGCCCGGCCGGCTGGTGTTCGGCCGGCTGATGCGTGTGGCCTTATCCATGGCGGACTCCCTCCGCCATCAAGGCGGCCTGCGGGGCGTGCCCGCTCCTGGCGGAGTGCCGCCGGTCGGCGCCGAGGCGCCACAGGAACACCGCCATGCCGGCGCCGCCCATCGCCAGCGCCGCGGCGGGGGCGAACCAGGTGAAGCCACCCTCCAGCCCCGGCATGATCAGCCACCAGCATTCCAGCAGATGGGCGGCGAGGAGCAGCAGGCAGACGGTGGCCAGCCCGCCCCGGCTGCGCTTTACCGGCCACCAGATCAGAGCGGCGAATGGCAGCGCCCCCTGCGCCAGGGCACCCAGCACCGCGACCCAGCCCCAGCCGCCGGACAGGCGCGCGACATACCAGGGGATCTCATGCGGCAGATTCTCCTGCCAGACGATCAGGAACTGCATGAAGGACAGGTAGAACCACAGCAGGATGGCAGCGATCAGCAGGCTGCCCAGATCGCGCCGTTGCCCGGCGTCCGTCCGTCCGCCCAGGATTGCAGCCAGCGTCGCCAGCGCCAGGGCGCCCAGCAATTGGCCGCTGACGATCATCATCCCGTAGATGCTGGACCCCCAATCGGGCTCGACCGACATGAACCAGTCGAAGGAGGCGAAGGTGACGGTCAGCCCCAGCAGGATCAGCCCCGGTGCCGCCAGCGGGTTGCGGGCCCGTCCCGCGCGCAGCAGCGCCGCCAGGGCCAGCCCCAGCCAGACCACGGCATAGACCGCCGCCCGTCCGTAGAAGAAGGGGGCGTTCAGGTAGAAGCGGTTCTTCAGATGCACGGCCTCCGCCGCTCTAGCCCAGGGATACAGCTCCGGCAGCAGGAGCAGCACCGGCACCAGAAGCAGGAGCGCCAGCGGCAGCACGGCGACCATCGCCCGCAGGGGCGGCACCGCGGCAGACCCCCAGCGCCCGCCGGTCAGATCATGGGCGAACAGCAGCATCATGGCGCCCAGCGGCAGCCCGATCCAGAAGGCGAAGGATGCCAGCCAGCCGCGCAGCACCGCCTGCGGATCGAACAGCGCGCCGACGGCGCAGACCGCGGCGCCGGCAAGAGCCGCGCCGATGGCGGCAAGAAGCGGGCGCCAGCTCATCGCAGAGCCCCCCGCACATCGCCCGGCAACTCCGCCGCGGCGGTGTTCTGGCTGGTCTGCAGCGCCCGGATATAGGCGGCGATGGCCCAGCGGTCGTCGGGGCCGACACGGTCGGCATAGGAATACATCGCTCCCCAGCCGTTGGTTGCGACGTCGTAGAAATGCCGCGTCGGAGCCTTGCGCAGCGCCTCGCTGTGGAAGGAGGGCGGATGCGGGAAACCGCGCTGGACGATCATGCCGTTGCCGTCGCCGAGATAGCCGTGGCAGGGCGTGCAGTAGATCTCGTAGCGTTCCTTGCCGCGGGCCAGCAGAGCCGGCGTCAGCGCTGGGGGTGACTGCGGCTGGTCTTCACGAGCAACAGTGTTGGGCGCCGGCTCCGGCGGCCACGATCTGCTGCCGGGATTGGCGTTTGCCGGATTGGCATTGGCGGGTGTCCAGGTCTTGTCGCTCGGCTGCTTCGCCATGTTGTCGCAAGCCGCCAGCAGCACCGCCACGCTGAGCAGAAGGGCGAGGGGAAGCAGCCGGGTCATGCCGGCACCTCGTCGATCCGCACGCCTTCGCCATGTGGCAGCAGCCGTTGCAGCAGCTCGCCGTCGTCACGTCCCTCGCGCTCGGCGATCCAGATCAGGAACCGATCCTGCGAGGCATGCTCGAAACCGGGCGCATCGAAGATCGGATCATAGAGGCGCGGCAGCCGGCAGATCGTACAGAAGGCGAGGAAGCCGATCAGCAGGAAGGCCAGCGCCGCCAGTTCGAAGGTTGTCGTGCTGAAGGCTGGCCAGCTGTTCAGCGGCCGTCCGCCGATGTTCAGCGGATAGCTCAGCACCATGCCCCAATATTGCAGGAAGAACCCGCCGATCGCACCCAGCGCGCCGGCCGCCACGATGATCAGCGGCAGCGCCCGCGGCTTGCGGCCCAGCAGGTCGTCGACCTCCTCCACCGCATAGGGGCTGTAGACTTCCAGGCGCGTGAAGCCTTCCTGCCGCAAGCGCCGCAGGGTTTCCAACATGGCGTCGGGGCTGTCGAAGGTGGCCAGCGTGCCGCGGACGCTGTGGCCGGTGCCGCGATGCGCCCTCATCGCCCGCCCTCCGTCTTCTTCTTGTGGAGGAGTTCGCGCAGTTCGAACATCGACACGATCGGGATGAAGCGCAGCGCCAGGAAGAAGCCGGTCAGGAACAGACCCAGCGACCCCGCCAGCGTCGCCCAGTCCCAGAAGGTCGGCATGAAGACGAACCAGCTCGATTCCGTATAGTTCCGGTGCAGGCCCCCGACGACGATGACGTAGCGTTCGATCCACATGCCGACCACCACGCACAGCGCGATCAGAAACAGCCGCGGGCGGTTCAGCCGCAGCGGCCGGAACCAAAGCAACTGCGGCACGACGCCGTTCAGGATGATCTTCGCCCAGTACCAGGGAGCGTAATAGCCGCCGAGTTCCGACATCACCACCGTGATCTCGTGCTCCTCCCCCCGGTAGAAGGGCATGAACACCTCCATCAGATAGCAGTAGGACAGCAGCAGGCTGGTGGTCAGCATCAGCCGCGCCAGCACGTCGACATGGCGGAGCGTGATGACGCCGGTGAGATCCAGCGCCCGGCGCAGCGGGATGACCAGCATCAGCACCACGGCGAAGCCGGACAGCGCGGCGCCGAAGACGAAATAGGGCGGGAACTGCGTCTCGTGCCATCCCGGCGTCAGGCCGCCGGCGAAGTCCAGCCCGACGATGCTGTGGATGGAACAGACCAGCGGCGCCATCAATGCTGCGAACAGGCCGTACAGGATCTTGAACTGGCGCCAGTGCCGCGACGACCCTTGCCAGCCCAGCGCCAGCAGACCGTACAGCACCCGCTGCCAGCGCCGCCGCGCCCGGTCGCGCAGGGTGGCGAGGTCGGGGAGAAGCCCGACATACCAGAACAGCACCGAACCGGCGACATAGACCAGGATGGCGACGAAATCCCAATGCAGCGGGCTGCGGAACTGCGGCCACAGCGCCATCGTGTTGGGGTAGGGGAACAGCCAGTAGAAATACCACCAGCGCCCGAGATGGATGACCGGCATGATCCCGGCGCAGGCGACGCAGAACACCGTCATGGTCTCGGCAAGGCGGCTGGTGGCGCTTCGCCATTCCGACCGGGTCAGGAAGAACAGGGCGGAGATCAGCGTCCCGCCGCTGGCCATGCCGACCCACCAGACATAGTTGCCGATGGCGAAGCCCCAGGCGACCGGCCAGTCGATGCCCCAGATGCCGACGCCGCGGATGAACAGCCAGCCGAGCGCCACCACGAACAGGCCGAGCAGCCCGAGCGACAGGCCGAAGCCGACCCACCACCACAGGGGCGTGCGGCGTTCCAGCACGAGGTCGCTGACATGGACGGTCACCGACAGGGCGGTCACGCCCGGTTCGACCACCCGTGTCAGGTCCTGTCTGATTTCGGGGGATGCGCCCACCGCCTCACACCTCCTGGATTTCGGGGTTGGGGTTGCGCAGCCGCGCCTCGTAGGTGGTGCGCGGTTTGGTGTTCAATTCGGTCAGCACGCCATAGTCCAGCGGACTCGCCTTGCGGCGGTTGACCGCGCTGTCCTTGTCGTTCAGGTCGCCGAAGACGATGGCCTCGGCCGGGCAGGCCTGCTGGCAGGCCGTCTTCACCTCGCCGTCACGGATCGGCCGGTTCTCGCGGTCGGCGGTGATGCGGGCGTTGCGGATGCGCTGGATGCAATAGGTGCATTTCTCCATGACGCCGCGCGCCCGGACGGAAACGTCGGGGTTCCAGGACTGCGACAGCCGGTTGTCGTCCGCCGAATAGTTGAAGTAGTTGAAGCGCCGGACCTTGTAGGGGCAGTTGTTCGAGCAGAAGCGGGTGCCGACGCAGCGGTTATAGACCATCACGTTTAGCCCGTCGGCGTCATGCATGGTCGCCCCGACCGGACAGACCACCTCGCAGGGCGCGTTCTCGCAATGCATGCAGGGCATCGGCTGGAAATAGGTCTGCTCCGGCGCCTCCGCCTCGCCCTCGTACCAGGTGTCGATGCGGATCCAGTGCAGTTGGCGGTTCCGCAGCACCTGTTCCTTGCCGACCACTGCGATGTTGTTCTCCCCCTGGCAGGCGGCGGTGCAGGCGCTGCAGCCGATGCAGGAGTTGAGGTTGATCGCCATGCCCCAGGCGTTCCGCGGATACTCGTAATCGGGATAGAGCGAGTGTTCCGGCTCCTTGCGCTGGGCGAAGTCGGGATTGTGGCGGAACTCGTCCAGCGTGGCGTGACGGACCACGTCGGGGCTGTCGATCAGCTGGTGGTGCTGGGTTGCGGCCAGCCGGTAGGTCTCCCCGGTCTTGCGCAGCTCCACTCCCGGCAATTGCCAGAGATGGTCGAGCGGCCGCAGCCGGAAGGCGTCGAAGCCGACACCGCGCCCGACCCGGCCCACCACCTTGCGGCCGAAGCCGAAGGGCAGGGTGACGCAGTCCGGCGCATGGCCGGTCACCCGCCAGACCGGCGCGCGGAGGTGGCCGGCGGATGTGCGCACCTCCACCACATCCTCGTTCTGCAGGCCCAGCCGCTCCGCGGTCGCCGGCGCCATCAGCACGGCGTTGTCCCAGGTCAGGGTGGTGAAGGGGCGCGGCAACTCCTGCAGCCAGCCGAGATTGGCGTATCGCCCGTCGCGCAGCCACGGGTCCGGCCGGAACATGGCGGTCAGTGCGCCCCCATTCGGCCGTGCCGGCGCCGGCGGCAGCCGGGTCGCCAAATCGGACGCAGGCGAAACCGACGCTGGTGCGGAGGCGCTGTCCGGCACCACGCCGGTGCGCAGCGCGTCCGTCCACAGCCGCTCCGCATCGCCCTTGCCCTGGAATTGCTCCATCCAGGCGGCGCGGAGGATGGCGTGATCGTCGGGCCGCGTTTCCCCATTGAAGACGGCCAGCAGTTCATGCGGCGACCAGCCCCCCCACAGCGGCTTGATCTGCGGTTGCTGGATGGTAACGGTGCCGTCGAAAGCCCGCGCGTCGCCCCAGCGTTCCAGCTCATGGGCCTCCGGCACATGCCATGTGCAGAGCATTGCGGTCTCGTTCACATCGGTGCCGAGATGGACGGAAAACGGGACCTTGCCCAACGCCCCGGCGAGATCGAGGTCGGCGGGCGCCGTGAAGACCGGATTGATCCCCAGGATCAGCAACGTGTCGACACGCCCGGCCGCCATGTCGGCAACCAGCCCCTTGAGCGACTCCCCATGGTCGACCGGATCGGCCTCCACCGGTTCGATGTAGGTCACCGTCTGGCCGGGCGCGCCCAGCGCACCGTTGATGGCGTGGACCAGCGCATGAACGGCGGGCGGCTGTGTCGGCCCGGCATGGACCAGCGCCGCGCCGCGGTTGGCGGACAGGTCGCGGGCGACGGCGCCGAGCCAGCTGAGGGCACCCTGGCGCCAGTCCGCCGGCCCGACGCCAAGCTCGGCGGCGAGCGCGCGGACCACCGCCTCCACCTCGTCCGGACGGGCGGCGAAGCGATGGTCGGCGCGGGCGCCGGCCAGCGTCGGAACGCTTTCCACCGCATAGAGGCGGCTCATCTCCTCCGGCCGCCCCTCCTCGGCGGCGCGGCGGCGGCGGGCGAAGTCGCGGGCGTAGCGCAGATGGCCGGGCGCGCTGTCGAGGAAGTCGCTCTCCACCGCCAGGATCGTCTTCGCCCGGTCGAGATGCAGCACCGTGTCCACCGGCCGCCCGAATGCCAGCATCGCCCCGGCCCGCACCGCATCGCGCCCGTCGGCCTCCCAGCGGTGCCATTGCATCGCTGGGAAGCGCTGCTTCAACGTGGCGATCTGCCCGGCGAGCGTGGGGGAGGTGACGGTGCTGGTCAGCAGCCGCAACCCATCGCCGCCGCGCGCGCCCAGGACGGGCAGACGGTCGACCAGTGCCTTGACCAGTCCATTGGCGCTGGCCGCCCGGCCGGCGGTCAACACCGTACGCGAGCGGTCGGGGTCGTAGAGGTCGAGGATGCTCGCCTGGATGATCGGGTCGAGCGCGCCCTGGCTGGCGGGATGCTCCGGATTGCCTTCCAGCTGGACAGGTCGGCCCATCTGGTGGACGGCCAGCACACCGTTGGCATAGCCGCCGCGTGTGACCGCCGTGGCGAAATGGCGGGCGACGCCGGGCACCAGACCGGTCGGCATCGTCACATAAGGAATTGCCTCGTCCGCCGCTTCTCCGGGCCCGCAGCCCGACAGTCCGGCCAGTGCGAAGGAGGCGCCCATCAGCTCCAGCAGCCGGCGCCGGCCAACGCGCGCCTCGCCAAGGTCCGGCAGACCAGGGAACTCGGCGCGCAGCATCTCCAGCACCGCCGGCTCGCGCGACAGCTCCTCCAGGCTGCGCCACAGCGCCCGGCCGCTCCGTCCGGCCAACCGATCCCCGATCCGCCGGGCCAGCTCCTCCCGCCGCTCCGTCATCGGTGGCACACGGAGCAGTCGGACAGGGTTTCCGGATGGATGTGATAGCGCGCCATCATCTGCTTGCCTGACGGCGTCACCGCGGTCCGTTTCCAGTCGGTGTCGAAGACCGCCTCCTTCGGGCGCAGGTTCGGGGCAGGGTCGCGGTGGCAGTCCAGGCACCAGCTCATCTGCAGGCTCGCTCCCTTCCAGGTCAGGGGCATGGTGTCCACCGGCCCATGGCAGGTGGTGCAGGCCACGCCCTTGGCGACATGGATGCTGTGGTTGAAGAAGACGTAGTCGGGCAGCGTGTTGACGCGGTTCCAGTGGATCGGCTTGCCGGTGGCGAGGCTCTGGCGCACCGGGGCCAGCAGATCCGCGTTGGTCCAGATCTGTGAATGGCAGGTCATGCAGGTGTGGGTCGGTGGCAGGCCGGCGGTGGGCGACTCCTCCACCGAGGTGTGGCAATAGCGGCAGTCCAGACCCAGACCGCCGACATGATGCTCGTGGCTGAAGGGCACCGGCTGCGGCTGCACGATGCCCGCCCGTGTCGCATAGGTGGTGCTGGGGAAGAACCACGCGCCGCCGACCAGCGTGACCAGTCCGGCCAGCAGCGTGTAAAGCACCAGCTTCGTCACGATGTTGGCGGTGGGGCTGAAGACTCCCGGCACGGCTCAGTCTCCCGTCACGCCGGCAGTTCCCGCGCGGTGATGCCGTAGCGGAAGGTCGCCGGATCGAGACAGTCCGGCTCGAAACCGGTGGTGACCGCATAGGGATACATCAGGAATCCCAGCGGGCGCGGCGCCCCCGCCGGCTGGAAGTCACGCGCGCTGTTGTAGCCGATCCAGTTCATCTCCCAGCTTCCGAACAGCCGCTCGCGCAGCGCGGCCACGCGCGGGTCGCCGAGGCCGAGCCCCTCTTCCAGCATCACCTTGCACACGTCGGCGGGATCGACCGCGAACCAGCCGCGGCCATCCAGATGGACCTCCGCCCGGCAATGCTGGGCCTTGGAGATGTCGCCGGATCGTCCCAGGCTCTTCGCCAGCGCGGAGTCGGCGACCCGGATGCCGTACACCTCGCGGGCGGGGAAACCGGCGGCGCGGGCCAGACCGACCATCAGCCCGTTGATGTCCGCGCATTTGCCGCCGAGATAGCCGGTCTCCAGCATGGTCGCGATGTTGCCCAGCCCGCAGCCGCGCGTGGCGGCGTCGCGGAAGCTGTTGTCGACCACCCAGTCGTAGATCGCCCGCAGCCGCGCTTCCGGCGCGTCGATCCCCGCGACGATGCGCATCGCCGTATCCCGGACGATTCCATCGGTCGGCATGCTGGGCGTCGGCTGGCGGTAAAGCCACAGCTCCGCCGGATCGGCGGGCCGTGTTTCCCGGTCGCCGGGCGTGCGGTCGCGTGTCTCCACGATCTGCACCAACTCGACCGTCCGCGGACCCGCACCGTCCCAGTCGGCACGCAGCATCCCGGCGCCATAGAGGGGATCGTGCAGCAGGGCTGCCCGGTCGGCGGTGGAGGACCATGCCGGATCATGCGCCCGCTGGTAATCGCCGGCCGTCTGCGCCACGGGAACCCAGAGCCGTGCCGGACCTCTGTTCCCACCCTTCTCGGCCAATTCAATGCTGTGGTGGACTTCGAAGCGCCGCCAGCGATCATTGGACGCCGGATTGCCAACGCTCTTAGTGGTGCCCGCCGCTCGGGCGACGCGCGTCGGTCCTGCGGCGGCGGCAAGTCCGGCCGCTGCGGCCGCTGTTAGGAAGCGGCGTCGGTCCATGGCTTCAGTCTCCCTGAATTTCCGGCCCGATTTCGGGTGGGCTCGACCGGGACGAGGAACGGGGCGAGGGAACGGCATCGCGGTGACGTTCTTCCGCTACAAGTCACCCATTCGCGATCCGGTTCCATGGCTTCGGTCGGGCTAGCCCGACTGCTCCGGGCATCCGGCGCAATGCGGCCAAGCCATTGGAACATCTCTTCATCGGGGGACTATCCGCTTTCGACGTAGAGGCCCGTCGAGCCCTCCACCGACAGATCAGTTGCCCGTCCGCCGGCACCGTGATGACCTTTCCGCCCCGGAGGGCCGACCCCGAAACGACGGCGCGCCCCGCGCATTTCCCGTGCGATGAAGGACCAGACATGACCGCATCCACGCCAACGGACCTCGCCGGCACCATGCCGTCGGCCGCGCCGCGCCTGACCTCGCTCGCCCATGGCGGCGGGTGCGGCTGCAAGATCGCGCCCGGCGTGCTGCAGGGGCTGCTCGCCACATTGCCGGGCCAGATCCTTCCGCCGGAGCTGATCGTCGATGCCTCCACTGCCGACGATGCCGCCGTCTATCGCCTTAACGACGATCAGGCGCTGGTGGCGACCACCGATTTCTTCATGCCGATCGTCGACGATCCCTTCGACTTCGGCCGCATCGCCGCGACCAATGCGCTGTCGGACATCTACGCCATGGGCGGGCGGCCGATCCTGGCGCTGGCCATCGTCGGGATGCCGACCGACAGCTTGCCGCCGGACGCCATCCGCCGCGTGCTGGAGGGCGGGCAGGCCGCCTGCGCCGCCATCGGCGTCCCGGTCGCCGGCGGGCATTCCATCGACTCTCGCGAACCGATCTATGGATTGGTGGCGGTCGGGCTGGTCCATCCCGACCGCGTTCTGCGCAACAGCAGCGCCCGGGCGGGCGACCTGCTTGTGCTGGGCAAGCCGCTGGGCATCGGGATCTATAGTGCGGCGCTGAAGAAGGGCGTGCTGGGGGAGGAGGGCTATCGCCGGATGATCGACAGCACGACGCGGCTGAATACCCCAGGCGGCGATCTTGCCATGCTGGACGGGGTGCATGCCGTCACCGACGTAACGGGATTCGGCCTGCTCGGCCATCTGCTGGAGATCTGCCGCGGGTCCGGCCTATCGGCGGAGATCCGCTTCGACGATTTGCCGTTCTTTTCCGACACGCTCGATCTGGCCCAGGCGGGCCACACCACCGGCGCCTCCACCCGCAACTGGGCGAGCTATGGTGAGGACGTGCGGTTGCCCGCCGATTGGTCGGACGAACAGGTGACGCTCCGGCGCAAGCTGATGACCGATCCGCAGACCAGCGGCGGCCTGCTGGTCGCCTGCGCCGCCGGGCAGGCGGACGAAGTGCTGAGCGTCTTCCGCCGGCACGGCCATGCGGATGCCCGCGTGGTCGGACGGCTGGCCGCCGGCCCGGCGGAGGTCCGCGTCGCCTGAACGAGAAGGCGAACCGGGCAGAGCAACCCGTCTCCGTCAAAGACGGCCGACCGCTTCGAGCGTCGGCGGATCAGGGTCGGTTGCCCCCTCCGACCCCGGTACGACGCTGAAGGAGCCGTCGGTTTCCAGAACGACGGCCATCACGCCGTCCAACCTCTTGCGTCCCTGGGCGCGCAGGACGGCCATCACCTCCTCCCGCGTGACGCGCTGCTGCTTCAGCGCCCCCGGCAGGAACTCGCCCCGATAGACGAGCAGGGTCGGCTGCGCCTTGATGATCGCCTGGAAGCGGGGCGAGCGGACCGACGCCCAAGTGATCGCATATTGCAGCAGGATCAGCAGCCCCAGCGCCAGCACGCCTTCGGCCAGCGCCACCGACTTGCTGAGCAGCACGGTGGCGAGCGTCGAGCCGAGCGCCACCGTCACCACCAGATCGAAGGCGTTCATCTTGGTCAGCGTTCTTTTGCCTGAAATCCGCAGCAGAAGAATGAGCGACGCATAGGCGAGAACGCCGACCACCAGCACCCGGCCGAGTCCGGCCCAACTGTCGAAGAACATTGTCGGCCCTTTCATCCGTTGGCCCGCCAACCCCTCCGGTGACCACGAGTTCCGGATTCCGACTCCGCCGCAAAAATAGGCAGTCCTACCCCAATGCGCGGCGCAGACCGGCGGGAGCAGATCCGGCTGCGGGAGTTGGCCCTGCGCAGGCACGCCCTGCAGGAAACGCAAACACAAAAGGACATGCCATGCGTATCGCAATGCTCATTCCCGTCATCGGCCTCGCCCTGACCGCCGGCACGCCGGCGTACGCGCAGTCGTCCACCGGCCAGCAGAGCACGCAGAAGAACGGCAGCACCGCGGCCACCCAGACCCATTCGCAGTTCCAGGCGATGACCCAGGACAAGCTCCGCAAGCAGCTGGAGCAGGCCGGCTTCAAGAATGTGACGATCATCGACGCCGCCTATCTGGTCCAGGCCCAGACCCAGGACGGCAATCAGGTGTTCATGACCATCAATCCGCCGTCGCAGATGTCGGGCAGCTCGTCGTCCAGCTCCGGCAGTGCGACGACCGGCGGCCAGTCCGGGACCTCCACCTCTACCACCGGCCATACCGGTTCGGGCAACAGCACGTCGGGCAGCACCAGCTCGGGCAGCGGCGCCACCAAGCAGTAAGGCACCGGACGAGTTGCCATGAACCGCGGGGGGACAGGCGTCCCCCCGCCCTTTCCGCATGTCCGCAGCAACGAGGTCTCCGATGCAACTTCTTCCCGATCAATACCGGCTTGTCGGCCAACGGCCGGCGCCCGTTGGCGGGCGCAGCCGGATGTGGCTCGTCGTGGCCGCCGGGCTTCTCCTGGCGCCGGCCGGTCCCGCATTGGCGCAGGGCAAGCCGGCTGCGGCCGGAGAAATGCCTGCCAGCTTCGCCGACCTTGCCGAGGCGAAGCTGCCGTCGGTGGTGACCATCACGGCCTCGACTGCGCCGGAGCGGCCACAGATGGCGCAGTCCGACCAGCAGGGCGGCGCCGGCCCCTTCTCCATGCTGCCCGACAGCCCGTTGCGCGACTTCATGGAGGAGTTGCTGCGGCGGCAGACGCCGGGCGCCCCCGGCGGCCATGGGCAGGGCGCCCCGCGCGGGGATGCGCCCGCCCGGCCGCATGGCATGTCGCTCGGCTCCGGCTTCATCATCGATCCCAGCGGCTATGTCGTCACCAACAACCATGTCGTGGAGCATGCCGACAAGGTCGAGGTGACCCTGACCGACAAACGCAAGCTGCCGGCGAAGATCGTCGGAACCGACGTCAAGACCGATCTCGCCCTGCTGAAGGTGGAGTCGGACAAGCCGCTGCCCAGCGTTTCCTGGGGTGACAGCAGCACCATGCGCGTCGGCGACTGGGTGGTCGCGATCGGCAACCCGTTCGGGCTGGGCGGCACCGTGACCGCCGGCATCATCTCCGCCCGCGCGCGCGACATCGGCGCTGGCCCCTACGACGATTTCCTGCAGACCGACGCCGCCATCAACCGGGGCAATTCCGGCGGCCCGATGTTCAACGTCAAGGGCGAGGTGATCGGCGTGAACACCGCGATCTTCAGCCAGTCCGGCGGCAACATCGGCATCGGCTTCGCCATTCCTGCCTCGCTCGCCCGTCCGGTCATCGACGAGCTGCGCAGCAACGGCCGGGTGACCCGCGGGTATCTGGGCGTCACCATCCAGCCGGTCACGCCGGACATCGCCAAGGCGCTCGACCTCAAGGACCAGTCCGGCGCGCTGGTCGCCGATGTGTCCAAGGACGCTCCGGCCGCCAAGGCCGGGCTGAAGAGCGGCGATCTCATCACCGAATTCGGCGGCAAGCAGGTCGCCGGACCGCATGAGCTGACTCGGATGGTGGCGCAGACCAAGCCCGGCGAGACGGCCCGCGTCGTCGTCCTGCGCGACGGCAAACCGGTGATGTTGGAGGCGCGGATCGCCGAACTGCAGCCGCCTGCGGAGCAGGCGGAGGCAAAGCAGCAGCAGCCCGGCGGCGGCCAGCTTGGCCTGACTCTGGCCCCGATCACACCCGAACTGCGCAAGGAGTTCTCGCTCGACAGCGACGTGAGCGGTGCCGCGGTGGTGGAGGTTGCACCGGACAGCCCGGCGGCAAAGGTCGGTTTCGAGCCGGGCGACATCATTACCCGTGCGGGGCAGCAGACGGTGGGTAACCCCAGTGACGTGGCAAATGTCGTCGATCAGGCCCGCAAGTCCGGGAAGGACCATGTTATTCTTCTGCGGCGGCGGGATGGCCAGTCGCTGTTCGTTCCGCTTCCGCTGGGGTGATTGGATTGAAGGGCCGCCTGCGTCATTATTGGATGTTTCTGCGCGAGAGCCTGTGGTTTGTGCCGCTGCTGATGAGCATCGCGGCGATGGCGCTGGCGGTCTTTCTCGTCACCACAGGACCGGTGCTGCCCGACGGGGCGGCCGAGATGTGGCTGGTCTACAGCGGCGATCCCGAAAGCGCCCGCCAGCTGATGGGCGCCCTGCTGTCGGGCATCATCACGATGACGTCGCTGGTGGTCTCCATCACCGTCGTGGTGCTGACCCTGGCTGCCGGGCAGCTCGGTCCCCGTCTGGTGCGCAATTTCATCGGCGATCCCCAGACGCAGGTGGTGCTGGGACTGTTCGTCGCGACGATTCTCTATCTGCTGGTGGTTTTCCGCAGCATCGGCGCCCCGTCGGACAACGCGATCCCCCATTTCGCGATCACCGTCGGGACCGCGCTTTCGGCCTTCTGCCTCTTCGTGTTGCTGTTCTTCGTGCACAAGCTGGCGCGGTCGATCATGTATGACAACGCCGTACGCGACGTGTCGCGCCAATTGCGCGCGTCCATCGATCTGCTTCTGCCGGAGGATGTGAACGCGAAAAAATCGCCGCCGCCGGTGCCGGAGGATGCGGTGTGGTTCGGACTGGGAGAGGACGGCTACGTCCAGGCGGTCGATTTCGATATTCTCGTGCGCAAGGCCTGCGAAGCCGACGTGGTTCTGTGGCTGGACGTTCGGCCCGGGCATTTCGCTCTCGTCCGCGGACGGCACCTTGCCGTGCATCCGCCGGAGGCCTGTGACGAGGCGTTCCGCCGTTCCATCCGGGAGGCCTTCATCGTCGGGACCGAGCGGACCCCGACCCAGGACCTTGAATATGGCATCCGGCAACTGGTGGAGATGGCATTGCGGGCGCTGTCGCCGGGAATCAACGATGTCTACACCGCGCTGACCGTCATCGACATGCTGTCCTCGGCGCTGTCCCGCATCTTTGAACGGCCGCTGCAGGTGGCGGTGCTGTGCGACAAGACGGGCGATTTGCGTGTGGTCCGCAACGTGACCGACCATGACGGGCTGGTGCGGGCGGCCTTCGATCAGATCCGGCAGGCGGGCGCCACCATGCCGGGCGTTCTGATCCGCGTGGCGGAAGCCCTTGAGGCTCTGGCACCCTATGTGAGCGATGAGCCGCGCCGGCAGCCGTTGCTGGCGCAGATTGCCCTCATCGAGGCCGCGGGCGAGCGGAGCGACTTCCTCGACCGTGACCGCGAGGCGTTGCGCTTCCGCTGCCGCAGCGCGCGGGACAGTCTGTCGGACCGGACAGACGACTGCCGGACCGCCGGCTGAAGGGTCTCGGTCCGAAGCCGGGCTAGCCGGCCGTTCGCCGGGCCATCTCCGAATATCCGGTCGAGCGGGCGGACATCGGCAGTCCGGTGCACCGGGCCAGGGGCGGACGGCGTGGCGTTTCGCAGTCGGTTCGCAGCCGGTTGCGGGCGCGGGACAGGCGGGACCGGACAGTGCCGACCGATACGCCCAGCTCGTCGGCTGCTTCGAGATAGCTGTCGCCGTTGACGGCGACGATACGGATCAGCCGCTGATGTTCCTCCGAGAGCCCGTCGATGGCCGTCGCAACCTCCCGCAGCAGGACCTGATGGTCCTGTGGCGGCCCGCTGGCCATCTCCCCGTCCATCACCTCCACTTCGCCGAAACGGCGCTTGCGGGTCCATTTGCTGTAATGGACATTCTTCAGGATGGTGCAGAGCCAGGCTTCCAGGTTGGTGCCCTGCTCGAACTTCTCGCGGTGGCGGAGCGCACGTTCCATGCAGTCCTGGACGAGGTCGTCGGCCTCGGCGGGGTTGCGGGTCAGGCTGCGCGCGAAGCGCTCCATCGCAGGCATGGACCGGATCAGGTCCCGGTCGAAGTCATAGGTCATCATGCGCTCCTTTTGGGTTGGCGCAGGGGGGCTCCCTGGTTTCGGGCCTAGTTCCGGGAAGTCTCCGGCGGCTGCAGGGAGGCGGAACGGTCGAAGCTGTTCTCGGCGATGCGGAACCACAGATGCTGGGCGTCGCAGAACGGCTTCCACGAGTCATAGACCTTGCGGAAGCGGCTGCTCGCCGAGGCCAGTGCTTCCAGCTGCTCCTCGGTGGCCCGGTGAGCGGCTCGCAGGATTTCCAGCGGAAAGGGACGAAGGATCGCCCCTTCGGCCGTCAGTTGCTTCAGGGCGGCGGGGTTGAGGGCGTCGTACCTTGCGGTGATCCAGAGATTTGCTTCGGCGCAGGCGACCTCCACCGCCTCCCGGTATTCCGGTGGCAGCCGGTCCCAGGCGGGGCGGTTGACGTAGCAGGACAGCTGCGCGTTCCCCTCCAGGAAGCCGGGGTAGTAGCAATAGGGCGCCGACTTGTGCAGACCGAGCCGCAGGTCGTCATGCGGGCCGGCCCAGGCCGCCGCGTCGAGCGTCTTGTCCTCCAGCGCGCGGCGCAGCCCGGCATAGCCGGTCCGCTGCGGCTGTCCGCCCAGGCGGCGAAGCACGTCGACGGCCATGCCGGACACGCGGAACCTCAGCCCGTTCAGATCCTGCGCGGCTCGGATTTCCCGACGGAACCAGCCTCCCAGCTGCGAGCCGGTGTTGCCGACCGGGAAAGGGATCACATCGTGGTCGGCAAGCAGCTCGCGCATCAGCGCCAGTCCGCCGCCCTGGTACATCCAGGCATTCTGCTGCCGTGCGTTCAGTCCGAAGGGTACCGAGGTGTCGAAGACCAGCGCCGGCTCGCGGTCCATTGCCTGATAGCTGGCGCCCAGCCCGATCGGCGCGCCGCCGCTGCCGACGAAATCGAGCATCGGCTGATCCGTCTTCGGCCGCAGGGAGGGGTCGCGGTCTATGACGAACCGGTTTCCGGTCAGCCCGGCGACCCGGCGGACGAGGACCTCCACCCCGCCATTCAGGATGTCCAGCTCCCTCGGGAAGGTCGCGGCCAGCGGCCATCGGATCTGCGGCGGCCCTTGTGCGATCGCCGGGGTGGCGAGCACGGCTCCGCCCAGCCCGAGGCCCATGGCCCTCAGGAGGTTGCGCCGTTTCATCGGTTCAGCTTCCGTCTCTGGTCGACACCGCCTGAGGACTGGTCGTCCGCATTAGCCCATCGGCGCAATGCGGTTTCCGGCGGCGCGAAGTGTTTCTCACTCGTTCACAAAGCTATGTCGTCCCCCTTGTGACTTCCATGTGACTTTGGTTTAGCGGCGAAGCAAACAGGTCCCGATCATGCCCACCCACATCGTCGTCGCCGACGATCACCCCATGTTCCGCGATGCCATGCGTCTCGCCATCGCCCGTGCGCTGCCCGAGGCCGAAATCGTCGAGGCTGGGACGCTGGATGCGGCGGCGGCGGCGCTGGAGGAAAGTCCCGACGCCGATCTGCTCCTTCTCGACCTGAACATGCCGGGGATGCAGGGCTTCGCCGGTCTGGTCTATCTGTGCAGCCGCTTTCCCGCCCTGCCCATCGCGGTGATCTCCGCCAACGAGGAGTCGCGGGTGATCCGCCGCGCGATGGAAGCCGGCGCCTGTGGCTACATCCCGAAATCCGCCCCGTCCGACACGCTGGGCGAGGCGCTGCAGGCCTTGCTGGCGGGCGAGTTGTGGCGGCCGGCGCTGCAGGAGCCGGACGGTGCCGGCAGGGAAGAGGAGGCGGCCGCCCGGATCGCCAGCCTGACGCCGCAGCAGGTCCGGGTCCTGATGATGCTGAACGACGGGTTGGTGAACAAGCAGATCGCCTATGAGCTGGGCGTGTCCGAAGGCACGGTGAAGGCGCATGTCTCGGCGATCCTGCAGAAGCTGGGCGTCACCAGCCGGACCCAGGCGGTGATCCTCGTCCGCCAGTTGGCCGAGGACGCCGACGCCCCCCAGGAACTGATCCGCCGCGCGGCGGAAGAGCGGCAGGACGGCTGAGGCTGGCCTATTCGGCCGCCGGCCGCGCGCCGGTCAGGCGGCGCATCAGCGTGCGCAGTGCGGCCGGGCGGATCGGCTTGTTCAGCACCGGCAGGCCGAGGCTCTCCGCCCGCTCCTTGACGCCGGCGGACCGGTCGGCGGTGATCAGGGCCGCCGGAACCGGCTGGCGCAGCCGCTGCCGCACCGCCTGGACGCAGGCGAAGCCGTCCTCTCCCTCGTTCAGATGGACGTCGGCGAGGATGAGATCGGGCGGTCCGTTCTCCGCTTCGGCCAGGGCGGCGGTGAGCCCGGTGGCGGTCCGCACCTGACAGCCCCATCCGCCCAGCATCGTCCGCATCCCGTCCAAGATGGTGGGATCGTTGTCGATGCACAGGATGCTGGTCCGCTCGGCCGGTTCGGCCTGCGCATCCGCCGTCTGACGCGCAGCCTGAACATCCGCTTGGGACACGCCGCGCGGGATGCGGACGCCGAAGATCGTCCCGCGGCCGGGAATGGAGTGCAGCGTCACCGGATGGTCGAGCACGCGGCCGATGCGCTCGACGATGGAAAGCCCCAGCCCCAGCCCATGTTCCACCCCCGGCGCCTCGGCGAAGCGCCGGAACTCGCCGAAGACCAGGGCCTGCTTGTCCTCGGGAATGCCGATTCCGGTGTCGCAGACCTGGACCACGACATGGCCGGCGGCCCGGCGCGCGCCCAGCAGCACCCGGCCCTGCGGTGTGTAGCGGATGGCATTCGCCAGCAGATTCTGCAGCAGCCGGTGCAGCAGGCGCCAGTCGCTGTCGACGGCGAGGCTGCAGGGCAGGATGCGCAATTGCAGCCCGCGCCGTTCGGCGAGCGGCGCGAACTCCACCGCCAGCGTGCCGAAGAGCCGGCCGAGCGGGAAGCTCTGCCGTTCCGGCTTCACTGCGCCGGCATCGAGCCGGGAGATGTCCAGCAGTTCCCCCAGCAACTCCTCCACCGAGGCCAGCGCGCCGTCCAGCTTGCCGACCAGCGCGTCCTCCGGCATCCGGTCGCCCAAGCTGGAGGCATAGAGCCGCGCGGCGTTCAACGGCTGCAGCAGGTCGTGGCTCGCCGCGGCGAGGAAGCGCGTCTTGTCCTGGCTGGCTTCCTCCGCCGCGGCCTTGGCACGGGCCAGTTCGGCGGTGCGCTGGCGGACGCGCTGCTCCAGCCGGTCCTTGGCTTCGGCCAGCGCCGCGGCGGCGCGGACACGCTCCGTCATGTCGGAAAAGGTGGTGACATAACCGCCGCCGGGCATCCGGCAGGTGTGCATCTCCAGCACGCTGCCGTCCGGCCGATGCTGCTCGACCGGGTTGGCGATGCTGGCGAGGAAGACGTCGAGCTGCCGGGCGACGAGGGCGGCGGGATCGCCCTGGCCGTAGAGCCCATGCAAGGCGCCGAAGCGCAGGATTTCCGGAAGGGCGATCCCGGCCGGTTCCATCTCCGCCGGAATGGCCAGCAGCCGGCGGAAGCGGCGGTTCCAGCTGACCAGCCGCAGGTCCTTGTCGAAGACGGCGATCCCCTGCGCGACATTCTCCATGGTCGTCTGCAGGACGTCGCGGTTGTATTGGATGGCCGCCGTGGCATCGTCCAGCAGCCTCAGCGCGTTGCCTTTGCCGACGCTGTGCCGTTCCAGCGTCAGGGCCATCACCAGCCGGGCTGAGGCGGCGCCGATGGCGCTTGCCAGCAGCTTCTCCGTCTGCCGGATCAGGCGCAGGTCGGCCTCTCCCGTGCCGGAACCGGAAAGGCCGGCGAATCCGTGCTCCGCCCGTTCGGGGCCGAGATAGCGGGCGGCCACCGCCCGCAACTCCTCCGCCGTGACGGAGCCGGTGCGCGGTTCGGACCCGGCATGGCTCCACTGGAGGTCGGTGTCGGTGAAGGCGCCGGCCTGCAGCCGCTCGATCGGCCGCGGTACCGTCCGCAGCGACACCGCGATGAAGACCACGCTGTTGGCGAGCAGGCTCCAGGTCACGCCATGGACGAAGGGGTCGAGATGGAGGCCGAGCAGCCGCTGGGGCGCCAGCAAGCCGGTTCCGAACGGACCCGTGGTCAGGATGGTGGCCGACAGCCAGCCGGCCTCGATGACCGCCGGCAGCAGCAGCGTGTAGCCCCACACCACGAATCCGGCGACGACACCCCAGAAGGCGCCGGCGCCGGTGGCTCCCCGCCAGATCATGCCGCCGATCAGGGCCGGCGCGAACTGCGCCACCGCGGCGAGGCTGACGAGGCCGATGGAAGCCAGCGGGAAGCCGGTCCCGACCATCCGGTAATAGACGTAGGACAGCAGCATCAGCACCAGGATCGTCACCCGGCGGGTGCCCAGGATCAGCCGGCGCATGTCCAGCCGGTCGATGCCGCTGCCGCGGCGGCGCAGCAGGATGGGCACCACCAGATCGTTGCTGACCATATTGGCGATGGCGACGGAGGAGACGATCACCATGCCGGTGGCGGCGGACAGGCCGCCGACGAAGGCGATGGTCGTCAGGATTTCCTGCCGGCCGGACATCGGCAGGGCCAGCACCGTCATGTCGCGGTCCACCGTGCCTTCCGGGAAAAGCAGGAGGCCGGCGGCGGCGATGGGGACGACGAACAGGGCGATGGCCGCGAGATAGGACGGGAACAGCCAGGTCGCCAGCCGGATATGCTCCTCGTCGCGGTTCTCGATGACGGTGACGTGGAACATGCGCGGCAGGCAGAGGACCGACAGCCCGGCCAGCGCGGTCATGGTGATCCAGCTGGAGCCGTTGACGCCGCTGGCGAACTGGTGCCGCAGGTCCGGTTCGGCCGATGCCAGCCGCAGCAGGTCGGCCGGCCCGTCGAACAGTCCCCAGGTCGCGTAGGCGCCGATGGCGAGGAAGGCGGCCAGCTTCATCACTGCCTCCACCGCTATGGCAAGCATCATGCCCTCGTTGCGTTCGGTCGCGTCGACGTGGCGTGTGCCGAACAGGATGGCGAACAGGGCGAACATGATGGCGGCGACCAGCGCGCTGTCGGCCCAGACCGGGGAGGCCGCCGGCTGCTCCAGCATCACGATCTCGGGATAGCGCAGCAGGACGGCGAAGCTGGACGAGACGGCCTTCAGCTGCAACGCCATGTAGGGCACGGTCCCGACGATGGCGCCCAGCGTGACGATGGCCGCGACCGACTGGCTCTTGCCATAGCGGGCGGCGAGGAAATCGGCGATGGAGGTGATGTTCTGCGCCTTGGCGATCCGCAGAATCTTGTGCAGCAGCGGCCATCCCAGCGTGAAGATCAGGATCGGGCCGATATAGATCGGCAGGAAGGCATAACCGCCGGTCGACGCCATGCCGACGCTTCCGTAGAAGGTCCAGCCCGTGCAGTAGACGGCCAGCGACAGCGCATAGACCAGCGGACCCGATCTCGCCCCCGATCTCGCCCCGGATTGCGTCCCGTGGCGGCGCGCCCGGCGGTCCCCCCAGGAGGCGATGGCGAACAGGAACCCGAAATAGGCCAGGGCGATGGCCAGAGCCGCTCCACTCATCAGCATGCCTCCAGAGTTCGGAGGTGGCGTCCTGCGGCACAACGGAAAATAGGGGGAGGATCAGGGCAAAAGGGTTGGCACCCGCCTACATCTTCTCCTTCACTCCGGTCGAGATCAGCCACCAGTTCACCGGATAGGCGGTGACGAAGCCGCAGAGCATGGCGATCTGCATCATGAACCAGAATTCCGGCGAGGCCGGCTCCAGCTTGGCGCCGAGAACCGTGCCGAACAGGTAGAAGCTGGCGAAGGCCATGAAGCCGTACATGCCGACCTGCCACGCCGTCAGCGAGGCCGCGTCGGCCTTCACCGCCTGCACCAGCCCTTCGCCGGGGGACAGGTTGCGCATCGGCTTGATGGTGAAATACTGGAAGGCGACGCCGAAGACGAAGGCGAAAATGAAATCGACGATCCACACCGCGAACATCTTCTCGGCGAACAGGCTGCGCCAGCCGAACCAGACGGCCACCGTCGGCGCGAACACCACCAGCCATTCGGCGACGATGTCGCCCAGCGTGCAGCCGCTGCCGCAATGGGCCGCCCCCTTGGCGACCATGATGGGGAAGGGCGTGTCGCGCTTGCTCGGCATCTCCTCGCCGCGCTCCTTCGCCTGCCGCATCATCTCGTGGGTCGCCAGCCGGCCATAGGTGAAATAGCCCCAGAGGGTCAGGACCGTGCCGAACAGGGCGGTCACCGGCCAGACGACGTTCATGATCCACATGTGCTGGGGATGGCGCACCACGTCGATCAGCACGATCAGTGCGCACAGCCCGCCGAAGACCAGGGTGGCGATGGACAACAGATGGAGCCAGTCGGGAACCATCGAAACAATCTCCGCGTCGCTGTGGGCGGGGCGGGACGATGGCGCCCGACCCCGGGCGTCAACTCGGCACGGGGGCAACGGGTTCCGGAGTGGTTTCATGGGAACCAAACCCGCCGGAGCGGATTTGCCTCACTCATCTCCACGATCTTCAGGGGGGCAGACCGATGGCCATCCGCATTCTCCAGACCTGTCTTTTCGCCGGTGCCGCCTGCGCCGTCGCCTGGATCGCCACGCCGTCGCCGGCTTCCGCCCAGGATGCGGTCGTCGCCTGCCATACCCAGCAGCAGATCGAGCAGCTGGTCCGCGACAAAGGCCAGATCATGCCGGACGGCTGCCGCAACATCCGGATCAGGACGGTGAACCGGCCGACCGGCGACCTCTGCGTCCTCGACATCTCGCAGACCAACGGCGGCATCACCGGCGCCATCGTGGAGGCGACGACCGACACCCAATGGTGGGTCCGCTGCAGCGACCTTGAGAAGCGTTAGGCCCCGGGCTCGCCGGATCATGTCCCCGGAATGACCTTCTGGAGCGCCAGGGTCAGCGGGAAGCACAGCGCGGCGGCAACGGCGAGCGGAGCACCCGCTCCGACGACGGCGATCAGCACGGCGTCGTAGAGCGTGATGGCGGCGATCAGGACCGCCACCGCGCGCGGCACGTCGCCGGGGGCGCGGCGGAAAAGCCGATGAAGGGCCAAGCCTGTCGCCGCAGCCAGAGCCACCCACAGGACGAGCGCCGCCGGGTTGCCGAGCGCGACCCACAGCGCGCCGGCCAGCGGGACCGCCAGGACGGCCAGCGGCCAGGCATTGTCCAGCCGGTCGTAGGCCTCCTGCCGGGCGGCGAAGGTCAGCCCGACCACATGGCAGAACAGCCCGCCCGCCCCCAGCAGCATCCAGGGCGCCAGCGCACCGCCGCCCGCGATGGCCGCCGCGGTGGCGTAGGACAGCAGGCGGCACAGACCCATGATCGCCGGGGCCGTCACCGTGCGCTTGTGCAGGGCGTCGTAGAGCAGGATCGCACCCGCCAGCAGCCCGCCGCACAGTCCGGCCTGCAGTCCCGACAGGGCGGCCAGGGCGACGCCCAGCGCGATCAGCATGAGGCCGGCAGCAAACACCGCGCCGAGGGAGGCGTCGCCCTTCGGAATGGGGCGGCCCGGCCGTTCCCGCGCGTCGATTTTCGCATCGAAGGCGTCGTTCAGGTACATGCCGCCGACATAGAACAGCGCCAGCACGATGGCAGCGCGGGCCACGGCTTCCAAGGCGACACCGTTCGCCACCCCGATGTCGGCGAGCGCGATGCCGGCCATGGCGTTGCTCAGCACCGTCGGCAGGTTGGACACCCGGCCGAGGATCAGGGCCGCGCGCGGGCGGATCAGGACAGCCGTTCCAACACCCATCGCAATTCCCTTTCGATTCCGTCGACGACGCTGATGGCGCCCGCACCGCAGGCTTCGGCGGGCAGGACATCCCAGGTGTAGGTTTCGACCTCCAGATGCGGGGCCACCGGCCGGTCGCGGTGGATCGCCAGCACCCCCTCCAGCGCGCCGCTGGTGGAGTCGAGCGGCGGTTCCGGTTCGGCGAAGACCGGGACGTGGAAATGGACCCGCCATTCCTCGTCCTCGCCGCCGGGGCTTTCCAGCGCCTGCGGCAGGTCGAGGAACCGCCGCACCCTGCCGTTTGCCGGGCCGTCCGCCGCGCGGGCGACGGTCTGGTGGAGATAGACGGCATCGCGGAAGGCGGCCAGCCGCTCGCGCGCCGGGGCATCGGCCCGCGCGATCCGCAGGGCGGCGCTGAGCTGGACCTTGTGGATCGGGATGCCGGCGGCGGCAAGGGCGGCCAGCGTCTCCGCCGGTTCCTCGAAGTTGACCGCCATGTGGCAGACGTCGAGGCACAGGCCGAGATGCCGCGGCAGCGCCGCCGCCGCCTCGTCCGCCGCCAGCCCGGCAAGGGCGCCGAGGCGCCGCGCCGCCGCATCGGCGAACAGGTGCGCTCGGAAGAAGGCGACGGCATCGGCGGTGCTGTCCAGCAGGCACCAGGGTTCCGGCTCCAGCGCCAGCGCCACGGTGCGGCCGGTACTTTGTTCCAGCCGGATCAGCCCGGCCACCGCCTGCAACAGTCCCTCCGCCACCGCCGCTTCGCGCCCGGTCACGCGCGGGGCGTAGCCGCCGGGGACGGTGCTGATCGTCGCGAAGCCGCCGGGCGGGACCAGCGCCGCCATCGTCTCGGCGAGGGAGAGGCTGTAGGCGACCCGCTCCGCCGCCGTCCAGTCCGGCTCATAGACGGCCTCCTTGACCGGCGCGCCATGGAAGCGGCCATAAGGAAAGCCGTTCATGGTGAAGGCTTCGAACCCTTCGCCTTTGAAGATCGCCGCCAGTTCCGCCGCCACGCCCGCTTCTGCCGCGGCCTCGGCCGACAGGCGCAATCCGACGCCGAACGGATGGTCGGGGCAGAGCCGGCGCTTGATCTCGCGCACAGGCCCCAGCAGGGCCGCCCGCACCTCGGCGAAGGTCTGGGTCGGATGGACGTTCAGGCAATAGCCGAGCGTGCCGCCGCCGGACAGGCGCATCAGGCGGCCTCCCGCGCCGACAGCCAGCCGATGGCGCTTTCGACCAGGGCGGAATCCATGGCGTTGACCTCGATCCCCCGGCCGATACCGGCCAGCAGGGTGATGGTCAGCCGGCCGCCGAGATGTTCGCGGAACTCCTCCAGCCCGGCCAGCACCTGCGGCTGGCCGGCGGCATCGACGCGGGCCAGCGCCGGGTGCCACAGGCGGAAGCCCAGATGCTCCAGCAGGACGGCGACGCGCAGATCCTCGCCCTCCGGCAGCAGGCCCGCCAGCACCGAATAGCGGGTGTCTAGCGCGATGCCGATGGCCACCGCCTCGCCATGGCGCAGGTGGTTGCGGCTCAGCGTTTCCAGCTTGTGCGCGGCCCAATGGCCGAAATCGAGCGGCCGGGCGCTGCCCTGCTCGAACGGGTCGCCGCCCTCGGCGATCTGGCGCATGTGCAGCTCGGCGCAGCGGCGGATCAGGTGGGCGACGGCGTCGGGCTCGAACAGGGTCAGCGCGTCGGCCGACCGTTCCAGCCATTCGAAGAAGGCCCCGTCGCGGATCAGCGCCACCTTCACCGCCTCCGCCATGCCGGCGACGCGGTCGCGCTGCGGCAGGCTGTCGAGGAAGGCGGCGTCGTTCACCACCGCCCAGGGCGGGGCGAAGGTGCCGATCTGGTTCTTGGCGCCGTTCAGATTGATGGCGCTCTTCACCCCGACGCCGGAATCGTTCTGCGCCAGCACCGTGGTCGGCATGCGCACCAGCCGCACGCCCCGGTGCGCGGTGGAGGCGGCGAGCCCGACCGCGTCGAGGAAGGCGCCGCCGCCGACCGCCAGCACATAGGAATGCCGGTCGATGCCATGGCCGAGGATGGCGTCGTGCATCTGCCCGATCAGGGCCGGGTCGTTCTTCACCGTTTCCCCACCCGGCAGCAGGCGCGGCGGCGCCACCAGGGTCGGCAGGTCGTCGCGGGCGGCGAAATGGGCGGCGATGGCCTCCGGCAGGGCCGGGTGTCCGGCCAGCACGCCCATGTCGACGAAGGCGAGGCAGCGCGGGCGTGGATCGGCACCCGCCGTGCCCATGGCGTCGGCCAGCGTGGAATTTGCCGAGTCGAAGGCGTCGCGGGTGAAGGCGATGGCGTAGTCGAAGGTGACGGCGAAGCGCTGGCGGATGATGGGGGAGCGGAGGTCGGGGGAAAGCGTGCTGGTCATGGACCGGTCACCTCGTCGAAGAGATGGGCGAGCAGGAGGGACTTGACCGCCTCCGCCGGCACCGGGCCGTCGGGCAGCAGGGCGGGTTCGGAAGAGATCAGCAGCGGCCCGGCCTCCGGCCGGTCGGTCGGGCGGCCGTGCGATCCCTTCACCAATCCGGCGTCGAGCGGGATCACGTCCATCAGCGTGCGGAAGCCCAGCGTTTTCTTCGCCAGCCGCCAGGCGATGGACGCCTTGGGAAAGCGCAGGGCGGGGTCGAGGAACAGCTCCCCCGGGTCGTAGCCGGGCTTGCGGTGGATCTCCACGGTGCGGGCGAAATCCGGCGCCCGGTCGTCGTCGATCCAATAGGGATAGCTGAACCAGCGGTCGGCGCGGCTGACCGCGACCAGCTCGCCGGCGCGCGGGTGGTGGATGCCGGCGGCCTGCTGCGCATCGGCGTCGAGCACCCGCTCCACCCCATTGAGCCCCAGCAGCAGGTCGCGCACCGCCACCACCTGTTCGGGGTGTCGGACATAGACATGGGCCAGCTGATGGTCGGCGACGGCGAAGGCGGCCGAGGCGCCGGGGTCGAGCAGTTCGCCGCCCTGTTCCTCCCGCACCGCGATCAGCCCGGCCCGGCGCAAGGCGCGGTTGATGGCGATGGGGCCGGCGACGCCGGTGATGCCGTATTCCGACAGCACGACGACCCGTGTGCCCTCGCGCTCCGCCGCCTCGATCAGCGGGGCGGCCAGGGCGTCGACGGCGGCGACCTGGGCGGGGATGCGCGGGTCGTCGGGCCCCAGCCGCTGCAGGTCGTAATCGAGATGCGGCAGATAGACCAGCGACAGGCTGGGGCGGAAACGACGTTCCACCTCCGCCGCGCAGTCGGCGATCCAGCGGCTGGACACCAGATCGGCGCCGGGGCCCCAGAAGCGGAACAGCGGGAACGGTCCCAGCGCCTGTGCCAGCTCGCCGCGCAGCGTGTCAGGGTGGGTGTAGATGTCCGGCAGCTTGCGGCCGTCGGCGGCATAGATCGGGCGCGGCGTGACGCTGATGTCGGCGCCGGAGTACATGTTGTACCACCAGAACAGCTTTGCTCCGACGAAGGCCGGGTCGCGCCGCTTGGCCTCCTGCCACAGCGTCTCGCCGGTGACCAGCCGGTTACTCTGCTTCCAGAACAGGATTTCCGACAGGTCGCGGTCGTACCAGCCGTTGGCGACGCAGCCATGGCCGGAGGGCGGAAGCCCAGTCAGCATGCTGGCCTGCACCGAGCAGGTGACCGCCGGCAGCACCGGCACCAGCGGACGCATCCCCCGCACCGCCAGCCGGGAGATGGCCGGGGCGTGAGGCAGGAGGTCGGCGGTCAGCCCGACGACGTTCAGGACCAGCGTGCGCCTCATCGCCGTCAGTCGTCCGCTTCCACAGAGAGCGGCGTTTCCACCGTCGGGGTTTGGCCGCGCAGGACGGTGTTGCCTTCGAACAGCAGGCGCTGGTCGACCGGAAGCGGGATTTCCAGCTCCGCCGGGTCAAGCCGGCCGCTCTGGGCGTAGAAGGCAATGGGGTTGCGCCAGACGATGGTCTCGATGGCCTCGTCCGTGATGCCGGCGTCGCGCATGGCCTGCGCGGTCTTCGGCACCTTCAGCGGGTCGCTGATCCCCCAGTCGGCGGAGCTGTTGACCATGATCCGCTCCGGCCCGAAGGCCTGGACCAGCCCGACCATGCGCGGCTCGTCCATCTTGCTGCCGGGATAGATGGTGTGGCCGGCCCAGCAGCCGCTCTCCAGCACCATTTCCAGCGTCAGTTCGTTGTTGTGGTCGATCAGGGTGAGGTGCGGCGGCATGCCGGCCTCGCGCAGCAGGTCCAGCGTGCGGCGGGTGCCGGCCTTCTTGTCGCGGTGGGGCGTGTGGATCATCACCGGCAGGCCGTGGTTTTTGGCCATTTCGACCTGCCGGGCGAGGATGTCGTCCTCCGCCGGGCTCATGTCGTCATAGCCGATCTCGCCCACCGCGACGACGCCCTCCTTCTCCAGATAGAGGTCGACCAGCTCCAGCACGCCGTCGACGATGTCGGGGTTGTTGGCCTCCTTGGGGTTCAGGCCCAGCGTGCAGAAATGGCGGATGCCGAACTGGCTGGCGCGGAAGCGTTCCCAGCCGATCAGCGACAGGAAGTAATCCTCGAAGCTGCCGGCGTGGGTGCGCGGCTGGCCCAACCAGAAGGCCGGCTCGGTCACCGCGACGATGCCGGCCCGGCGCATGGCGGCATAATCGTCGGTGGTGCGCGACGTCATGTGGATGTGCGGATCGAACAGCTTCATCACGTCAGGTTCCCAATTCGAGGAGGAAGTCGAGGTCGGCCGGCACCGGCCGGTTGGATGCCCGCCGTTCGTCGCGAAAATCGGCGGCCATGCGGCGCAGTTGGGCGGTCGTCCGCTCCGCCAGCCCGATCACGCGGGCCAGCGGTGCGCCGGTGAACACCGCCTTCAGCACCATCTGGTTGAAGGCCGGCTCGGCGAAATGGGCGGCGGGATAGCGGTTGTCGCAGGCGATGGCCTCGAACACCGGCTGCACGCTGGAGCGGCAGGCGTCGGCGGCGAGATCGGCGAAGCGGGCGGGAGCGGGCAGCAGAATCAGCGACTGGAGGATCGCCGCGCGCTCCGTGCTGTCCGACCGGCGGAAGGCGGTCGCCAGCCGGGCCGGCGCTTCCTCGCCCGCGGCATGGACCGAGGCGGCGAGCAGGGCGGCGCGGGCGATACGGGCGGGCGGCCAGCCCGGCGGCGCGGTGCCGGCCAGCTTGCGGCCGGCGACGGCGAACAGGCGCATGAACTCCGCCGTGCCGGGCAGGGGCGGGGCGGCCAGGATCGTCCCGAGCCAAGCCGCGGCTTCCCGGTCCTGATTGGCGACGAGGGCGATCAGGATGCCCGGCATGGCTTCGGGGGCCGCAGCGGGCAGCATCGTCGGATCGGTCATCCCTGCTCCCCGTTCCCCCGCTCCACACGCCACGGTCGTCATGGGTGCCGGCTCCTGCATTGCGACGTTCCATCGACCGACAGCGCAAGTCGGGGTGAGAATCGCAGTCAACGACACTCCATATGGGATGCATGAAACATCAGTCTGTCAACTGATGATATGTGTCGGTTTTCCGGCATGGATCGGTCGGAGATGGAACGGCGTGGAACAGTTTTCGGCGGATGTTCCATCCGGCGGGGGAAATGGTGGTTCTGGAGAGTGCGGCCGTCGAATGCCATGGCTTTGCTCCCTTGGTGGGTTGAACCGTTGGCAAAGAGGTTATAGGAATATGATCCTTTTCCGGGAGGTTTGTGCAAAAGCCGGGGGCGCTGCCCTGTGTCGCAGGGCTTGGCCCTTCCCAGCGCAGGCCGTCCGGGTCTAAAGCCATGGCGATGACCGGTGTCCCGTGCGATTGCGACGTTCTGGTGGTGGGTGGCGGGAACGCCGCGCTCTGCGCCGCCATTGCCGCCCGCCGCGCCGGTGCGGCGGTCCTGCTGCTGGAGGCGGCGCCCAAGGCGCTGCGCGGTGGGAATGCCCGCCATTCCCGCAACATGCGCGTCATGCATGATGAACCGACCCCGTGGGTGCGGGGACGCTATCCGGCCGACGACTATCAGACCGACCTGCGGCGCGTGGCCGATACGGCCGATCATGGGGTGGCGCGGCTGTTCGTCGACGCCAGCGCCGACATCGTCGATTGGCTGGCCGGCAACGGCGTGCGGTTCCAAAGCTGTGCCGACGAGGTCCTGCCCTATTCGCGCAAGACCGCCTTCTTCCTCGGCGGCGGCAAGGCGCTGGTCAATGCGCTCTATGCCACCGCAGAAGGGCTGGGCGTCGCCATCCGGTACAACAGCGACGTGCGGGCGCTGCATCTGCGCGACGGGCGGCCGGCCGTCACCGTGGGGGATGCGGTGGTCACGGCGCGGGCGCTCGTCGTCGCTTCCGGCGGGTTCCAGGCCGATCACGGCTGGCTGCGGCGGGAGTGGGGCGGGGCTGCCAACCGGTTCGTGATCCGCGGCACCCCGCATGCGACCGGCATTCCGCTGAAGGCGCTGCTGGCGGAGGGGGCGGAGCCGGTGGGGGCGGCGGACCACTGCCATATGGTCGCGGTGGATGGCCGGGCGCCGACCTTCGACGGCGGCATCGTCACCCGGTTGGACGGCATTGCCCACGGCATCGTCGTGGACCGCGACGGCCGCCGTTTCGCCGACGAAGGCGCGGTGGTCGGGCCGTCGCGCTACACGGCCTGGGGCGAGCTGGTGGCCCGGTGCCCCGGCGCCGTCGCGTTCTCGGTCTTCGACGCGGCCATCGAGACGCGGTTCCGGCCTTCCATCTTCCCGGCGATCCGGGCGGACGGCATCGGCGAACTGGCGCTGGCGCTGGGGATTTCTCCGCCGGCCTTGGAGGCCACGGTGGCTGCCTTCAACGCGGCGATCATTGAGGGAGGCGGCACGGCGGGCGTCGATCCGCCGAAGTCGCGGCTTGCCGAACCCATCATGGTCCCGCCCTTCGGCGCCTATCCGGTGCGGGCGGGCGTCACCTCCACCTGCCTGGGGGTGCGGGTCGATGACCGCGCGCGGGTGCTGCGGCGGGACGGGACCGGCTTGGCGGGGGTCTATGCCGCCGGGGTCGTCATGGCGCCCAACATCCTCGGCTGCGGCTATCTGGCAGGGAGCGCCATGACGGTCGGCGCCGTGTTCGGCCGCATCGCCGGACGGGAGGCCGCAGCCCATGCCCGGCGCTGACGACGAGGCCCGGCAGATCGCGGCGGATGCGCGGCGGGCGCTGGACATCTGCAACGCCTGCCAGTTCTGCGACGGCTATTGCGCGGTCTTCTCCGCGTTGAAATCGCGAAGGCTGGTCTCGGCGGCGGACCTGAATTTCCTGTCCAACCTCTGCCACAACTGCCGGTCCTGCTACCATGCCTGCCAGTACGCACCGCCGCACGCCTTCGACCTGAACCTGCCGAAAAGCCTCAGTCTGGTCCGGCAGCAGACCTACCGCGACCATGTCTGGCCACCGGTGTTGCGGGGGCGTCTGCCCGGTGCCGGGTGGTCCTTCGTCGCCGCCGTCACCCTAGGTTCGGTGGCGCTGGTGATGGTGCCGGCGGTCCTGAGCCTGCCGGCGGAGCTGCTGTTCGGGCGGCATGCCGGGCCGGGCGCCTTCTACCGGCTGGTGCCGTGGGGGGCCATCGCCGGGGTTGCCGGGGCGGTGACGCTGTGGTCGCTGATCGCCATCGGCTTCAGCGTGGCGTCCTTCTGGCGCGGCATGGGGCCGGCGCCGGCCGGGGCGGAACTGCTACCTGCTCTGCGCGACGCGCTTCGCGATGCGGCCAGCTTGCGCAATCTCGGCGGCGGCGGGGCCGGTTGCAACGATCGGGACGAGCGCTTCTCCCAGGCGCGGCGGCGGTTCCACCACGCGCTGTTCTATGGGGTGGCGCTTTGCTTCGCCGCCACCGGGGTGGCGACGGTCTACGACCATGGGCTGGGCTGGCAGGCGCCCTATCCGCTGCTGAGCCTGCCGGTTCTGCTCGGTGGCCTTGGGGGCGTTGGGATGGTGGTCGGCACCGTCGGGCTGGCGCTGTTGAAGCGGCGCGCCGATCCGGGACCGGTGGCGCGGAGCCTGAGCGGCGCCGACTGCGCGTTGCTGGCGCTGCTGTTCCTGGTGGCGGCCAGCGGTCTTGGGCTGCTCGCGATGCGCGGGACGGCGGCGATGGGACCGCTGCTGCTGGTCCATCTGGGCCTCGTCCTCGGCTGGTTCGCGACGCTGCCCTACAGCAAGTTCCTGCACGCGCCCTTCCGTTTCGCCGCCCTGCTGCGGGCGGCGATGGAACGGCAGGGCAGGGTTCCGCAAGCCGGGCGCGGCCGGGACACGCCTTGAGCGCCTTTGGCCGAATGGCCTTCGGGAAGTTCGGCGGGATTCATCCGGCGGCCTGCCGATCCGGCATCAGGCTGGACAGGTGGGAGCCACGCGCTCGCAGAAATGCCGCGAGCAGCTGCGGATAGTCCGCCGTCACCGCCCCGCGGACGCTGGGGCGCGCGGCGAGCGCCTGTCGCCAGGCGCGGACCTTCGGCGTCGCGTCGAAGACGCCGAGCGGTGGCAGCATTCGTTCGAGCGTGTCGAAATAGCGGAACACCGGCCCGAAGGCCGCGTCCACCAGGCTGAACCGCGCCCCGGCGAAGTATGGTCCCCCGCCGAGCGCGCCTTCCAGCCATGCCATTTTTGCCGTGATGTCGGCGATCTTCGCCCGATAGCCCGCCTCGTCACCGGCGCCGTAGAGGCCGGCGATCGCGTTCAGCATGGCGGATGCGAACTCGACCCAGGCGCGGTGCCGCGCCCGTTCGGCCGGGTCTTCGGGATGCAATCGGGGACCCGGCTGCGTCTCCTCGAGATATTCGCAGATGACGGCGCTTTCGAAGAGGACGGTATGGTCGTCGACGACCAGCAGCGGCACCTTGCCGAGCGGCGACATGGCCTTGAACCAGTCGGGCTTGTTCGCGAGGTCGACGACCTGCCGGTCGTAAGGGACGCCCTTTTCGGCCAGCGCGATGGCGGCGCGCTGCACATAGGGGCAAAGCTGGTGGCTGATCAGCCGAAGGCCGACCTGGGGAAGGCTGGGCATGGCGTTCATCCTCTTTTTCTTGTCGTGTGGTCAGTCCCGGCGCGGCGGAGGGCCCGGAACCGGCCGCTGCAACGGCGGCGGGGTGATGCCACGAGGATAAGACAGGCGGTGCCGCAAGTCGTTTTGCTTAATCGCAGTGTCCGTTTGCGATTTTACAAACGCCGGTGCTATGCTGCCGGGCATGGATGACTGGAACGATCACCGGATCGTGCTCGCTGTCGCACGGGCCGGCGGCCTGAAGGGCGCGGCCGGGATTCTGGGTGTCGACCACTCCACCGTGTTCCGGCGCCTGACGGCGCTCGAAGGCCGGATCGGTCTGCCGCTTTTCGAGCGTGGGGCCGGTGGCGCCTATCTGCCGACCGAGGCGGGCGCACGGGTGGCGGCCGCCGCGGAGCGTATGGAGGACGAGGCGCTGGGTCTCGCGCGCGACTTGGCGGGGCTGGACCGCCGGCTCTCGGGCCGGCTGCGCGTCACCTGCTCGGAAACGCTCGCCTTCCGCCTGCTGACGCCCTGGGTCAGCCGGTTCCGCGCCCGGCATCCCGGCATCGTCGTCGAACTGGTCGTGGACAGCCGGGTGCTGGACCTGTCGCGGCGCGAGGCGGACGTGGCGCTGCGCGTCGCCCGTCCGCGCGAGGACGAGTTGTGGGGGCGCAAGCTCGCCGACGTCGCCTGGGCGGCCTATGGTGCTTCTGAATATGTTGCCGCCGCGCCGCAGTTGACGGGGCCGGCGGACCTCGCCTCGCACCCGCTCATCGGCTGGGAGGAGGGGACGGCGGGCGTGAATGCGGCGCGCTGGCTGTCCGAGGTGGCGCCGGCGGCGGCGGTGGTCTACCGGACGGGCAGCCTGGTGAACCAGATGGTCGCGGCGCGGTCAGGCGTCGGCCTCGCGCTGCTGCCCTGCTATCTGGGCGATCCCGAACCCGGGCTGGTCCGGGCATCACCGGAACCGATCGCCGATCTGTCGCGCGAACTCTGGATCGTCACGCACCGGAACCTGCGGAACACGGCGCGCGTCCGCGCCTTCTTCGACGCGGTCGCCGAGGGCGTGCAGGCGGATCGGGCGCTGGTCGAAGGCCGGGCGGCCCCATCCGGGACAGCGGCCGGCCCAGCCCGCTCCTGACCTGGAAAACGATGCGGGTTGCGGGCGGCGGCCGGCAAGCCGCCGCCCGGGATAGGCCGGGGTGGAGGGGTCAGCCGCGCCCCAGTTCGCCATCGACCCGCCGCCACAGGCCGAGCGGGTTGCCGTCGCGCAGAGCCTCCGGCAACAGGTCGGCGGGAATGTCCTGGTAGCAGACCGGGCGCAGGAAACGGCGGATCGCCAGCGTGCCGACCGAGGTGCTGCGCGGGTCCGAGGTCGCCGGGAACGGGCCGCCATGCACCATCGCGTGGCAGACCTCCACCCCCGTCGGCCAGCCGTTCGCCAGGATGCGGCCCGCCTTGCGCTCCAGCGTCGGGATCAGCCCGGCCACAGCGCCCTTGTCCTCCGCGTCCATCTGCAAGGTCGCGGTCAGCTGCCCTTCCAGCTTTTCCGCCACCGCCGTCATCGCCGCCACATCCGGACAGCGGATCAGCAGCGAGGCGGCGCCGAACACCTCCTCCTGCAACTCCGTGTCGGCCAGGAAGGCGTCCGCCGTGGTGGTGAAGAAGGCCGCCTGCGCCTGGTTCGGCCCGCTGCAGGCCAGACCGCGCGCCAGCGTCGTCACCGCGCCGCTGCCGGCCAGCTTGGCGACGCCGGCGTCATAGGCGGCGTGGATGCCCGGCGTCAGCATGGTCGAGGCCGCGCTGCCGCCGAGCGCCGCAACCGCAGCATCGACGAAGCGGTCGAGGTCCGACCCTTCCACCCCCAGCAGGATGCCGGGGTTGGTGCAGAACTGCCCGGCGCCCATGGTCAGCGAGGCGACGAACGCCTTGCCGAGCGCCTCGCCGCGCGACGCCAGCGCCGCCGGCATCAGGAAGACCGGGTTGATGCTGCTCATCTCGGCATAGACCGGAATCGGCTCCGGCCGCTTGGCCGCCACCTCCATCAGCGCCAGCCCGCCGCGGCGCGAGCCGGTGAAGCCGACCGCCTTGATGCGCGGATCGGCGACCAGCGCCGTGCCGATCTCGTTCCCCGTGCCGAGCAGCAGCGAGAAGACGCCCTCGGGCAGGCCGCAGGAGGCGACCGCCGCCTGGATGGCGCGGCCGACCAGCTCCGAGGTGCCGGGATGGGCGCCATGGCCCTTCACCACCACGGGACAGCCGGCGGCGAAGGCGGACGCGGTATCGCCGCCGGCGACCGAGAAGGCGAGCGGGAAGTTCGACGCGCCGAACACCGCGACCGGACCCAGCGCGATGTGGCGCTGGCGGATGTCGGATCGGGGCAGCGGCGTGCGGGCCGGCAGGGCCGGGTCGATGCGGGCTTCGATCCAGCTGCCCTCGCGTACGACCTGGGCGAACAGGCGGAGCTGGCCGACGGTGCGGCCGCGCTCGCCCTCCAGCCGGGCGCGCGGCAGGCCGGATTCGGCCATGGCGCGGGTGATGAGGTCGTCGCCGATGTCGAGGATGTTCTGGGCGACGGCTTCGAGGAAGGTCGCGCGCTGCTCCAGGCCGGTCTCGCGGAAGCTGTCGAAGGCGGCCCAGGCCAGGGCGCAGGCGCGCTCGACCTCGGCCGCGCCGCCGCCACCGAAGACGGGCTCCAGCGCCTCGCCGGTGGCGGGGTCGACGGCGCGGAACTCGCCCTGGCCGCCGCGGTGGGCGTGCGCGCCGATCAGCATCTCGCCGGTGATGGTCATGTGGGGTCTCCTTGCTGGGAGGGGCAACCGCCGACGACAGCGGCCGGTTATTTGTTGGAAGGGGCATCTATCATGTCATCACTCATCATACAAGTGCGCAGCCGCCAACCCGCCCATCTGCGCTGATATCGTGCTGCTACCCTGGTTTGCTTGTCTATTGTCGTATAGGTTTTGTGGGTGTTAACTCTCGGGGTGGCGTGGTGACGGGCGTCCGGCCCGGAGCCTTAGGTTGGGTGAGGATGGTGATGACAGCGCGCAGGCGCCGGGATCCGCTGGCGAAGCAACTGGTGGATGCCCTGGCCGAACGGATTTCCAGCGGACAGTTCAAGAGCGGCGACCGGCTGCCGAGCGAACAGGATCTGATCGACGAATTCGGCGTCAGCCGCACCGTGGTGCGCGAGGCGATCGCCAATCTGAAGGCGGTCGGCATGGTCTCCACCCGGCAGGGGCTTGGGGCCTTCGTCCTGCGCGACGCCGCGATCCTGCCCTTCCGCATCGAGGAATCGACGCTGGAGGCGGTGAACGAGGCGATTTCGGTGCTGGAGGTCCGCATCAGCCTGGAATCGGAAGCGGCCTATCTGGCCGCCATCCGCCGCGACGACAGCCAGCTGGCCCGCATGCGCGAGGCGCTGGACACCATGACGGCGGCGGTGGAGGCGGGCGAGGACGCCATCGACGCCGATCTGGCCTTTCACAGCGCCATCGCCGCGGCGACCGGAAACAAGCATTTCCTGGCCCTGTTCTCCTATCTCGGTTCGCTGCTGATCCCACGCGCCCGCGTGCGCTACGGCCATCTGGAGGGCGATTCGCGCCGGCAATATCTGCGGCGGATCAACGACGAGCACCAGACCATCTATTCCGCCATCGAACGCCAGGATCCGGAAGGCGCCCGCGCCGCGATCCGTCTGCATCTGAACGGCAGCCGCGACCGGCTGCGCGCCGGCGGCGACTTCAAGGCGACCGCCGCGGCCGACTGAGCGCCGGGTCAACTCTGGCCCTCGACACCACGAAGGGACGCAGCCGCACCGCCGGCCGCGTCCCTTTTGCTTTGCCGGGCGGGGTTTCGCCGCCTGCCGATTGGTGGGAAGGCTGATTGCCTTGGCGCGCATCAAACCACTTGTATGATGACTGATATGGTGCTAATCGTCCTGTCATCGGACGCCGCCGGTGTCGAACGGATCGCCGCAAGCGCGGCCTGAACCGCCGGCCTAAAACCGAAGGCCCGGAACCGCCGCCCCAAACCACCATCGGTCCGCAGCTTCGCCTCTGCGGACAGTCTCCACCGTTTTTCCAAGGATGCCCCCGATGGAACCGCAAGCCCTGAAGGCCGTCGTCAGCGAAGGTCTTCTGTCGTTCCCGCTGACCGATTTCACCGCCGACGGCACCTTCGAGCCGGGCGGCTATGCCCGCCGCCTGGAATGGCTGAAGCCCTATGGCGCATCCGCCCTGTTCGCCGCCGGCGGCACCGGGGAGCTGTTCTCCCTGACCCCGGACGAGCACAAGAGCATCGTTGCGCTGGCCGTCGAGGTCTGCGGCAAGGAGGTGCCGATCATCGCCGGCGTCGGCTATTCCACCCGCATCGCGATCGAGATGGCGCAGGCCGCCGAGAAGTCCGGCGCCGCCGGCATCCTGGTGCTGCCGCATTATCTGACCGAAGCCGACCAGGAGGGCGTCGCCGCCCATGTCGAGGCGATCTGCAGGTCGGTCGGCATCGGCGTCATCATCTACAACCGCGCCACCTGCAAGCTGGGCGCCGACCGGCTGGCCCGGCTGGCGGAGCGCTGCCCCAACCTGATCGGCTTCAAGGACGGGCTGGGCGACATCGAGATGATGACGACCATCCGCCGCAAGATGGGCGACCGCTTCAGCTATCTGGGCGGCCTGCCGACCGCCGAGGTCTATGCCGCCGCCTACCGCGCCATCGGCGTGCCGGTCTATTCGTCGGCCGTCTTCAACTTCATCCCGCGCACGGCGATGGAGTTCTACCGGGCGGTCTGCGATGGCGACACGGCGACCACCGACCGGCTGCTCGACCAGTTCTTCCTGCCCTATCTGGCGATCCGCAACCGCAAGGCCGGCTATGCCGTCAGCATCGTCAAGGCGGGCGCCGCCATCGTCGGCCGTCCCGCCGGCCCGGTGCGCGCGCCGCTGACTGACTGCACGCCGGCGGAGGTCGAGGAGCTGCGCGCCCTGATCGAGGCGCTGGGTCCCCAGTAACGCCAACAAGCCACGGCAACACGCCATCGCCGGTCGGGCAGGCGCCGGGCCACAGTCCCCGACGCCGGACACAAGGTGCAGCCAATGACGCCGGCCCCGTCGAACGGGTCCGGGAACGGACTGCCGCGCCTGCCCGCCCTCATGCCTTGAGGGAGGAAATTCCATGACAATCGAGAGCACCGCCGAGAACACCGGCGCCAATGCCGCGTCCGGCAAGACCGCCTTTTCCGCGGCGGCGGCAACAGCGAAGCGGACCAACGTCCGCTATCTCATCCTTGCGATGCTGTTCCTGGTCACGGTCATCAATTACGCCGACCGCGCCACCCTGTCGATCACCGGCCCGGTGATCTCCAAGGAGCTGGGAATCAGCGCGGCGGAGATGGGCTTCATCTTCTCCGCCTTCGGCTGGGCCTATGTGCTGGGCCAGCTGCCGGGCGGCTGGCTGCTCGACCGCTTCGGGTCGAAGCTCGTCTATGGGCTGAGCATCTTCACCTGGTCGGTCTTCACCCTGATGCAGGGCACCATCGGCTTCGTCGCCGGCGGGGCCGCGGTGATGATGCTGTTCGCCCTGCGCTTCGCCGTCGGCTTCGCCGAGGCGCCGTCCTTCCCCGGCAACAGCCGCGTGGTGGCAGCATGGTTCCCCGGCAACGAGCGCGCCACCGCGTCGGCCGTCTTCAACTCCGCCCAGTATTTCGCGACGGTGATCTTCGCGCCGCTGATGGGCTGGCTGACTCATTCCTTCGGCTGGCACTGGGTGTTCGGCGTCATGGGCGGGCTGGGCATCATCATGGCCGCCGTGTGGATGAAGACCGTCTACGCCCCCAAGGACCATCCCCGCATCAATCAGGCCGAGCTGGACTACATCGCCGCCGGCGGCGGTCTGGTCAACATGGACGACGGCAAGAAGCAGGCGTCGGCTGCGCAGAGCGGCGCGAAATGGGATTACATCCGCCAGCTCTTCGCCAGCCGCATGATGGTCGGCATCTTCCTCGGCCAGTTCTGCATCAACGCGATCACCTATTTCTTCATCACCTGGTTCCCGGTCTATCTGGTCCAGGCCCGCGGCATGTCGATCCTGAACGCCGGCTTCATCGCCTCGATCCCGGCGATCTGCGGCTTCGCCGGCGGCATCCTGGGCGGCGTGCTGTCCGATGCCATGCTGCGCCGGGGCTTCTCGCTGACCGCGGCCCGCAAGACGCCGATCGTGCTGGGCATGCTGATGTCGATGGCGATGATCGCCTGCAACTACACCGATCTGCAGTGGGTCATCGTGTCGCTGATGGCGCTGGCCTTCTTCGGCAAGGGCATCGGGGCGCTGGGCTGGGCGGTCATGTCGGACTGCGCGCCGAAGGAGATCACGGGTCTCAGCGGCGGCGTGTTCAACATGTGCGGCAACATCTCGTCGATCACCACGCCGATCATCATCGGCTACATCATCCAGACCACCGGCTCCTTCAACGGCGCGCTGGTCTTCGTCGGCGCCAACGCCCTGATCGCTGCGGTCAGCTATCTCGTCATCGTCGGCGAGATCAAGCGGATGGAACTGAGGACGTAACGGCTGGCGGGGCGGCGGCCGAAGGCTTGCCGCCCCCGGTCCGGTGCGGGTCGAACGGTTTGGCAGAGGGTCCTTTCCCATGTATATCGGCGAACAGCTCATCAACCCCACCGACAAGCGCCTGCGCCTGTCCGCCCAGCTCGGCGCCAGGGGCATCGTCATCGACAGCCGGCCGAACGCGCCGGTAATGGCCGACGACGATGTTGCGGCGGGCCTGTGGGACGGCCGCAAGGTCGCCGCCCAGCGCAAGTGGGTGGAGGGCCATGGCCTGACGCTGGACTGTCTGGCGCTGGACGTCGGCTCCATCCTGCTTGACAGCCTGCGGGTGCCGGAGAAGGCGGCGGCGACGGCGGAGCGGCTGCGCCATAACATCTGCGCCGCGGCGGACGGCGGTGTCGATACGGTGAAATACACGGTCGCCATGGTCGGCATCACCCGCACCGGCGAGGTGGAGGGGCGCGGCGGCATGCGCTGCTCGACCTTCAAGGCCGACGAGTACCGGGCGGAGAACGACGCCCGCTTCTCCTACTGGGGTACCGTGCTGCCGGACGACGAGGATGCGCGTGCCGGCGGCGCTGCCGAAACCTGCGGGCAGGTGATGGCGAGCGAGGCCGGCGGCGTCAGCGAGGCCGACGGCTGGCGCGCCATCGAATATCTGGTGGAGGCGATCCTGCCGACCGCCGAGAAGGCCGGCGTGAAGTTGGCCTGCCACCCGCACGACCCGGCCTATCCACCGGGCGGGCTGAACGGCGTGCACCATGTGCTGGGGTCGCTGGACGGTCTGCGCCGCTTCGTCAATCTGGCGCCGGAGAGCAAGTCGCTCGGCTTCAATTTCTGCCAGGGCACCATCGCCGAGATGTCGCGCGAGCCCACCGAGACGGTGCTGGAGGCGATCCGCGAGTTCGGCCCGCAGAACCGCATCTTCATGGTCCATTTCCGCAACATCAAGGGCGGCTATCTCGACTTCCGCGAGGCGATGCCGGACGAGGGGTCGGTCGACATGGCGGCCTGCATCCGCGCCTATCGCGAGGTCGGATACCAGGGCATCCTCTGCCCCGACCATGTTCCCTTCTCCGAGGTCGATCCGGACCGCGAGCGGTTCTTCGCCTTCGCGCTCGGCTATACCCAGGCGCTGTTGCAAGCCGCCTGATCTGCCTTTCCCCGCATTTCCCGCTTTCGAGACCCCGCACCATGGCCACTCACATGTCCTCGCCCAAAGTCACCGAAATGCTGGTCGTGCCGGTCGCCGGCCAGGACAGCATGCTGCTGAACCTGTCGGGCGCCCATGCGCCCTACTTCACCCGCAACGTGGTGATCCTGAAGGACAGCGCCGGCCACACCGGAGTCGGCGAGGTGCCGGGCGGCGAGAAGATCCGCCAGACGCTGGAGGATGCCCGCGCCCTGGTGGTCGGCCAGCCGATCGGCGCGTGGAACAACATCCTGAACAGCGTACGCCGCGGCTTCGCCGACCGCGATTCCGGCGGGCGCGGGCTGCAGACCTTCGACCTGCGCATCACCATCCATGCGGTGACCGCGCTGGAGGCGGCGCTGCTCGACTTGCTGGGCCAGTTCCTGGAGGTGCCGGTCGCCGCATTGCTGGGCGAGGGGCAGCAGCGCGACGCGGTGGAGATGCTGGGCTACCTGTTCTATGTCGGCGACCGCGGCAAGACGGACCTGCCGTATCGCAGTGAATTGGACGCCAAGGACGACTGGTTCCGCCTGCGCAACGAGGTGGCGCTGACCCCCGACGCGGTGGTCCGGCTGGCCGAGGCCGCCCATGACCGCTACGGCTTTAACGACTTCAAGCTGAAGGGCGGCGTGCTGCGCGGCGAGGAGGAGATCGAGGCGGTGACGGCGCTGGCCAGGCGCTTCCCGCAGGCGCGCGTCACGCTGGACCCCAACGGCGCGTGGTCGCTGGAGGAGGCGATCCGCCTGTGCAAGGGGAAGGGCGACGTGCTGGCCTATGCCGAGGATCCCTGCGGCGCCGAGCAGGGCTATTCCGGCCGCGAGGTGATGGCGGAGTTCCGCCGCGCCACCGGCCTGCCGACCGCCACCAACATGATCGCCACCGACTGGCGCCAGATGGGGCATGCGATCCAGCTGCAATCGGTCGACATCCCGCTGGCCGACCCGCATTTCTGGACCATGCAAGGGTCCGTCCGCGTCGCCCAGATGTGCCACGAGTGGGGGCTAACCTGGGGATCGCACTCCAACAACCATTTCGACATTTCGCTGGCGATGTTCACCCATGTCGCCGCCGCGGCGCCGGGCAGGATCACCGCCATCGACACCCACTGGATCTGGCAGGACGGCCAGCGCCTGACCAGGGAGCCGTTCCGGATCGAGGGCGGTCTGGTCGCCGTGCCGCAGAAGCCGGGCCTGGGCGTCGAGATCGACATGGACGAGCTGGCGAAGGCGCATGACCTTTATAGGCGGTACGGGCTGGGGGCGCGGGACGACGCCACGGCGATGCAGTACCTGATCGCCGGCTGGACGTTCGACAACAAGCGGCCGTGTCTGGTGCGGTGAGGGCAGAACGGCGCGGCGCCGGCTGACACTCCCTCTCCCGCCCCGGGAGAGGGAAGGGGCCCATGGCATTGCCATGGGAAGGGTGAGGGGTAGTGCAAGGAACCATGCGGTTCGGGATCCTTGGATCCCCCCTCACCCTCCCCACGCCTGCGGCGCGGGTCCCCTCCCTCTCCCGGGACGGGAGAGGGTGATTGAATTGCGAACTCCGACATATCCCGACACAGTCAGGGCAAGCCATGACACAGAAGCCTCTCTACATCCTGGTCCATCCCGAGGACAACGTCGCCATCGTGGTGAATTCCGGCGGGCTGCCGCCGGGGACGGAGTTCGAGTGCGGGCTGGTCCTGACCGACTTCGTGCCGCAGGGCCACAAGGTGGCGCTGGCCGATCTGATTGAGGGGGCGTCGATCGTCCGCTATGGGCAGGTGATCGGCACCGCCGCCCGGCCGATCCGCCGCGGCGCCTGGATCGAGGAATCGCTGGTCCGCCTGCCCGACGCGCCGGAGCTGGACACGCTGCCGCTGGCGACCGCCGTGCCACCCGACGCGCCGACGCTGGAGGGATTTACCTTCGAAGGCTACCGCAATCCGGACGGGACGGTTGGCACCAAGAATGTGCTGGGCATCAGCATCAGCGTGCAGTGCGTGGCCGGGGTGATGGATTTCGCCATCGACCGCATCAAGAAGGAACTGCTGCCCAAATACCCCAACGTCGATGACGTGGTGGCGCTGAACCACACCTATGGCTGCGGCGTGGCGATCAACGCGCCGGGAGCGGTGGTGCCGATCCGCACGCTGCAGAACCTTGCCCGCAACCCGAACCTGGGCGGGGCGGTGATGGTGGTCGGGCTGGGCTGCGAGAAGCTCCAGCCGGAACGGCTGCTGCCGGCCGGGGTGGAGCCGAGCATCGTCACCTTGCAGGACGAGCGCCACCAGGGTTTCGGCGACATGGTCGCCTCCATCCTGGAGATGGCCGACCGCCGGCTGGCCCAGCTGAACGAGCGGCGGCGCGAGACCTGCCCGGCGTCGGACCTCGTCGTCGGGCTGCAATGCGGCGGCAGCGACGCCTTTTCCGGCGTGACCGCCAACCCGGCGGTGGGCTATGCCGCCGACCTGCTGGTGCGGGCCGGGGCGACGGTGATGTTCTCCGAAGTGACGGAGGTGCGCGACGCCATCCATCTGTTGACCCCGCGCGCCATCGACGAGGAGACCGGTCGCGCGCTGATCCGCGAGATGCGCTGGTACGACGACTATCTGCAGGTCGGGTCGGCCGACCGCAGCGCCAATCCGACCCCCGGCAACAAGAAGGGCGGCCTCGCCAACGTGGTGGAGAAGGCGCTGGGCTCCATCGCCAAGTCGGGCACCAGCCCCATCGTCGGCGTGCTGTCGCCGGGCGAGCGGGCGACGCGCAAGGGGCTGCTCTATGCCGCCACGCCGGCCAGCGACTTCATCTGCGGCACGCTGCAACTGGCGTCGGGCTGCAACATCGAGGTGTTCACCACCGGCCGCGGCACGCCCTATGGCCTCGCCATGGCGCCGGTCATCAAGGTGGCGACGCGGACGGAGCTGGCCTCGCGCTGGCACGACCTGATCGACGTCGACGCCGGCCGCATCGCCACCGGCGAGGCCAGCATCGAGGATGTGGGCTGGGAGCTGTTCCGCCTGATCCTGGAGGTGGCGAGCGGCAGCAAGCAGACCTGGGCGGATCACTGGGGCCTGCGCAACGCGCTGACCCTGTTCAACCCGGCGCCGGTGACTTGATTTGGTTTGACCTGATTGGCGACGGAATCCTAGACCCCCTGCCGCGGAGATGACCGGAGCAACCGGCGCCCGCGGCGGGCGGACATTCACACACAGGGAGGAAATCATGGGACGCCGTTACGGCATCGCGCTGGCGATGCTGCTGTCTTCCGCTGCCTTCATCGCAGCTGTGCCGGCGCAAGCCGACAGTTTCGCCTATGTGTCGAATGCCGCCAGCAACGACATCAGCGTCTTCCGGCTGAACGGCGAGACCGGGACCATGACCCCGATGGGGACGGTACCCTTCGTCGGGGTGGACAAGCCCGGCTCCTCCATCCCCATGGCGGTCAGCCCGGACCGGCGATTCCTTTATGCCGGCGTGCGCTCGCAGCCCTATCAGGTGCAGGTCTTTGCCCTCGACGCGGCGACCGGAAAACTGAGCCATCTCGGCAGCGGTCCGCTGGCCGACAGCATGGCGAACATCGTCACCGACCGCAGCGGAAAGTATCTGCTGAGCGCGTCCTACGGCGGCGACAAGGTGGCGGTGAACCCGATCGGGCCGGACGGCAAGGTGGGAGCGCCGCAGCAGGTGGTTGCCACCGGCAAGAATGCTCATTCGATCCAGCCGTCGCCCGACAACCGCTTCGCCTTCGCCACCAACCTGGGGTCCGACCAACTGGTGCAGTTCCGCTTCGACGCGGCCACCGGAACGTTGAGCGAGAACGACCCGCCGTCGGTGAAGCTGCCGGCGAAATCGGGGCCGCGCCACATCGTCTTTCATCCCGACGCTCGCCATCTCTATCTGGTGGACGAATTGGACGCCACCGTCGCGGTGTTCGCCTATGACCCGGCGACCGGCACGCTGACGGAGAGGCAACGCCTGCCCTCGCTGCCGGCCGATTTCAAAGGGGAACCCTGGGCGGCGGACATCCATGTGACGCCGGACGGCCGCTTCCTCTACATCTCCGAACGGCGGACCAGCACGATCCGCTCCTTTCGGATCGACCCGGAGAGCGGCCTGCTGACGCCGCTCGGCAGCGTGGCGACGGAGGAGCAGCCGCGCGGTTTCGCCATCGACCCGACCGGCCGTTTCCTGGCGGCAGTGGGCGAGAAGTCCGACGGCATGACCGTCTACCGCATCGACGGCGGCAGCGGCGCGCTGACCACGCTGGCCCGCTATCCGACCGGCAAGCAGCCGAACTGGGTGGAGTTCGTCACCGTGAAGTGAGGCGGCGGCGGTGCCCCGCGCCGCCGCATCAGTGTGGGGCCGGTCAGCCGGCCCGCACCTGGGTCAGGAAGCGGGTGACCTCGTCGCGCAGGCTGTCGGTCTGCACGGACAGCAGCCGGACATTCTCCAGCACCTCGTAGGCGACCTTGCCGCTGCGCCCGGCGGCGCTGTTCACGCCGCCGATGCTGGAGGAAACCTCGTGGCTTCCCTGGGCGGCCTGCTGGATGTTGCGGCTGATCTCGCGGGTCGCCGCCCCCTGCTGTTCGACCGCCGACGCAATGGAGGTGGCGACGTCGTTGACCCGGCCGATGACCTGCGCCACGCCCTTGATCTCCTGAACGGCCCGGCCGGTCTCGGTCTGGATGCCGGCGACCTGGGCGGCGATTTCCTCGGTGGCCCTGGCGGTCTGGGTAGCGAGCGCCTTGACCTCCTGCGCCACCACGGCGAAGCCCTTGCCGGCCTCCCCGGCGCGGGCGGCCTCGATGGTCGCGTTGAGGGCCAGCAGGTTGGTCTGGCTGGCGATCGAGTTGATGAGTTCGACCACCGCGCCGATCCGCTCCACCGCGCCGGCCAGCCCCTCGACCTTGCCATTGGCGCGCTCGGCGCTTTCGACCGCTTCGCGGGCGATCTCCGCCGACTCGCCGACCTGCCGGCTGATCTCGTTGATTGAGCTGGTCAGTTCCTCCGTCGCGGCGGCGACGGTCTGGACATTGGCCGAGGTCTGTTCGGTCGCCGTGGCGACGGCGCCGGCCAGCGTGCCGGTCTCGTCGGCGGCGCGCGTCATGTCCTGGGCGCGCCGTTCGATGCCGTCCGCCTCGCTGGCCACGTCATGGATCAGGTTGCCGACGGTCTGCTCGAAATGGCTGGCGAGCGCCGTCATCGCCTCCCGCTTCTCCGCCGCGGCCCGCTCCACCTGTTCGGCCTGGCTCGCCTCCAGGTCGGCCTTGGCGAGCGCATTCTCCTTGAACACCTGAAGCGCCTGCGCCATGCCGCCGATCTCGTTGCGGCGGGCGGCTTCCGGGAAGGTGACGGCGAGGTCGCCGGATGCCAGCGCAGTCATCTTGTCCCGCAGCCGGTGCAGCGAACCCACGATGTCGCGGTTGACCAGGAACCCGATCAGCACCAGCGCGATGATCAGTGCGGCGGTGGCGGTGCCCGTCCGGCGCAGGAAGTCGTAATAGGCGGCGTCGATGTCGTCGGTATAGACGCCGGAGCCGACGATCAGCCCCAGCGGCTGGTAACGCTTCACATAGTTGGTCTTCAGCAGCGGGACATCCGACCCCAGCTTCGGCCAGACATAATGGATGATGGCGTTGTCCTGTTTGCGGAGCGTTTCGACGATCTCGCGGACGAAGAACTTGCCGGCCTTGTCCTGAAGCCCGATGCGGTCGGTGCCGACCGCCTTGTGGTTGGAGGGGTTGGCGACGGCGATGCCGTTGAGGTCGTAGGCGAACAGATAGTCGGCGCCGTCATGGTAGGACATCGCATGCACCGCGTTGCGGAAGCGCGCCAGGGCCTCCTCGCGGGGCAGGGTCCCGGCCTCGACCTCGGCATTCAGCCCCTTGGCCATGCCGACCGCCAGTTCGACCGCGGAGCGAATGGTGTCGATGCGGTCATCGACCATGCGCTGGTGGGTGAAGCTGCTGCTGATGGCGATCACGACGGCCGGAGCCAGGATGGACAAAGCGACCAGGGCGGTCAGCTTTGCTCGGATCGTCAGATTTTCCAGGATTTTCATGGGGGACCTTCGTGTCGCGCGCATCAGGGAGGCGACAACTGATATACTACGAAAGAGGGGAGAGGCTGAAATCGGAATGGCTGATTTCAGTAATAAAATAACCCTATAGGATTAAAAAGTTCTTCCGCCCGGATTACTTCTTTGTGGCGGCGGTCTCCATGCTGGAGAAGTGGGCGAGGGTCGGGCCGGCGACCTCCCGCAGCAGTGCGGCGAACCGCTCCGCCGCCGGCGACAGCGACCGGCCGGCCTTGCGGATGAAGCTGATGCGGCGGATCAGGCCGGCGGCACGGATCGGTTCGACGACGATGCCCTCGCAGGAGGCGGCGGAGACGGCGGATTCCGGCAGCACCGAGACGCCCAGTCCGGCCCGCACCATCCCGACCGCCGTCGACATGTAGTTCGCTTCGCAGGACAGGCTGATTTCCAGCCCGTCCTTTTCCAGCGCGCGTTCGACCAGCGACCGCACGCTGGTGCCGCGCGCCGTCAGGATCAGCGGATAGGCGACGACGTCCTTCAGCAGCAGCGGACGCCGTCCGTTCAGCGGGTGGTCGGCGGGGAAGAAGGCGCACATCCGGTCGCAGAGGAAATCGATCACCTCGACGTCGCGGTCCGGGCCGACCCGGCTGCCTATGCCGAAATCGACCTCCTCCGCCTTGACCAGCTGGATGATCCGCTCGGCGACGACGTCGCTGACCTTCACGTCGATGTTCGGGTGATCGGCGGCGAAGCGGCGGATGGCGATCGGCAGCAGGCCGGCGGCCACCGACGGCAGGGTGGCGACCGACACCGATCCGCGCCGCAGCCCGGCCAGGTCGTGGCTGACGCTCATCACCGCATCCAGTTCGGCGAGCACCCGCTGCAGGGCCGGCAGCAGGTCGCGCCCGGCCTGGGTCAGCACGACCTGCCGCTTGTTGCGGTCGAACAGCCGCACGCCGAGGCTTTCCTCAAGCTGGCGAATCTGCACGGTCAGCGCCGGCTGCGACACGTTGACCTCCGCCGCCGCCTTCGTGAAGCTGCCGAGGCGGGCGACGGCGACGAACGCCTTGATGTGTCTCACCCCCTGGAGCATGGCGCGCCTCTTATAAATGAACCGGATTGCGGTGATACAACAAATTCATTTCTCTAATCTGATTGTGGGTCCGTACAGTGTCAATCAAGGAAGCCGGTCCGGCGCAGCCCGTCAGTAGGGTGGGGTGATGACCATGCCAGGACGCCGATCGGCGGGTGAAAAGAGCAAGCTTTAAGGAAATCCCCTCCGCGGCGTTACTCGGAGATCGGCTGCTGCTGCCCGCGGCCGGCCGCCATGGTTCTTCGTATGCGGCGAAGGGATCGCGACAACGAAGTCGAACAACAATAACAACGGTCATAGAGGAGGTCACATGCTCGCGTTACTTGGCTTGGCCACCATCGTCGTTCTGCTGACGGCGATCATGACGAACCGGATGTCTCCCCTGGTCGCGCTGATCGCCGTGCCGATCGTCGCGGCGCTGGCGGGCGGCTTCGGTCTTGAAACCAGCAAGTTCATCATCGCCGGCATCCGCTCCATCGCGCCGACCGCCGGCATGTTCGTGTTCGCCATCATCTTCTTCGGCGTCGTCACCGATGCCGGCATGATGGACCCGATCATCGACCGCATCCTGCGCCTCGTCGGCACGCGGCCGGCGCGCATCACCGTCGGCACCACACTGCTGGCGCTGCTGATCCATCTCGACGGGTCGGGTGCGGTCTGCTTCCTCATCACCATTCCGGCGATGCTGCCGCTCTATGACCGGCTGGGCATGGACAAGCGCATCCTGGCGCTGTGCGTGTCGATGGCGGCGGGAGTCAATTTCCTGCCTTGGACCGGGCCGATGATCCGCTCGGCCGCCGCGCTGAAGGTGCCGGTGACCGACATCTTCAACCCGCTGATCGCGGTGCAGGGCGTCGGGCTGCTGTTCATCTTCACCGTCGCCTTCCTGCTGGGCAAGCGCGAGGAACGCCGTCTGGGCCTGTCGTCCGGATCGCTGGCGGCGGGAGAGGCGCGGTCGGTCGGCGCCATGGGCGTGGACGGAGGCGTCGCAGCCGGCCCGGTGCCGCGCGTGCTGACGCCGGAGCAGCTCAAGATCCGCCGGCCCAAGCTGTTCTGGGTCAATCTGATCCTCACGCTGGCGATCATGGCGGTGATGATCGAGGGGGCGGTCGATCCGGTGGTGATGTTCATGATCGGCACCGTGCTGGCGCTGATGATCAACTACCCCGACGTCAAGATGCAGAAGGACCGCGTCGACGCCCATGCCAAGGCGGCGCTGATGATGGCGAGCATCCTGCTGGCGGCCGGCGTCTTCACCGGCATCATGAGCGGCACCAAGATGCTGAGCGCCATGGCCCAGTCCGCCGTCGCCTTCGTCCCGCCCGACATGGCGCAGCATGTGCCCTTCGCGCTGGGCATCCTGTCGATGCCGCTGAGCCTGCTGTTCGATCCGGACTCCTATTACTTCGGCATGATGCCGGTGATCGCCGAGGTCTATAAGACGCTGGGCGGCAACCCGATCCAGATCGCCCAGGCGTCGGTGCTCGGCCAGATGACCGTCGGCTTCCCGGTCAGCCCGCTGACCCCCGCCACCTTCCTCGTCGTCGGGCTGTGCGGCATCGGGCTGGGCGAGCACCAGAAATTCTCGATCCCCTATCTGTTCGCCGCCTCGGTGGTCATGACCATCGCCGCGGCCGTCCTGGGGGTCATCCCGTTCTGACGCGGCCCAAGCTTGGCTTTAGAAGAAGTGGCCGCAGACAGGAGCATATCATGAGAACCATCCGCATCGGATCGGGCGCCGGCTATTCGGGCGACCGCATCGAGCCGGCCGTGGAACTGGCCGAGAAGGGTGATATCCAATACCTCGTCTTCGAATGCCTGGCGGAGCGCACCATCGCCATCGCCCAGGGCGCCAAGCTGAAGGACCCAACGCAGGGCTACGACCCGCTGCTGGCCGAGCGCATGCTGGCGGTGCTGCGGCCCTGCCATGACAAGGGCATCCGCATCATCACCAACATGGGGGCGGCCAACCCGGTCGCCGCCGCGGCGAAAACGCGGGAGATCGCCCGCTCGCTCGGTCTCGGCGGGCTGAAGATCGCCGCGGTGTCCGGCGACGACGTGCTGGAGACGCTGAAGTCCGGCGGCCACCGCATCGAGGAGACCGGCGCGCCGGTTGCGTCGATGGCCGACCGGCTGGTCTCGGCCAATGCCTATCTCGGTGCCGCGCCCATCGTCGAGGCGCTGAAGGGTGGGGCCGACATCGTCATCACCGGCCGCGTCGCCGACCCGGCCCTGTTCCTCGCCCCGCAGATCTTTGAGTTCGGCTGGTCGATGGAGGATTGGGACCTGCTTGGCAAGGGGACGGTGGTCGGGCATCTGCTGGAATGCGCAGGCCAGATCACCGGCGGCTATTTCGCCGACCCCGGCGTGAAGGACGTGGCCGGGCTGGCCCGGCTCGGTTTTCCCATCGCCGAGGTGACTGAGGATGGCGGCGCCGTCATCACCAAGGTGGCGGGCTCCGGCGGCGCGGTGACCACCGCCACCTGCAAGGAACAGCTGCTCTACGAGATCCACGACCCGGCCGCCTATTTCACGCCCGACGTGGTGGCCGACTTCTCGCGGGTGCGCTTCGTGCAGGAGGGGCCGGATCGGGTGCGGGTGTCCGGCGCCTCCGGGCGTCGGCGCCCGGAGACGCTGAAGGTCTCGGTCGGCTATGTCGACAGCGTCATCGGCGAGGGGCAGATCTCCTACGCCGGTCCCGGTGCCGTCGCGCGCGGCCGGCTGGCGCTGGAGATCGTGCGCGAGCGGCTGGCGCTGACCGGCGTCGAGGCGACCGAGCTGCGCTTCGACCTGATCGGCGTCGATTCCATCCATGGCGACGCGCTGTCCACCGCCAGCGGGCGGGAGCCCTATGAGGTGCGGGTCCGCGTGGTCGGGCGCACCGGCAGCCTGAAGGAGGCGCAGCGCATCGGCAACGAGGTCGAAACCCTCTACACCAACGGCCCGGCCAGCGGCGGCGGTGCAACCAAATCGGCGAAGGACGTGGTCGCGATGCTGTCGGCCCTGCTGCCCCGCGAGCTGGCGAAGCCGGCAATCCAGTTTATGGAGGCCTAGGATGAAACTCCGCGACATCGCCCATTCCCGCACCGGCGACAAGGGCGACATCTCCAACATCTCCGTCATCGCCTTCGACGAGGTGGACTATCCGCTGATCGAGGCCCATGTCACCGCCGACCGCGTGAAGGAGCTGTTCCATGAGACCGTCCATGGCGAGGTGGTGCGGTATGAAATCCCCAGCATCGGCGCGTTGAACTTCGTGATGCGGCAGGCGCTGGGCGGCGGCGTGACGCGCTCGCTGGCGCTCGACGCCCATGGCAAGTGCCTGGCGTCGGCGCTGCTCGACCTCGACATCCCTGACCGGCCAGTGTGACGGTAGCCAGAGTGACGGTAGAGGGGCGTCACGCCCGGTCAGCGCCGGCCCTTGGCCAGCGCGCTGCCGGCCGAGGCGCACATGATGCAGGCGATGGCGGCCCACTGCACGGCGCTCAGCCGTTCGCCCAGCATCAGGAAGCCGATCAGCGCCGCCACGGCGGGGGAGGCGCTGACGGCGAGGCCGAAGACATGGCTGGGCAGGCGGCGCAGCGCCATCATCTCCAGCAGGTAGGGCACCATGCTGGACAGCACCGCCACGGCAAGGCCAGTGAGCAGCACCGCCGGCACCAGCAGCCCGGCGCCGGCATGGGCGATCCCGAGCGGCACGGTGAAGCTGGCGGCGACCAGCATGCCCCAGGCCACCGCCTGCCCGCCCGGCAGCGACGAGGCGCGCTTGCCGAAGACGATGTAGAGCGCCCAGCAGAAGGCCGCCGCCGCGGCATAGGCGATGCCGAAGGGGTTCAGCGCGGCGGATGCCT
>CBFGPE010000029.1:0-53742 GCA_965650625.1 uncultured Azospirillum sp. | reverse complement strand
CCCATGATTCACCTTCCCAGGGCCGTCACAAGGCGGCACTCGGCAGAGGGGTACGATCGAGCAGAACGAAGGCGCCAAGTTCTGGCTGCGCGTCCTGAACGAACTGAAGAATCGGGGCGTCGAGGACATCCTGCTGGCCGTGGTCGACGGGCTGAAGGGCTTTCCCGAGGCGATCGCCGCCGCCTATCCAGAGACGATCGTCCAGACCTGCATCGTCCACCTGTTGCGCCACAGCATGGAGTTCGCGTCCTGGAAGGACCGCAAGGCCATCGCCGCCGCGTTGAAGACGGTCTACGACGCCGTCGACGACAAGGCCGCCGAGGCAGCCCTGACCGCCTTCGAAGACGGGCCCTGGGGCGGAAAGTACGCGGCCATCGGCAGGGCGTGGCGGCGGGCGTGGCAGGAGGTCATTCCCTTCTTCGCCTTCCCCCGCGAGGTCCGGCGCATCCTCTACACCACCAACGCCATCGAGGCGTTGAATTCCAAGCTGCGCCGGGCGGTGCGCGCCAGGGGGCATTTCCCCAATGACGAGGCCGCGCTGAAGCTCCTGTTTCTCGTCTTGAACCACGCCGAGAAAGACTGGAAGATGCCACCGCGAGAATGGACGGCCGCCAAGGCACAGATGGCCGTCATCTTCGGCGAGCGGTTCGCTAAGGCGATGAACGCCTGACACTCAACCCGCCCCGCCGAGCACGAAATTCCCGACACTCCCGAAAACACCTATCGCGCTCTCCTCTAGCTCACCGTGATGCCGCGCGCCGCCAGCATCTCCTCGACCATCCGAAGGCTCAGAGGGTAGCGATGGTACAGCCACACTGCGGTCATGATGACCTCGGCGGGGTAGCGGTAGCCGGAAAAACGGGGATAGGAACGCGTCGTCATGCCCCCACCGTACCCAGCCCGACCGCCCCCGGCAATCCCGCCGCCGCCAACTTGACGGTGCCCACGGAATAATGTCCGCCTCGAGGATCGGTTCAAGCTCCTGGTCCGGGACCACCTGTCGGAAACGATGGCGCAATTTCCCTATCTCTACCAGCCGCAACTGCCGCCCCACCATGCCGGAGGCTTGGACCCGATCTTCTGGTCCTTCGGCTTCCTCATGGCAACCTGGCTGGCACCGCGCGCCTGGAAGAGCATGACCAACCCGGACAAGCCTGAACACACCACGTTCCAGGCCTTGCACCCTCTTCTGATCGGCACAACGCCTATCATCGAGGCCGACTACCAGCCCTGGCCAAGGCAATCCTCGACCTTCGCGAACACTTCAAGGCCCGCCGCAACAGATCCATGCGGTGATCCCGGGGAATCGGTGAAGGGTGCGCTCACACCGCTTACGTCGCAACTATAGCTGTGCGCTGTCCTGTCTTCTCAGCCACGTTTCGATCACAGACGGATTGACAACGTATTCAGGCACCCGCCACTCTGCCACCGCTAGAAGGTTCTCGCAGAATGCCTCCGGCAGGCGCATCTGAGACTCTACCGTATGTCCTACCATGTGTGGGGTAAGGATGGCGTTTGGAAGGTCGCGCAGCGGACTATTCTCTTTCAGCGGCTCTGGGTCGAACACATCGAGGGCGATGCGCATAGCAGGTCGCTCTGCGGCGAGCGCGGCGAGCGTATCGTCGGGGACGATGCCGCCCCGCGTGATGTTGACAAACACCACGTCCGGTTTCATCCGGCGCAACGCGTCAAGATCCAGCATTCCTCGTGATTCAGGATTGAGCGAAGCCGCCATGATAACGACATCGCTTGTCGCGAGCACCTCATCGAGGCTCTGCGCGGCGACATATGCGGGCATCGGTCGCGTCGTGCGCACCGAGGCGACGAGCCTCACACCCCATGCAGACAGCCGTTCCGCGATAGCCTGTCCAATTTTGCCAAAGCCTATCAGGCCAACTTTCTTTCCCATGAGCATCCGCGCACGGACCTGCGAGGGACGCGGCAGGTTTTCGCGAAGGTAGCGCTCAGTGCCATGAAGGTCATAGAGCGAAGCCAGCGTGAAGAGAACTGCGGCCTCGGCCATGCTGACGGAGTTTTCCGTAATTTGGCCATTCGCCACGAGTATGCCGTTTGCTGTCGCGGCCGAAACATCGAACCCTTCGACCCCTGTGAACGGGGAAACCAATGCGCGCAAACGCGGCATCTTGGCAAACAACTCCCGGTCGGCTGTAAAGCTTGAGGACGCGCCAAGGATTTCCAAACACTGCAGCGCGTCAACTGCGGCAAGCAGATCGTTTCGCGTTAAGAACCGCGCCACACTATGGCCGCGCCGTTGCAACTCTTCATGGGCTGGATTGAAGAATCGATCAAAGGAGGACGATCCCACTAAAGCAACAATCAAGATTTTAACCTCCACATGAGTTACCTAGGACAATCCTAGATGGCGGGTCCTACCATTCAAGACCGAGCGTACGTTGTAGTCGTAGACAGCGACCAGATCTGGCTAAATTGCATATCTTCGCTTAGTGTGTACGAACACAGAAATCCAGTGGACCTCACGGCCGATCACCCCGTCGTCCATGAAACCTATTTCGCTACGTCGCAGAGCCACTTATCAGCGGCAACCTCAATGTGATCCACCACCGTTCCGAAAAAGAACTTTCAACGAGCCATATTTTGTCGACACCGCCTTGATTGTCCCGCGGGACAAGCTCGATTTGCCTGCCGCCGTTTCCGGCGACTGGCTTTTCTGCCCTGCTAACCCTTGCAATCGGGACGAGAAGATGACAATCCCGAAAAATCCAGCTTCTAAGCCAATTCATTTAATCTAGTACCGGCGACCTCGCGTCTCACCTTCGGGCCATGATTGGCTGGAGAACCCAAAGCATCTGCTGACCTATAGAAACGGATAGCTCGGTTCCTGATCAAAAGAATTAATCTACCACAACTGCACCGGCTATCGATACCTGTCCTGGTGGCTTATCCCCGAGTGTCCGGTGGCACAACGAGGCTCTCGCCTTCATCGCCGACGAGGCCACCTTCTGGATCGGCGCATAATAGGAATTATAACCCACAACGCGTAAAGTCGAGGCGCAGTTTCGTGTAGTGACCCCGATCTTCGATCCGCCTGACGCCGTCAGCACAAACGAAGTTTGTGCGAGAGGCGGGAGAGGGCACCCCATCATGGCACCCGCTTCTTCTCCAGCTTGCGCGCCAGTGTGCGCCGGTGCATGCCGAGCCGCCGCGCGGTCTCGGAGATGTTGAAGTTCGTCTCCACCAGCGTCTCGTGGATGCGTTCCCACTCCAGATTCTTGATAGAGGTGGTGCGGACGGTCGGCGCGATGGAAGTGTCGCCCTCGGTGCGTTCGAAGGCGGCCTCGATGTCGTCGGTGTTGGACGGTTTCGCCAGATAATGGCAGGCGCCCAGCTTGATCGCCTCCACCGCGGTGGCGATGCTGGCGAAGCCGGTCAGCACGACGATGCGGGTTTCCTCGTCCGCCTCGTGCAGTTCCTTCACGCATTCCAGCCCCGATCCGGTGGCGAGCTTCAGGTCGACCACCGCATAGTCGGGATCCAGCGTCTGCAGGATCTCCCGCATCTCCTCCAGCCCGGCGCAGGCATGGACCTCGTAGCCGCGGCGTTCGAAGGACCGGCGCAGCGCGCGGGCGAAGGACTCGTCGTCCTCGACGATCAGCAAGGTGCGCTCGCCCCCCTCCAACTCGGGCGTCTCCAGGTCAGTCGTCTCCATCGGAGCCTCCCGGCGACAGGGCGGACAGCGGCAGGGTCAGCGTCACGGTGGCGCCGCCGGCGGCCCGGTTCTTGGCCGTGACGGTGCCGCCCAGCTTGCGCAGCACATTGACCACCAGGAACAGGCCGAGCCCGCTGCCCGGCCGCTTCTTGGTGGAGCGGTAGGGCTTGCCCAACTCCTCCAGAATGGCGGGGTCGAATCCGGGGCCGCAATCATTGACCGCCACCACCAGATTGTCGCCCTGCCGCAGCGCGGCGACGCCGATCCAGTCGGGCGAGGCCTCCATCGCATTGTCCAGCACGTTGAACAGCACCTGCTTCAGGGCAAGGTCGGCGATCATCCGCTCCTCCGGGCCGACGGTGTTGTCATAGTCGAAGCGGCCGGGCGAGCGGCTGGACAGCCAATCCTCCACCAGACCGTCGAGGAACCCCTTCACCGTGGTGCGCACCGTGCCTTCGCCGCGCGCCTCGCCCGACGACATCAGGATGCCCGACACGATGGTCTTGCAGCGGTCGATCTGGTTCTGCATTTCCGCCACCTCTTCCGACAGGTCGGGGTCGGCCATCAGCGACGGCATGCGGCGCCAGTCGTTGAGGATCACCGACAGGGTGGCGAGCGGCGTGCCCAACTCGTGCGCCGCGCCCGACGCCAGCAGCCCCATGCGGACGATATGCGCCTCTTCCATCGAGCGCTGGCGCAGTTCCGCCAGATAGGCGTCGCGGGCGCGCAGATTGCGGTTGATCTGGGTGAGGAAGGGGACCAGCAGGCTCGCCGCCAGCACGAAGCAGATGAACATGCCCTGGATGTGCAGGCTGAACAGCTCGCCCTCATAGGCGTGGGGCAGGGGAAGCGGCTGGTGTGTGCCGATCAGCCAGGTGAAGCCGGCGGTCGCCACCAGAACCAGCGCCCAGGCCGACCACGCCTCCAGCAGCACCGCCCCCAGCGCCACCTGCAGCAGATACAGCGAAATAAAGGGGTTGGACGCCCCGCCGCTGAGATAGAGCTGCAAGGTCAACGCCCAGACGTCGATCAGCAGTTCCAGGAAAAGCTGGGTGTTGGAGACGTCGGAACTGCGGCGGATCTGGATCAGGCTGGCGATGTTCAGCGCCACCAGCACGAAGATCACCGCCGCCATCGGCAGCAGCGGCAGGCGGATGCCCATCTGCAGATGGACGATCAGGATCGTCACGATCTGCCCGACGACGGCGAGCCAACGCAGCTGGACGAGCAGGAACAGGTTTTTGCGGTCGGTGGTGTCGCGCACGAAAGACGTCCTGTTCCTCACCCGGTTCATCAGCACACCGACTTATATAGAGAGTTACCGGCGGGAGGGGAGCTTTGTCGGATGTTTCCCTAAGCCAAAGGGCAATGGCCCATATCGTCGCAGGCGCGGGCTTTGCCGTTGACACTCTGTATTTCAGAGTGTAGTTACTCTGCATCACAGAGTGACGCCCGCCGGAAAGCCACGCTGACCGAAAGCCCCGGAAATCCCATGTCCGACAGCCTGTCCCAGCGCCTCGACGCCATCCATTCCATGCTTTCGGCTGGGCACCGCAACCTGCGGATCGAGCGGCACACCCTGGTGCTGTGGGGGCTGATGGGGGCGGCGCTGCTGCTGTTCAGCGACCGTATCCTGACGCCCGCGCAGTTCGCCGACGTGACGCAACAGGCGGTGGCGTGGCTTCTCCTGCTGACCCTGTCGCTGGGCGGGGTGGCGGTGCTGGACTGGCACCTGACGCGGCGGGTGAAGCGCGAGCGGGACGAGGCCTGGTCCTTCATCCACCGGCAGGTGCTGAAGGTCTGGTGGCTGCTGGTGGCGCTCGGCATCCTGATGACCTTCGCCACCTTCTTCTTTGGTGGCGGATACATGGTCTGCGCCGCCTGGGTGGTGCTGATCGGCCTCGGCCTCTATGTGCACGGCCTGTTTTCCGAGGAACTGCTGGAGTGGATCGGCGTCCTCACCATCCTCACCGGCATTGCCAGCCTGGTTTATCGGCTCGATTACGCCATCATCCGGCTGATCGCGGCGTCGGTCTTCGGACTGGGGCTGCCGATGCTGGCGTTGATGCTCGACCGCGGACGGGCGCGGCCGTCCTGGCATCGTATGGCGCAATCGGCCGGCTGGATGCTGGTGGTGCTGGGCGTCCCGCTCGCCCTGCGCCATCACGGCGACCTCGGCGCCCCGGCGGATGCGCCGGCCCTTACACTCGACGCTTTCCGCAAGGGCGCGGGGGCGGTGGGGCGCCATGTCCTGACCCTGCCGGCGGGCACGCCGGTTCCGATCGAAATCCGCGTGAATGGCAACATCTTCCGCAACGATCCCGCCACCACTCTGCCCCTGATCCTCTCCAAGCCGGTGGATCTGGTTCTGGAGAACGGCGTGCCGACCGGCGATGCCCGCTTCGACGGAGAACCCTGGATGCACGGCACCGTCGGCCTCTGGCTGCATGTTCCCAAGCTGGACGGCGACCTGACGCCCGATGGCGGACCGGTCGTCCGGGCGGTCGTCAACGCCAACACCATGGCCGCCCCGCGGCCCTGACCACCTCGCTCTTTCCCAAATCTGTAAACCCCAGGAGAAAAACATGACTCGGAGTCTGTCTGCGGCCCTGCTGGCCGCCACGGTGACGCTTGCCGGCTGCGCGGGCCTGATGCCGGCGCCGAGCGCCGACGAGATGGCGAAAATCCCGGTGGTCCGCTATGGTGAGACACCGTCGGCGAGCGGCGATTACGTGCTGCTCTATCCCGCCGGCGCGCCGCTGCCGGTGGTGGCGTCGGTCACCGGGTCGCTGCTGGCCAAGCCGGGGCAGGCGCGGATGGAGGTCGCCACCAACCGTGACGTCTACGTCTACAAGACCTGGCTGAGCTTCGACGGGAAGAGCTGGATGTCGTCCGACAAGGCGGTCGGCGGGGAGTTCGCCATCACGCTGCCCGGCGAGAAGGACAGCACGTTGCCCGGCACCATGTCGGCGCGCTTCGACCTCAAACCCTGAACGGAATGGCCTTGGACACGCTCGACCCTCTGCTGCACCAACCGCTGCGCACGCAGGTCGCCGCCTTTCTGGCCGGTGCCGGCGAGGCGACCTTCACCGAGCTGAAGCAGCGGTTGGAGGTGTCGGACGGCAACCTCGATTCGCATCTGAAGAAGCTGATCGCGGCGGGCTACGTGTCGGTCCGCAAGGAAACGGGGGAGGGGCGGCCGCAATCCAGCTACGCCCTCACCCCTGTCGGCCGCGAGGCGCTGCACGGCTACATCGCCGCTCTGCAACGCCTGCTGCCGCTGGACAGGGCTGCGGCCTCGGGACCGGCCCCGGAAGGAACGCCGATGCTGAGGCCGCGTACCCAATAGAGACTGCGTTACGCCCGGCGCCGCCGCATCTCGCTGCGGATCACGAACAGGACGGCACCGATCAGCATCAGGTCCAGCGCGAACCAGGTCAGCGCATAGCTGAGATGGCTGTTGGGGAAGCTGACCACCGTCAGCCCGCCGACCGGCCAGCCGCCGGAATTGCGGGTGCCGTCGGCGTCGATGAAGTACGGGGCGATCCGATCCACCCCCTTCGCGGCGGCGATTGCGGCCACGTCGCGGGAGTACCAGCGGCCGGCGGCCGGATCGTTGCTGCGCAGGAATCCGCCCTTCGGCTCGCTGATGCGCAGAAGGCCGGTGACGGTCACCTCGCCCTGCAACTGCCCTTCGGTCCGGCTGGCGGGATCGCGCTTTTCCGGCGGCACGAAGCCACGGTTGACCAGAACGGTGAAGCCGCGGTCGCTGACCAGCGGCGTCATCACCCAGAATCCGCCGCCGAGATCGGTGACGGCCTGCACCAGCGTTTCGTGGTCGTTCAGGAAGTGGCCGGTGACGGCGACACGGCGGTATTCGTCCGACGCGGCCGAGACCGACGGCCACGCCTCCGGCCCCGGTGCCGGGACGGGGGAGGCGTGGATGCGGGCATCCACCCGCTCGATCAAATCCAGCTTCCACACCCGGCGTTCGAGCTGCCAGATGCCGAGCGCGGTCAGGCCGGCGATGCCGGTCAGGGCCAGAAGGCCGAAGAGGGCCAGCGCCCAGACCGGGCGGGCCCTCTTCACCGAACCGCCCGCGGGGGGCGCGGACGGCAGTCCGGTCACGGCATCTTGCTCATGTCGTGGGTCATGCCGGGCATCATGTTGTAGTTCAGGTGGTACATCACCCAGAGCGAACCCGAGAACATGATGAAGACGACGATGATCGTGAAGATCATCGCCAGCATCGACCAACCGCCTTCGACGCGGCCGTTCATGTGCAGGAAATACACCATGTGGACGATGATCTGGACGACGGCCAGCGCCAGGATCACGACCGTGGTGGTCGCATTGTCCAGCGTGCCGTTCATCACCAGCCAGAACGGAATGACCGTCAGGATCACCGACAGGACGAAACCGATCATATAGCTGCCGAAGGTGCCGTGGGCGCCCGCGGGGTGGCCGTGGTCGTCATGACCATGACCGTGGTCACCATGGCCATGGCCCTGATGGGCGTGGTGGTCGCTGTGCGCGTGGGTGCTCATCGCAGCGCTCCCATCAGATAGACGAAGGTGAACACACCGATCCAGATGACGTCCAGGAAGTGCCAGAACATGCTGAGGCACATCAGGCGCCGGCGGTTGGCCGGGATCAGGCCGCGGCGGGCGACCTGGACCATCAGCGTCACCAGCCACACGCTGCCGAAGGTGACGTGCAGGCCGTGGGTGCCGACCAGCGTGAAGAAGGACGACAGGAAGGCGCTGCGCCAGGGGCCGGCGCCTTCATGGATCAGGTGCGCGAACTCGAACAGCTCGATGCCCAGGAAGGCGAGGCCGAACAGCAGCGTGATGAACAGCCAGGCCTGGGTCTGGCCGGTGCGGCCCTTCTCCATCGCCAGCATGGCGAAGCCATAGGTGATGGAGGACAGCAGCAGCATGGAGGTGTTCAGCGCCACCAGCGGCAGGTCGAACAGCTCCTTCGGCGTCGGGCCGGCGGCGTAGCTGGTGCCCAGCACGCCGTAGGTCGCGAACAGCACCGCGAAGATGAGGCAGTCGCTCATCAGGTAGATCCAGAAGCCGAGCGCGGTGCTGGCGGCTTCGTGGGCGTGCTCGTCCCTCACATAGAAGACGGGCGGGGTGGCGTCACGCGGGGTGTCGTGCCCCACGTGGCGGTCGTGCATGGCTTCAACGGTCGTCGTCATGCTTTACACCTGTCCGGAGAGCAGACGGGTCCGCTCGCCCTCGGTCCGCACCACCTCATCCACCGGGATGTGGAAGTCGCGGTTGTAGTTGAAGGTATGGTTGATGGCGACCGCCAGCAGGCCGACGAAGCTCACCGCGACCAGCCACCAGATGTGCCAGACCAGGGCGAAGCCGAGCACGGTGCTGATGCCGGCCAGGATGACGCCGGTGCCGGTGTTGCTGGGCATGTGGATCGGGCGGAAGCCTTCCAGCGGACGGGCATAGCCGCGCTTCTTCATGTCCCACCAGGCGTCATTGTCATGGATGACCGGCGTGAAGGCGAAGTTGTAGCCCGGCGGCGGCGAGGAGGTCGCCCACTCCAGGGTACGGCCGTCCCACGGGTCGCCCGACACGTCGACCAACTGCTTGCGCTTCAGGACGCTGACGGCGATCTGGATCAGGAAGGACCCGATGCCCAGCGCGATCAGGACGGCGCCGAAGGCGGCGATCTGGAACCAGATCTGCAGCGACGGATCCTCGAACACGCGCAGGCGGCGGGTGACGCCCATCAGGCCCAGGACGTAGAGCGGCATGAAGGCGAAGTAGAAGCCGATCACCCAGAACCAGAAGGACATCTTGCCCCAGAACGGATCCAGGCGGAAGCCGAAGGCCTTCGGCCACCAGTAGTAGATGCCGGCGAACAGGCCGAACAGCACGCCGCCGATGATGACGTTGTGGAAGTGGGCGATCAGGAACAGGCTGTTGTGCAGCACGAAGTCGGCCGGCGGAACCGCCAGCAGCACGCCGGTCATGCCGCCGATCACGAAGGTCAGCATGAAGGCGATCGTCCACATCATCGGCAGCTCGAACCGGATGCGGCCGCGGTACATGGTGAACAGCCAGTTGAAGATCTTCGCACCCGTCGGGATCGAGATGATCATCGTCGTGATGCCGAAGAACGAGTTCACGCTGGCGCCCGAACCCATGGTGAAGAAGTGGTGCAGCCACACCAGGTAGGACAGGATGGTGATGACGACGGTCGCGTAGACCATCGAGGTGTAGCCGAACAGCTTCTTGCCGGAGAAGGTGGAGGTCACTTCCGAGAAGATGCCGAAGCACGGCAGGATCAGGATGTAGACTTCCGGATGGCCCCAGATCCAGATCAGGTTCACGTACATCATGGGGTTGCCGCCCATGTCGTTCGTGAAGAAGTGCGTGCCGACATAGCGGTCCAGCGACAGCAGGACCAGAACGGCGGTCAGGATCGGGAAGGAGGCGACGATCAGGACGTTGGTGCAGAGCGAGGTCCAGGTGAAGACCGGCATCTTCATCATGGTCATGCCGGGGGCGCGCATCTTCACGATCGTGCAGATCAGGTTGATGCCCGACAGCGTCGTTCCGACGCCCGCCACCTGCAGGGCCCAGATGTAATAGTCGGGGCCGACGTCCGGGCTGGCCTCCAGACCCGACAGCGGCGGGTAGGCCAGCCAGCCGGTGCGCGCGAACTCACCGACGAACAGCGAGGCCATGATCAGGACGGCGCCGCCGACGGTCATCCAGAAGCTGAAATTGTTCAGGAACGGGAAGGACACGTCGCGGGCGCCGATCTGCAGCGGCACGACATAGTTCATCAGCCCCGTCACCAGCGGCATGGCGACGAAGAAGATCATGATCACACCGTGGGCGGTGAAGACCTGATCGAAATGGTGGGAATTGAGATAGCCTTCGCTGCCGTTGAAGGCGATGGCCTGCTGGGCCCGCATCATGATGGCGTCGGCGAAGCCGCGCAGCAGCATGATCAGGCCCAGCACCATGTACATGATGCCGATGCGCTTGTGGTCGACGGTGGTGAACCACTCCGTCCACAGATAGCCCCACAGCTTGAAATAGCTGAGGGCGGCGACCAGCGCGATGCCGCCGAGCACCACCGCGAAGAAGGTCGCGACCACGATCGGCTCGTGATAGGGGAAGGACTCCAGGCTGAGGCGCCCGAAGAGGAAGGTCGTCAGTGTCTCAAGCATGCCGGTGTGCCCAATCAGGGATTGGCCAGCCGCTGCGGCCCGGCCGGGGAGGCGGACGCGCTGATCGGCGTGACGGTGGGGCGCTGCACGGCGCCCGAGTTTGCGGCGGCTTCAACGGCTTCGGCCACGGTGCACAGGCCGGTCGGCTGGGTGTCCGGGAAACCGGCCAGCGTGTTGGCCCGCAGGATGGCGTCGGCCGCGGCCTTGCCGCCGGCGTTCAGCCCGCCCGCACGGTCGATGGCGGCCATGTCGCTCATGCACATGGTGCCGGGACGCACGCACATGTTGACGACGGCGTTGAACAGCTTCGGATCGACGGTGCCGTAATGCTGGACCGGAACGGCCTCGCTCGGCTTCTCCAGCGCCAGATAGGCGTTGCGGTCGAGCGAACCGTTGGCCGACTTCACCTTCGACACCCAGCCGTCGAAATTCTCGTTCGACAGGCCGAGGAAGTTGAAGCGCATGTGCGAGAAGCCGGCGCCGCTGTAGTTGGACGAGAAGCCCTTGTAGGTGCCCGGCTCGTTGATCACGGCGTGAAGCTTCGTCTCCATGCCCGGCATGGCGTAGATCATGCCCGCCAGCGCCGGAACGTAGAAGGAGTTCATCACCGTCGACGCGGTGATGCTGAAGCGGATCGGCCGATCCACCGGCGCGGCCATCTCGTTGACCGAGGCGATGCCGTATTCCGGATAGACGAACAGCCACTTCCAGTCGAGCGCCACCACCTGCACGTCCAGCGGCTTGGCGCCGGCGGGAACGGGCTTGTCCGACGCGATGCGGTCGAGCGGACGGTAGGGATCGAGCTTGTGGGTGGTCACCCAGGTGATGGCACCCAGGCAGATGATGATCAGGAGCGGGGCGGCCCAGATCACCAGTTCAAGCTGCGTCGAATGGTCCCAGTCCGGTTCGTAGCGGGCCGTGTTATTGGACTGACGATAACGCCAGGCGAACAGCACGGTAAGCGCCATGACCGGGACGATGATCAGCAGCATCAGCAGGGTGGAGATGACCACAAGGTCTCCCTGCTGGCTTGCAACGTCGCCGGCCGGGTTCAGCACGACCAGGTTGCAGCCACTCAACGCCGCCATCACTGGCAGCAGGGCGATTGCGCGATAACGGCTCAAGGCAGGACCTGTTTCATAAGGTTTGCTTTGGGGAGACAGCTAGCGGGCATAGCCCAGCTGTGACATTGGACAATTTGTCCAATGCCTGCTCCTGCGCGCTTGACAGGTCACCGAAAGTTGGTGCCCCATATTGTATGATCTGCGGATCATCGCAAGCGAAATAACGCAGCCGGAGCCGACATGATGACTTCATCGATTGCGGCCGTTGAACGGGATGCGAGGCTGGTGAACGCGCGGCATCACGGGGTCAACCCCGGAGAAATTGCCATCGGCGTGATCATCGGCAGAACATCCGAGTTTTTCGACTTTTTCGTTTACGCCATCGCTTCCGTAATCGTCTTCCCGAAGCTGGTGTTCCCCTATGTCGATCCGCTGACCGGGACCCTTTGGTCTTTCGCCATCTTCGCGCTGGCCTTCGTCGCGCGACCGATCGGCACCTTCATATTCATGGCCATCGACGAGAGTTACGGGCGCAGCGCCAAGCTGACCATCGCCCTGTTCCTGCTGGGCATCTCCACGGTGGCGCTGGCCTTCCTTCCGGACTACGAGGCCATCGGCGTCGCCGCCGCATGGCTGCTGGCACTGTCGCGCATCGGCCAGGGTATCGCGCTGGGCGGCACCTGGGACGGTCTGGCCTCGCTGCTGGCGATGAACGCGCCGGAGAATCGGCGCGGCTGGTACGCCATGATCCCGCAGCTGGGCGCGCCCATCGGCCTGATCGTCGCGAGCGGCCTGTTCGCCTACATGGTCAACAGCCTGTCGGCGGAGGATTTCTTCGCCTGGGGCTGGCGCTATCCCTTCTTCGTGGCCTTCGCCATCAACGTGGTGGCCCTGTTCTCCCGCCTGCGACTCGTACAGACGCCGGAGTTCGAACGCCTGTTCCTGAACCGCGAACTGCAGCCGGCGCCGGTGGTGGAAACGCTGCAGATGGAAGGCAAGCGCGTGGTCATCGGCGCCTTCGCCCCGCTGGCGAGCTTCGCCCTGTTCCACATGGTCACCGTTTTTCCGCTGTCCTGGATCTTCCTGAATGCGAATCAGGAGACCGGTGCCTTCCTGGTCATCGAGGTGATCGCGGCCGCCTTCGGCATCGCGGCCATCGTCGCCTCGGGCTACATCGCCGACAGGGTGGGGCGGCGGACGCTGCTCGGCACCTGTGCCGCCGCCATCGCGGTGTTCAGTGGGTTCGCGCCGCTGCTGCTCAACGGCGGGCAGACGGGCGAGCTGGTGTTCATGGTGCTGGGCTTCGTCATCCTCGGCCTGTCCTTCGGCCAGTCGTCGGGGTCGGTGGCGTCGGGCTTCAGCCAGCAATACCGCTACACCGGGTCGGCGATGACCTCCGATCTGGCCTGGCTGTTCGGTGCCGGCTTCGCGCCCTTCGTCGCGCTGTACCTGTCCAGCCATTTCGGGCTGATCGCTTCCGGCCTCTACCTGTTGTCGGGTGCGATCTGCACGCTGGTGGCGCTGCGGGTCAACAAGACGCTGTCGTCCTGACGGGGTTGCGCCCGCCTGCCGCCACTCTTGCGGCGGGCGGGCAACCCTGATGACTTGCCGGATACGCCTTGGCCGCCAATCTTGATCGGTGCAACGAACCGGAAAAGGCGGCCCGACCTCATGCGATCGTCATCCCATTCCCGTCCCGCCTCCCTTGGCCGCGGGCGTCTGCTCGTGGTGACGCTGGCCGCCCTGGCGGGCCTGTCGGCCTGCGCCGGGTTCGAGCCGGAATACAGCAAGCCGGGCGCCCAGCGCCTGACCGGGCCGGAGGTGTCGACGCTGCTCGGCGGCCACACGCTGAGCATCGTCAACCCGCGCGGCAAGTCCTATATGAACCGCTTTTCCAAGGACGGGTCGATCGTCATCTCCGGCGCCAAGGGCAACGAATACGGCCATTGGACGGTGTCGGGCGACCGCTATTGCCTGACGCTGGACATCGATCCGCGCCAGCAATGCATGGAGATCTACAAGCTTCCCGACGGCCGCTACCAGATGGTCAATGCCGACGGGTCGCTGCGCAACACCTTCACGGTGGATTGAGGTCAGCGCGACTTGAGCGCCCCCTGCTGGAGCGCGTTGACCGTCAGCCGCCCGGCCGGCCAGGAGCGGACGAGGCCGGCGGCGCGAAGCTCCGGCAGGATGCCGCCGACCTGTTCCGCCGACAGCCCGGTCGCTTCGACGATGGCGGGGCAGGTCCGCGGCCCGCCTTTCAATGCCGACAGGACCGCACCGGCGGTTGCGGAAAGAGCGTCCGCGGGACGAGGCGGGGGGTGGCTGCGGGCGGCGGCGATCATGACCGCCAGCATGCGCAGCTGGCCCAGTCGCTGCAACGCCTCCCCGCCCGGATCGTCCTGCAAGCACAACGCGGTGTGGCAGCGAGCCGCCGTTCGGGCGAGCGCCGCGAGATCGTCGCTCCGATTGCCCGCCATGGCGCCAACCGCTTCCTGCGCCAGCGTCTCCAGTTCGGCGTCCGCGATCGCCCAATCCCCCCGCCCGATGGCGGCGAGCAGCTCGTCGCCCAGTGTCCGCAACGCCGCTTCCAACGCGCTCATTCGCGTCCCTCCGGTTCCGGGTCGGGCAGGGCGGGCCAATCCGCCGGCGTCCAGCGGGCGCAGGCATAGCCCGGCGCCGGGTCGGCGAGTGGCAGGGTCAGGCAGGCGATGCGCGGGGCGCTGGCCTGGCTCGCCCGCGGCTGGAACAGCAGGGCGACGCCGCACTCCTCGATGATCTTGTCCTCTTCGCCGTTGGCGCGGCAGTAGCGATTGAAGCGGTGCGACAGCGCCATGCTGTTGGCGACGATCACCCGGCAATAGCCGGCGCGCGACGAGGCTCCCCCTTCCTTGGCCTGCCAGCGTTCGGTGGTCAGTCCGCTGTCCATCACCGGGGTGATCAGCCAGTCCACCATCATGCCCGAGGCGATCCAGGCGCTCGGCTCCGTCCGCCCCAGATCCTCGCAGATGGCGACGGCAAGCCGGCCGAGGTCGGGCAGTTCGAACAGGGTGAAGCGGCCGCCGGTCTCGATGTCCTCGCGGGCGCAGTCCAGCAGCCGGCCGTTGCGGTCGCGCAGGTCGTAGGAGCGGCACTGGTCGCTGTCGAGATCCCAGCAATGCAGCTTGGTCTGTTCGCCGACCAGCCGGCCGCAGCGGTCGAGCAGGATCGCGCGGTTGCGCGGCCGGACCGCCGCCTCCTTCACGCCAAGCAGGGCATAGCGGATCGGCCCGTCCACCGCCTGGGCGCGCAGCGCCTGCTGGATCGCCGCCAGCGTATCGGGATGGACCGAGACCTCCGGGAACAGCACGAAAGTGGCGCCCTGTTCTGCCAGCCCGGCGATGGCCTCGGCGGCGCGGCGGCCAAGCGCGCGCGGGGCGGGGTCGTACCAGTCCTCGCCGTCGCGGCGGAACTGGTGGATGGCAAGGTCGTCCTCCGCCTCGGCCAGTGGGACGATGCCGACGACGGGCGTCCAGGCGGGATCGCTCGGATTCTGGTCCGACACCGCGGCAATGCGCCGGTACTCCACCGCGATGTGGCGTTCCGGGTCGCCCTCGCGTTCCGCCTCGATGGTCAGGCTGGGTGGCACCGCCAGCAGGTTGGTGAACAGATCGACGGGATCGAACTCACCGGAATCGACGTCCGGTGAGGATGCGGCGGGCGGCGCCGTCTCGCGGATGTTCATCGCACGGGCGAGCAGGCCCGGCCGCAGGATCAGCTGCCCATCGGCCGGGTCGGCGTTGAACCGCCAGTCACGGTTCAGGCGGCGGCGAGCCTCCAGCCGCTCGGCCGACAGAGGGTCTTCTGCCCGATGGCGATAGCGGCAGGCCAGCGGCGCGAACCAGGAGTCGATGGCCTGCGCCGCCGCCAGCGTCCGGCCGAGGTCCGATCCGGCCCACTCCTCCAGCACCCGAACCCCCTCCCGCAGGCGCTCCGCCGCCTCGTCGGCCAGTTGGCCGGCCCGGGCGTGGTCCGCCTCCAGCTCTTCGGCCAGAGCGCGGACCTCCTCGCGGCGTTCCTGCAGCCGGCGCCACAGGCTCATGAACAGGTCGGCCGGGTGCCGCATCTGTGTCAGGAGCTTGCCGACTGGCCGGTCGCCGGCTGGAACTGCAGGATCTTCGGCGTCCGCATGTCCTCGGCGATGGGGGCGTCGCTGGCCGCGCCGCGCATGGCGGAGACGGGGCGGGGGAAGCCGCTGCGGTCGCTGTAGTCCGGCACCGGCAGGCTGCGGTAATAGGCCTCCTCCTGGTGCAGCTTCTGGGCGCAGACGATGTCCACCGCCGTCGCCGCCAGCACGGCGCCGAAGGCGATGCCGGCATTCCCGGCGCGCGGATTGTCCCGCATTCCCTCCGCCAGCGTCGCCATGTCGACGGCGTCGCCGGCGATGCGGCCCCAGATCCAGGGCTTGGGATCGCCGAGGGCCAGCAGGCCGACACCGGCGGTGATCTCCCGCACGCCATAGGTGCGGATCAGGTTGGTCTTGTCCTCCATCCCCATCCAGCGGGCGATGCTGCGGCCGGCCATCAGTTCGGCGACGCCGAGGCCGATGCTGAACCAGCCCAGCCCGCGGGCGAGATTGTCTCCGGCCGAGGAGTGATTGTAATAGGCCATGTCTTCACCTCAGGGCTTGAGGACCACCTTGATGCAGCCGTCCCGCTTGTCGCGGAAGGTCTTGTACATCTCGGGGCCTTGATCGAGCGGAACGGTGTGGGTGATGACGAAGGAGGGGTCGATCTGTCCTTCCTGGATCCGGTTCAGCAGATCGTCGGTCCAGCGGTTGACATGGGTCTGGCCCATGCGCCAGGTCAGGCCCTTGTTCATCGCCATGCCGAAGGGCAGCTTGTCGATCAGCCCGCCATAGACGCCGGGGATCGACAGCACGCCGGCCGGGCGGCAGACATAGATCATCTCGCGCAGCACATGGGCGCGGTCCGATTCCAGCATCAGCGCCTGCTTGGCGCGGTCCATCATGCTGTCGATGGTGGCGGTGGCGTGCGCCTCCATGCCGACGGCATCGATGCATTTCTCCGGACCCTTGCCGCCGGTCAGCTCGTTCAGCCGCTCGACGACGCTCTCCTCCTCGAAATTGATGGTGATGGCGCCGCCGGCCTTGGCCATCGCCAGCCGTTCCGGCACGCGGTCGATGGCGATCACCTGTTTGGCGCCGAGCAGGATCGCGCTGCGGATCGTCATCTGCCCGACCGGGCCGCAGCCCCAGATCGCCACCGTGTCGGTCGGCTGGATGTCGCACTGGGCGGCGGCCTGCCAGCCGGTGGGGAAGATGTCGCCCAGGAACAGCACCTGTTCGTCGGTCAGCCCGCTGGGGATCTTGATGTGGGTGCGGTCGGCCATGGGCACCCGCACATATTCGGCCTGCCCGCCGGCATAGCCGCCGGTCAGGTGGGTGTAGCCGAACAGCCCGGCGGTGGTGTGGCCGAAGACCTTGTCGGCCAGCGCCTTGTTGCGGTTGGAGCGCTCGCAGACCGAATAGTTGCCGCGTTTGCACTGGTCGCATTCGCCGCACCAGATGGTGAAGGGAACCACCACCCGCTCGCCGACCTTCAGCGCGCTTTTGGCGTCGGCGCCCACCTCCACCACCTCGCCCATGAATTCATGGCCGACGATGTCGCCCTTCTCCATGCCCGGCATGAAATGGTCGTGCAGGTGAAGGTCGGATCCGCAGATGGCGCAGGTCGTCACCTTGACGATGGCGTCGCGCGGATGCTCGATCTCCGGATCCGGGACCGTGTCGCAGCGGATGTCGTTGGCGCCATGCCAGACCAGTGCTCTCATCGAAGTCTCCCCGACTCTTGCCTTCGTGACTGTCGCGTTCAGCAACAGGACCGGCGGCCGGAGCGTTCCGGTCCCGGCCGGCCCCTTGCCGAAAGGCGATGGTCAGAGAATCAGCGCCTTCTCGCGGGCGACGCCGCCGGACATGATGGCGGTCTGGCCGTCGTCCAGGCTGTTGCGCAGGGCGGGGAAGTCGATCTCCTCCTCCTGCCGGATATGGCCGTCGATGATGCGCTTCAGGTCGAGCGCGACGGCGAGCCAGCGCGGATCGTCCTTCGCCGTCTGTTCCAGGTCGAACAGGTGCATCTTCATCTCGGCATGCTCGCCGTAGAGATGCTTGGCGTCCTCCTCCTTCCGCGCCTGGTCGTGCAGCAGCGGATAGACGACGTCCTCCTCCGCCATGGCATGGGCGGCGAGCCGGCGCTTCAGGCGAAGCAGCAGCTGGGTGCGGCGGCCCGGCGCGTCCATCGGGGTCTGCAACATCTCCGCCAGCAGCGACTGGATGTGGCGGTGGTCGTCGATCAGCGCGTCGATGCCGTCGCGCCCTGCGGCATGGCGGGCGGTGCCGGCCAGCTGCGCCACCACCGGCGGCAGCAGCCGGCTCGCCACCAGCGCCAGCGCCGCCCCGCCGGCCATCATCGCCAGCCCGCGCGCCGACAGCCAGCCCATATCGTCTCCACGCGAATAGCCTGCTCCCGAATACCGTGCCATGACGGGCTCCTTCCTGCCGGTTGGGTGATCTGGCTCACCAACAGGCGCGCGAGCCCCGGCGTTCCGGTGGGCCTTCAGGCGGCGGGCAGCGGCGGGGCGGACGGTTGCCGCGCCGCCCGCGGCGTGTCCGCTGTCGTCACCAGCAGGTGGAGCAGCAGCAGGGCGGTAAAGAACAGGTAGGATTGCAGAATGTTGAGGGGCGTATCGGCAAGCCCGTTCAGGGGTTGGAAGAAGTCGTTGCTCACGATCGCGAAGCCGATGCCCAGCAGCAGCAGTTTGCCGAGCCCGCGGCGCCGGTCGCGGGCGGCAAGGTCGATCAGGACGAACAGCAGATAGGCGCAGACCGGCAGCAGCACGCCGTAATGCGGGATCCAGGCGATCGGCGTGCCGATGGTGAAGCAGGTGCCGGCCACCAGGAAGGAGGCGATGGGCAGCCGCCGGCCGCCCATTTCGCCGCCGGCCCCGGCCCTGATCCGCCACAGCAGGCCGAACAGGACGAACAGGATGCCGGAGACCAGCGTCGCGCCATGGACGAGCGCGTTGTAGGCCGGGAAGGCGCTGCCCCGCCATTCGCCGTCGCCGTTGGTGGTCAACAGCAGGTTGGGGCCGTTCTGCAGCAGGCGGTGCAGAAGCCCGTTCAAGGTCTGGTTGGCGTAATAGCTTTCGCCATGCTGGCCCAGGAACGACAGCACGTCGAGGTAGTGCAGCGACGGGCCGAAGCCGTAGAGGGCGCTGGCGGCGGCGAAGCCGGGAATCACCACCGCCGCCCAGCCGATGGCGAACGCCCATTCCCGGCGCAGCAGCGCCCAGATCAGGAAGAGCGACATCTGCGGCTTGATCAGCGTCGATGCGCCGAGCAGCGCGCCGGCGAGCGCCCGCTGGTCGCGCACGTAGAACAGGGTGGCGAAGACGAAGGCGGCGTTCAGCCACACCTGCATCTGGCCGACGGCGAAGGCCTTGACGATCGGGAAGAAGCACAGCGTCGCCACCGCGCCGAGCGCCGCGAGCGTCAGCCGGCTGACCCCATTGCGCACGGTCTGGTCGAAGCCCATGCGCTCCGCCAGTTCGCGCATCAGCAGCGCCATGCCGCCCGCCGTGGCGACGACCATCAGCAGGTTGATCAGGGCATAGACCCGCAGATGGAGCAGGCCGACCGCCGACATCGCCTCCAGCACCAGCAGCGAGGTCAGCGGATATTGGAACTTCACATGCTTGGTGAAGAAGATGGCGTCGTAGACGTTGCCCTGGCCATTGTCATGCAGCCAGGTGAAGGCCGTCATCATCGGTTCCCAGGAATCGAGCGGCAGGCGTTCCGGCGATTTGCCCAGGATCAGGAGCAGGACGTCCCAGACCGTGGTGTCGAGTCCGGCATCCAGATAGGGTCTGAGAACGACGCCAAGCAGCGTGTCGGCACTGAGAACGAACAGAAAGGCGACCGACAGCATCCAGGCGGCGAAGCGGTGATTGCCGATGAGGTCGGCTGTTCCGCCGCCGCCATGGCCGCCAACATCGCCCAACCGTCCCTTCAATGCTCCGTCAGCCGCGCTTGCGAAGTCCTTCGAGTTCATCGGCGCCCACTCCCCGGCATTGTCGCCGGCTTCAACCGCCGGCATGCCCGCGAAACTATGCCAGAGCACTGCGGACGGGGAATGCGCCCCACCCGTGCCGGATGGGAGTAATGCCATTAAACGCCGGGCACCCGCGGCGGTAGCAGGCTATCCCGCCGCGGCTGGTTCTGGCACGTTCGGGCGAAGGGCGGTGGAGGGCGCCGGTCAGCCCGGCTTGCCCGCTTCCCGGTTGCGCGGCCGTTTGCCGGCATCCTCCTTCGGTGTCGGCGGGGCGGCATGCTGGTCGGGCAGGTCGCGGCGCTGGCCGGTGCCCTCGCCGACGGTGACGGTGGTCGATGGCCCGCCGCCGACGGTGTGTGGCAACTCGTCGGCACTGCCCGTTCCCACACCCATGCCCTGGCCGGCGCGGCCGGGAGTGACCGGGCCGCCACCCTGGGCACCCGGATTGGGGATGTCGGCGTTGGAGACGTGGCGGTCCCGATCCTGCTTCTGGTCTTTTTGCCTGTCCATCTGGTCCTCCCGGATTTCGGTTGCCCTTCGGCCAACATGCCGTTCAGCCGGGAGTTCCGGCACTCGCCCGACGGACAGGGGCCGGAACGCCTGCGGGCAGCCACGGTTTTTGAGTCGGCGCCGATCAGGCAACGGCCGGACCGCCGCAGATCATCGAGGCTCCCGGAGACGCCATGTCGCCACAACGCCCGCCCACCTATCCGCCGCCCCATGCTCCCGGTCTCAGCGCGGTGCTGGAACGAAACATCCAGGCGCTGCAAGCCCGCCGCAAGCGGGAGGAGGTGGAGGCGACGCTGCAGGACCGCATCGCCGACACGGTCACCCGCTTCACCGGCAGCATGCGCTTCGTCTATCTGCACCTGATCCTGTTCGGCGGCTGGATCCTGGTCAATCTGGGCTGGCTGCCCATTGTCAGTCCCTGGGATCCGTCCTTCGTCGTGCTGGCGATGATCGCGTCGGTGGAGGCGATCTTCCTCTCCACCTTCGTCCTCATCAGCCAGAACCGCATGGCCGCGGCATCCGACAAGCGCGCCGATCTCGACCTGCAGATCAGCCTGCTGGCCGAGCATGAGGTGACAAAGCTGGTCACGCTGGTCTCCTCAATCGCCGACCGTTTGGGGGTGGAGACGGAGGTCGATGCCGAACTGGACGTCATCCGCCAGGATGTCGCCCCCGATGCCGTGCTGGATGAAATCGAAGCGACCCAGGCAAAGGACCGTCCGGAGTGAATCGCCGGCCGCCGCCGGTCTTTCGGCAACCCACCGTTGCCGAACGCATGGAGGTTATGCGTCTAGGGAATCCCTTGTTTCTGCTTGAATTATTGTTCTTGGGCCGGAAAGTATTCTAAGGTCAAACTCCCCACAATTCCGGGTCCGGCACAAAAGCCGTCCCGACAGAGACCAGTTTCAGGCCCCGGTGACCCGACGGTGATGGCGTCCTCTCACATAATCGTCGGTGGCGCCACCTGGTTCTACCTGTCGAGCCGGTACGGGATGACCTTCGACGCGGTCGCCTTCGGGGCGGCGATTCTGGGGGCGCTGGCGCCGGACATCGACCATCCGAAATCGACGCTGGGACAGATGGTCAAGCCGCTGTCCACCGCGATTTCCAACATCTTCGGCCATCGCGGCGTCACCCATTCGGCGCTGGCCATCGCCGGCTGCCTGTGGGTCCTGCACGAACATGCCGCCTATCAGCGGCTGCTGATCCCCTTCATCGTCGGCTATCTCACCCATCTGGCCGGCGACCTGCTGACCCCGGCCGGGCTGCCGCTGCTGTGGCCGATCAAGCGGCGGCGCAACTTCGCGCTGCCGATCCTGAAGACGGGCGGTTTCTCCGAACAATTGGCGGTCACGCTGATGGCGGGCTGGATGATCTCCGGTCTGTTCGCCAACGGCTGGCCGGAATTTCCGCTGCAACGGCCCTGGCGCTCCGTCGTCGCCGCGGCGCAGACCTATCTGGGGGAGGGCGGCATGGAGAAGGCCGCACCCCCGATCCCCGTGCGCAAGCCGCCGGAAACCAGCCGGCCCAAGCCGCTGAAGGGCTGACTCCCGGCCGTTCGGGCGTTCGGTCCACCAGTCCATCGAATTTGCGGAACTCCGCCTGACGTTCCCCCCATGTCGTCGGCCAAAGACCTGCGCTGCCGACTTTTATTCGGTAAAAACGGATGCTCCCGTCGCGTGGTCCCGAAAACTGGCCGGATGTTCTGAGATTTCGGCTCAGTGCTCGTAATTCATTCTGTATGTACGCCTATATCCAGAATTTAAATCGGAGAAATGGCACAAATACCAGTTGGAAAGGATCCCGGAAAATCGGTTAGCCTGACAGGCATCGGATCGGCCTCCGCAACCCGCCGGACAGGTGCCGCTCCACGCCCCCCGACCAGAGCCAGCCACGCGATGAACCAGATGACCGACCCGAGCGTTGCCCCCGCCTCCGAGCCGTCCTTCTCCAGTAAGGCCCTCTCCACCGGCACCGGCCCCTTCGCCGCCTTCGCCCCCGTCGTTCGTCCGGCCAGTCCGCTGCGTCAGGCGATCACCGCCGCCTATCGCCGGCCGGAGCCGGAGTGCGTGGCGTGGCTGGTGGATCAGGCGACGCTGCCGGCCGAGGTGACCAATGCGGCGGCCCAGACGGCGCGCACGCTGATCGCGGCGTTGCGCGCCAAGCCGCAGGGGCGCGGGGTGGAGGGGCTGATCCACGAATACAGCCTGTCGAGCCAGGAGGGCGTGGCGCTGATGTGTCTGGCGGAGGCGCTGCTGCGCATCCCCGACCGCGCCACCCGTGACGCGCTGATCCGCGACAAGATCGCCGGCGGCGACTGGCGCGCCCATCTCGGCAACAGCCCGTCGCTGTTCGTCAACGCCGCGACCTGGGGGCTGCTGGTCACGGGCAAGGTCACGGGTGTGCTGGCCGACAGCTTCGGTGGCGAGCAGGCGCTGTCCTCCGCGCTGACCAAGCTGATCCTGCGCGGCGGCGAGCCGCTGATCCGCCGCGGCGTCGATATGGCCATGCGGATGATGGGCGAGCAGTTCGTCACCGGCCAGACCATCGACGAGGCGCTGTCCAACAGCCGCAAGATGGAGGCCGAAGGCTTCCGCTATTCCTATGACATGCTGGGGGAGGCGGCGACCACCGCCGCCGACGCCGACCGCTATTACGCCGACTACGAGACGGCGATCCATGCCATCGGCAAGGCGTCGGCCGGGCGCGGCATCTATGACGGTCCCGGCATCTCGATCAAGCTGTCGGCCCTGCACCCGCGCTATTCGCGCGCCCAGGCGGATCGGGTGATGACCGAGCTGCTGCCGCGCGTCACCAAGCTGGCCCGGCTGGCCCGCAGCTACGACATCGGCCTGAACATCGACGCCGAGGAGGCCGACCGGCTGGAGCTGTCGCTCGACCTGCTGGAAGCGCTGTGCTTCGATCCGGATCTGAAGGGCTGGAACGGCATTGGCTTCGTCGTCCAGGCCTATGGCAAGCGCTGCCCCTACGTCATCGACTTCGTCGTCGATCTGGCCCGGCGCAGCGGCCACCGGCTGATGGTCCGTCTGGTGAAGGGCGCTTATTGGGACAGCGAGATCAAGCGCGCCCAGGTCGACGGGCTGGAGGATTTCCCGGTCTACACCCGCAAGCTGCACACCGACGTGTCCTATGCCGCCTGCGCCCGCCGGCTGTTGTCGGCACCCGACGCGGTGTTCCCGCAGTTCGCCACCCACAACGCCCAGACTCTGGCGACCATCTATCAGATGGCCGCGCATCTGAACGGCGAATTCAAGGTCGGCCAGTACGAGTTCCAGTGCCTGCACGGCATGGGCGAGCCGCTCTACAAGGAAGTCGTCGGCCCGCTGAAGCGGCCCTGCCGCATCTATGCCCCGGTCGGCACCCACGAGACGCTGCTGGCCTATCTGGTCCGCCGCCTGCTGGAGAACGGCGCCAACAGCTCCTTCGTCAACCGCATCGCCGACAAGAGCGTGTCGATCGACGACCTCATCGCCGACCCGGTGGCGCAGGCCCGCGCCGCCCTGCCGGTGGGCGAGAAGAACCCGCTGATCGCCCTGCCCAAGGATCTCTACGGCGTTGAGCGGGCGAACTCCGCCGGCCTCGACCTGTCGAACGAGACCACGCTGGCCGAGCTTTCCACCGCGATGCGCGACAGCGCCGCCGTCGCCTGGACCGCCGCCCCGCTGCTGGCGGACGGCGAACGTCATGGCGAGCGCCAAGGCAAGAGCCAGCCGGTGCTGAACCCGGCCGACCACCGCGACGTCGTCGGGACTTGCGTCGAGGCCGGCCCGGCCGACATCGCCGACGCTTTCCTGTTCGCCGAGGCCGCCGCCCCGGTCTGGGCCGCCACCCCGCCGGCCCAGCGCGCCGCTTGCCTGTTCTGCGCCGCCGACATGATGCAGGCGCGCATGCCGACCCTGCTGGGCCTGATCATCCGCGAGGCCGGCAAGTCCACCGCCAACGCCATCGCCGAGGTGCGCGAGGCCATCGACTTCCTGCGCTATTACGGCGCCCGCGTCCGCGACGGCTTTGCCAACGACACCCACCGCCCGCTGGGTCCGGTGGTCTGCATCAGCCCGTGGAACTTCCCGCTCGCAATCTTCTCCGGTCAGGTCGCCGCGGCGCTGGCCGCCGGCAACCCGGTGCTGGCCAAGCCGGCGGAGGAAACCCCGCTGGTCGCGGCGGAGGCCGTGCGCATCCTGCACGCCGCCGGCGTTCCCGCCGGTGCGGTCCAGCTTCTGCCCGGCGCGGGCGAGGTCGGCGCCGCCCTGGTCGGCCATGCCGGCACCCGCGCGGTGATGTTCACCGGCTCCACCGACGTGGCCCGTCTGATCCAGCGCCAGCTGGCCGGGCGTCTGTCGCCGGATGGCGCGCCGATCCCGCTGATCGCCGAGACCGGCGGCCAGAACGCCATGATCGTCGACAGCTCGGCCCTGGCCGAGCAGGTGGTCGGCGACGTGATCGCCTCCGCCTTCGACAGCGCCGGCCAGCGCTGCTCGGCCCTGCGCATCCTCTGCCTGCAGGAGGATGTCGCCGACCGCACCCTGACCATGCTGAAGGGCGCGATGCGCGAACTCCGCCTCGGCAGCCCCGACCGGCTGGCCGTCGACGTCGGCCCGGTCATCACCGCGGAGGCGCGCGACGGCATCACCCGCCACATCGAGGCGATGCGGGCCAAGGGCCGTCGGGTGGAGTCGCTGCCGCTGCCGGCGGAGACCGCCAACGGCACCTTCGTCGCGCCGACCATCATTGAGATCGACGGCATCGCCGACCTGGAGCGCGAGGTGTTCGGCCCGGTCCTGCACGTGCTGCGCTTCCGCCGCGACGATCTGGACCGGCTGGTCGACGCCATCAACGGCACCGGCTATGGGCTGACCTTCGGCCTGCACACCCGCATCGACGCCACCATCGACCGGGTGACCAGCCGAATCGAGGCCGGCAACCTGTACGTCAACCGCAACACCATCGGCGCGGTTGTCGGCGTACAGCCCTTCGGCGGCCACGGCCTGTCCGGCACCGGCCCGAAGGCCGGCGGGCCGCTGTACCTGTCGCGCCTGCTGTCCGTACGTCCGTCCCTCGACATCGGAGTGCGCGGCGACGCTGCCGTACGTGCGCCGGCCCAGGCATTCGCCGACTGGCTGGCCGACCAGGGTAAGGCGGACATCGCCACCGATGTACGGACTCTGGCGAAGCGCTCCCCCGTTGGCGGCAGCATCGAGCTGGCCGGCCCGGTGGGTGAGGAGAACATCTACAGCCTGATCCCGCGCGGCCGCATCCTGCTGCTGCCGCAGACGGAGGAGGGCCTGTACCGGCTGCTGGGGGCGGCGCTCGCCACCGGCAACAAGGTGGTGGTGGATGGCGACGCCGCGCTGACCGCCGGCCTGAAGACCCTGCCGGCCGGGCTTGCCGCCCGCGTCCGGGTGACGGCGAACTGGCAGTCCTCCGGTCCCCTGGCCGGGGCGCTGGTGGAGGGTGACTCCGCCCGCCTGCTGTCCGCCAACCGCCGCATCGCCGAACTGCCCGGCCCCATCGTCCTGACCCAGGGCGTGCCCATGGGCGGCGAGGGCGTGGAGATCGCCTGGCTGATGAACGAGCGCTCCGTCAGCACCAACACCACCGCCGCCGGCGGCAACGCCAGCCTCGTGGCGATGAGCTGAGTAATGCCCTCTCCCGCCCCGGGAGAGGGAGGGCCCCGCCGAAGGCGGGAGGGTGAGGGGGAATCCGGACATGGATCTTGATCCTTGGATAACCCCTCACCCTTCCCAAGCTACGCTTGGGCCCCTTCCCTCTCCCGGGGCGGGAGAGGGAGTTGCGCGCGCAGTCGCTCCGCCGTTTCGGCATCGGCCGGAAAGAACGCCTCGATCGCCAGTTCCGACAGCGTGACATCCACCGCCGTCCCGAAGACGGTCGTCGTGCTGAACAGGCTCAGCAGTCCGACGGACGTGTGCAGCCGCAGCGGCACCACCACGTCGGGATGGTGCCCCTCCGCGCCACCGTTGCCATCACCGTCAGCGGCGGCCGGCGCCGGATACCCCTGCAACTCGCTGCGCAGCGCCACCAGCACCGGATCGGCGCTCGCTTCGATCTGGCGGGTCAGGCGGGACAGCACATGCTCCCGCCATTGCGCCCAATTGCCGATGCGGCCGGCCAGCCCCTCGGGATGCAGGCTGAGGCGCAGGACGTTGACCGGTCCCGCCAGCAGCTCCGCCGACACCCCCTCCAGCAGCGGCGGCACCGCCCGGTTCGCTGCCAGCAGATGCCAATGCCGGTCCACCGCCAGCGCCGGGAAGGGCTCGTGCCCGGTCAGCACCAGATCGACCGCCTTGCGCGCCGCCTCCATCGCCGGATTGTCCAGGCTGTGTTCGCTGTAGACCGGGGCGAAACCGGCGGCGACCAGCAGGGCGTTGCGGTCCCGCAGCGGCACGTCCAGCCGTTCGGCCAGATGGATCAGCATGCCGCGGCTGGGCTGCGACCGGCCGGTTTCCAGAAAGCTGACATGCCGGGTGGAGATGTCCGCCTCGCAAGCGAGATCGAGCTGGCTGAGGCCGCGCCGCTGCCGCCAGGAGCGCAGCAGGGCGCCGACCGGCGGCCCTGCCGGTGCCCTGCCGTTGCGGCCGGTGGTCTGAGAGGTGCCATGGGGCATGGTGAGTGCTCCGAGCCTGGATCTTTTGCCATCGTTGCCGTCATCCGTGGGCGAAGGCCAGCAGTTCCGCGTTGAACCGGTCGCGGTGGGTGATGAACAGGCCGTGCGGCCCTCCCTCATAGAAGGACAGCTTGGCGTTCGGCATCAGCGCCACCGTGCGTTCGGCGAGCGACAGCGGCGTGGTCACGTCGCGGTCGCCATGGACGACCAGGGTCGGCACGGTGATGGCCGGCAGCTCCGTCCGAAAATCGGCCGAAGTGATGGCGCGGTTGCACTCCAGCAGGGCCAACAAGGAGGATTGCAGCGCCATCCCGGTGATCCAGCCCTTCATCTCCGCCGAGGTCTCCTCGTTCACGAAGGGGTCGATGTTGTCGCCCAACCACTTCGGGAAGTCGCGCAGCAGCTGCTCCGTCCGGAATGCCTCGAACAGCGCCGGATCGACGCCGTCCGGGTTGTCGGCGGTCCGCGCCATCAGCGGCGTGATGGTTCCCACCATCACCACGCCCGCCACCCGCTTGGCGCCATGCCGGGTCAGGTAGCGCACGATCTCCCCCGTCGCCATCGAATGGCCGACCAGCGTCACCTCCCGCAGATCCAGCCCGTCCATCAGCGCGGCGATGTCGTCCGCCAGCCGGTCGAAGCCGTAGCCGGACGGCGATTCGTCGGACTTGCCGTGGCCGCGGCGGTCGAAGGCGATGCAGCGGCATCCCTGCTCGGAGAGCGGCGCCATCTGATAGGCCCAGGCGTCGGAGGTCAGCGACCAGCTCGAAACGAAGACGATCGGCCGGCTGCCCTTCCGATTTCCCCAATCGCGATAGAACAGGCGCACGCCGTCGTCGGTCTGGATGAAGCCCATGATCGATCTCCCTGCAAAAGTTTCCAGTTCAGGCGGTCGGCATCTGGTCGAGGAAGCCGGTGACGCTGCGCAGCCGCCCATCCGCCGCCAGCACGGCGAAGTCGGTGCCGCGGGCGAGCGGCTCGCCGCCCTCCGGCCCCAGCGCCCAGGAGAAGCGCAGCCGGTCATTGTGCCCGTCCACGGCCCCCAGCAGGCTGAAGCGCAGGCCGGGGAACTGCCGCTGCACGGCGTCGATCAGCGCGTCCAGCCCGTCATGGCCGCTCACCCCCGCCAGCGGGTCGAGATAGCTGGCATCCTCGCTCCAACCCTGCGCGATCAGGGCGCAGCGCCGTTGCGGGTCGGTCTCGTTCCAGGCGGCGATGTAGAGGTCGGCGATTGCGGCGGGGGTGTGGGTCGCGTCGGTCATCGTCAGGTCCCTTTCTCGGTTCGTTGTCCGGGCCGCCGGATTGTCCCGGCGAACCCAGAATTGCCCGATGGCGGGAGCTGAATCGATTACGTCTCAGGTAATGCCGTACACGAACGATCCCGCGGCGCGCGCATGCCTGCCATCTCCGTCGCGCTGCGGTACGCGTGCCGGCGATCCGGCTAAGGTCCACAACCATCGCCTTTGCCGTCACCGTCGCTTTCCGGATCCTCCATGCGCCTCATCTTCCTGCTCGGCCTCGCCGGGTTCGCCAGCGCCTTTTCCCTGCGCACCACCGATCCGATGCTGACGCTGATCGCCGATGACCTCGGCGTCACGGTTCGGCAGGCGGCGCTGCTGGCGTCGGCCTACACACTGCCCTATGCGCTGATGCAGATCGTGCTGGGACCGGTCGGCGACGCCATCGGCAAGTCGCGGCTGGTCCGGCTCGCCCTGTCGGTCCTGACGGTCGGCCTTGTGCTGTCCACCATCGCGCCGAGCTACGGCACGGTGATGGCCGGGCGCGTCCTGGCCGGGGCCTTCGCCGGCGGCATCATCCCGGCCTCCATGGCGCTGATCGGCGACCGCGTGCCTTACGAGGAGCGGCAGATCGCGATCAGCCGCTTCCTGCTGGCGGTGATCCTCGGGCAGATGTCGGGCTCCGCCGTCTCGGGCGCGTTGGCCGAGGCCTTCGGCTGGCGCACGGTGTTCGGCCTGTCCGCCGGGCTGACCGCGCTGATCTGTGTCGCCGCCCTGATCGGACTGGCGCGCGAGGTGGAAACCCGCTCACCCCTGTCGGTGTCGGATGCGCAGCGGCGCTATGCCACCGTGCTGACCAACCCGGCGTCGCTGTTCGTCTTCGCCACGGTTGCGGCGGAAGGGCTGCTGATCTTCGGCGTCTTCCCCTTCGTGGCGCCGGTGCTGATCGAACATGGCGCGGCCGGCGCCTTCCAGGCCGGGCTGACCATCGCCGCCTTCGCCATCGGCGGCGTCGCCTACAGCGCCGTGGTGCGGCGGCTGATCGCCTCGCTCGGCCAATGGGGCATGATGAAGGCCGGCGGACTGGCGGCCGGTCTGGCCTATCTGGTCATCGCCTTCCCGGTGCCCTGGCCGGTGGTGAGCCTCTGTTTCCTGGTCGCCGGCTTCGGCTTCTACATGCTGCACAACACCATGCAGACCCAGGCGACGGAGCTGGCGCCGACCGCCCGCGGGTCGGCGCTGGCCCTGTTCGCATCGAGCTTCTTCATCGGCCAGGGGATCGGGCCGGTTCTGTACGGCTACATCTCCACCCACACCGGCTTCGCGCCGCTGTTCCTCGGCGTCGGCGCGCTGACCGCCGGGCTGGGCTTCGCCTCGGCCCGGCTGATCCGGCGGGGGCGGGCGTAGGGCCCCCTACAGGCAAGCCCGGATATAGGGCCGGTTCGCCTCCCACAACTCGTCCAGGATGGCGACGGCTGCCGTGCTGGAATTGATGACGGGGTCGATCAGCAGGGCCTGCAGCGCCAGTTCCTTCGACCCGCGCAGCGCCGCCTCCACCGACAGTTGCTGCACGTTGGCCTGGACCGACAGCAGCTTGATGATGCCGTCGGGCAGGCGGCCGAGCGACACCGGGTGAACCCCGGCGGCATCCGCCACCAGCGGCACCTCCACCGCCAGCTCGTCGGGCAGGCCGGGGATGACGCCGCGGTTGATGACGATGCCGCTCTCGATGAAGCGCTTCTGGTTGTGCAGCTGTCCGGCGATCACCGCCACCGCCCGCTCGCCCCAGGACGGCTTGGTCCAGTCATCGGGGATCGGCTTGCTGCCGTCGATGACGCCGTCCATCAGGTCGCGCAGGATGACGCGGCCTTCTTCGTCATGCTTGAAGTCGAAGCCATGCTCCCCGCCTTCCCAGCCATAGGGCAGGAACTCGCCGGTGTGGTCGTCGCTGGGCGTCACCCACAGGCCGAAGGCGTGGAACAGGCGGCGCGCCAGCGGGGTGAAGGAGGGGTCGTGCGTCGCCTCTTTCTCCCGCAGCAGCGGGTAGAGGTCGCGTCCCGTCGCCTTCTCGCGGATCGAGGTCAGCCATTGGAAATGGTTCAGCCCGGCGCCCCAGACATCGACCTCTTTCTCGGCCATGCCCAGGATCTGGCAGATGAACCAGCGGGCCAGGAAGATGCCGTGGCAGAGCCCCAGCGTCCGCACGGAGGTGCAGCGCGACAGGCCCAGAACGATGCGGCTTTCCGGATTCGACAGGTTGATGAACAGCGCGTCGGGGCAGATCGCCTCGACGTCGCGGACGATGTCGACGATCAGCGGCAGGGTGCGCAGGGTGAAGAACAGCCCGCCGGGGCCGCCGTTCTCGCCCAGCGTGTGGCGGATGCCGTGCTTCTTCGGCACCTCGAAATCCAGCTTCCACAGCCGGTTGCGGTCGATGGCGATGGCGCACAGCACGAAGCCGGCGCCCTGCAGCGCCGCCTTGCGGTCGGTGGTCTTCTCGATGGTGATGCCGGCGTCACCATGGCGGTTCATCACCTCGGCCAGCGCCGCCATGCGGTCGAGCGCGTCCTGGTTGGTGTCGACCAGCGTCAGGGTGCTGCCGGCCAACTCGCGGGTGGAGAACAGGTCCTGGAACAGGCTGAGCCCGAAGGCGGCGCTGCCGGCGCCGATGAAGACGATCTTCGTGGTGTTGGGCCCAATGGAGTTCGACATGTAGCGTTTCCTCCGTAAGCGGAGCGGCTGACCGCCGTCTTGTCGTGACAGGCTACGCCTTTCGGAGAGGTCCGCACAGTCCCCGCGTGCACCCGGCCCCGGATGCGCCACCGCGTCGCGCCTGCATCGTTCGCACGCTTGTCCCATGGCGAAGACGATCCGGCTGCGGCATGCTGGGAAAAACGAACGTCCCCGTGGGAGGATAAGAATGGACAGCTTCAGCCAGCCCGTGTCCCAGGCCGCCGATCCCAGGCCGCTGAGTTTCCCGCCCGATTTCCGCTGGGGATCGTCCACCGCCTCCTACCAGATCGAAGGCGCGGTCAATGCCGACGGGCGCGGGCCTTGCGTGTGGGACACCTTCACCGCGCAAGGGCGCATCATGGACGGCAGCAGCGCCGCCGTCGCCTGCGACCATTACCACCGCTACCCGGAAGACATCGCGCTGATGAAGGCGGCGGGCTTCGACAGCTACCGCTTCTCCATCGCCTGGCCGCGCATCCTGCCGACGGGGACCGGGGCGGTGGAGACGCGCGGCCTCGATTTCTACGACCGGCTGGTCGACGGGCTGCTGGAGGCCGGGATCACGCCGATGGCCTGCCTCTACCACTGGGACCTGCCGCAGCCGCTGGAGGATGCCGGCGGCTGGCAGGGGCGGGAGATCATCGGCCCCTTCGCCGACTATGCCCGCGTCGTCACCGCCCGGCTGGCCGACCGGGTCAAGACGTGGATGATGCTGAACGAGCCGAACGTCGTCGCCATCTTCGGCTATGGCGTGGGCGAGCATGCCCCCGGCCACAAGCTGGGCGAACAGGGCATCCTGCGCGCCCTGCATCACCAGAACCTCGCGCAGGGCGCCGCGCTGCGCGCCATTGCGGCGGAGCAGTCCGGCCTGACGCTGGGCACCGTCCTGAACCTGCAGCCGAGCGTTCCCGACAGCGACCGTCCGGAGGATGTCGCCGCCGCCGCCCGCTGGGACGCGGTGTGGAACCGGGTGACGCTGGACGGACTGATGCGCGGCCAGATCCCGGCGCTGCTGGCCGACCGGATGGCGGATTTCGTGCTGCCCGGCGACGAGGAGGCGATCCGCTATCCCATCGACCTGCTCGGCATCAACTACTACTCCCGCATGACGATGAAGCATGAGGAGGGCCGGCCCTTCCATGTCGGCTGGGGCGAGGCGCAGTGCCGGCGCTGGACCGGGATGGCCTGGCCGGTGCAGCCGGAGGGTCTGTACGACCTGCTGACCGAACTCCGCACCGACTACGGCAATCCCGCCGTCTTCATTGCCGAGAATGGCTGCGCCTATGACGACGTGGTGACGCCGGACGGGCAGATCCACGATGCCGAGCGGGTGCTGTTCTACCGCGAGCATCTGGAATCGGTGGCGAAGGCGCTGGCCGACGGCTGCAACGTCAAGGGCTACCTGTGCTGGAGCCTGCTGGACAACTTCGAATGGGCCTTCGGCCTGTCGAAGCGGTTCGGCATCGTGCGTGTCGATTACGACACGCTCGAACGCACGCCGAAGGACAGCTATCGCTTCCTCGCCGAGGTTGTGAGAACGGGGAGGCTTTAACCCTTCCTTCGCCCCTGCCCCTGTACTTTTGGCAATACGCGTCCTATTCGTTAGTCATACGGACGGCGAGGATTGAGGGCGGAGGCCCGGGATGGGCGGCATGACCGACGACACAGACGGCAAGACGGGCGGAAACAAGCCCGCCGACGGCGACGAACCGGGCTTCACCCGCCGTTTCCTGCGGCTGGCGGGCGGCTATTGGTTCGGGCGGACCCGGGTGACCGTCTGGGTGCTGACCGTCGCGCTGATCGTACTGACCATCGGGCAGGTGTCGATCCCGGTGCTGATCAATCTGTGGAGCGAGCGGCTGTTCGACGCGCTCGAACAGCGCTCCATGGACCGGCTGATGACGATGATCGCCGTCGTCGGGCTGATTATCGTCTACAACATCGTCATCGTCGTGCTGCATCTGCGGGTGAAGCGCCGGCTGCAGATGGGCTGGCGCGACTGGCTGACCCGCAAACTGCTGGAGGATTGGCTCCGCCGTGGCCGCCATCACCAGATCGCCTATATGCCGGGCGAGCATGACAACCCCGACGGCCGCATTGCCGAGGACATCCGCATCACGGCGGAGGTCGCCATCGACCTCGGCCATTCGCTGACCTACTGCGCGCTGCTGCTGGTCAGCTTCACCAACATCCTGTGGATGCTGTCCGGCACCATCACGGTCACGATTCTGGGGACCGAGCTGTCGGTGCCGGGCCATCTGCTGTTCGTGGCGCTGATCTATGCCGTGGTGGGCACCAGCATCGCCATGCTGATCGGCCAGCCGCTGGTCAACGCCGTCAACCGGCGCCAGGGCTACGAGGCCGATTTCCGCTTCGCGCTGGCCCGCATCCGCGAGAATGGCCAGACCATCGCGCTGCTGCACGGGGAATCGGCGGAGCGCGGGCATCTCACCGGCCTGTTCGCCGGGGTTGCGCGGGGTTGGAACGGCCAGACCAGGGCGCTCAGCCACATGATGGTGTTCAGCGCCAGCTATTCCGTGCTGTCCGCCGCCTTCCCGATCCTGGTCGCCGCCCCCCGCTACATCACCGGCGCCATCACGCTGGGCGTGCTGATGCAGACGGCACAGGCCTTCCAGCAGACGGTGGGCGCCCTGTCCTGGCCGATCGACAATCTGCCGCGCGCCGCCGAATGGCGCGCCTCGGTGGAGCGCGTGCTGAACCTGCACGACGCGCTGGTGCGGCTGGACCGCGAGGTCTGCGACGTGCCGGACGGCCATATCCAGGTCGTCCGCGCGGACGAGCACAAGACCCTGACCTTCACCGGCGTCGCCATCGACGAGCCGAACGGCACGCCGGTCGTCCATCCCTTCGATCTGGAGGTGCGGCCGGGCGACCGCGTGCTGATCGGCGGCGACGCGACGGCGACCATCCGCCTGTTCCGGGCCGTGGCCGGCGTCTGGCCCTGGGGCCGCGGGCTGATCACCCTGCCTGCCCACACCCGCGTCTTCTTCATGCCCGAACGCCCCTATCTGCCGCATGCCAGCCTGCGTGCGGTGCTGGCCTATCCCGGCACGGCCTCGTCGGTGGCCGACGACAAGGCGGCGGCGGCACTGGTCAGCGTCGGGCTGCCCGACCTCGTCGACCGGCTGGACAGCCTCGACCGCTGGGACGAGGTGCTGTCGGTGCCCGAACGCCAGCGCCTGGGCTTCGCCCGGCTGCTGATCCGCCGCCCCGACTGGATCTTCCTTGAGGACGCCACCGACAGCCTCGACCCTCCGGCGGAGGAGGAGCTGCTGACCCTGATGGAACGCGAACTGCCGAACGCTACCCTGCTGACCATCGGCCACCATGCCGGGTTGGACGCCCACCACGGCCGCAAGCTGGTGCTGGAGCGCACCAACGGCGCCGTCACCCTGCGCGAGGAGGTGCGGGACACCCTGCCGGTGACGGAAAGCGCGGCCTGACCCTTTCTTTTCCGGAAACTTGGAACCCATCCAAAAAGCTGCCACACTGCGCGGCGGACACCGTTCGTACCCACAGCATCGCCGCCCGCACAACCATGGACATGAGCGTGAAGAAGACCAGCATCAACGCGGCATGGCGGGGGCTGGCGAACTGCCGGGGGTGCGGCATCCGGGAATCGGCGCTGTTCGCCGATCTGACCGAATCCGATTTCAACCTGATCCATCTGCCGATCGATGAGATGACGGTGGCGCCGGGGGCGGCGCTCTACCATGTCGGCGACGAGCCGGCGGCGCTCTTCACCGTGCGCGGCGGGCTGGTGAAGCTGGTGCAGTATCTCCCCAACGGCGGCCAGCGCATCGTCCGGCTGCTGCGCACCGGCGACACCGCCGGGCTGGAGGCGGCGCTGGGCGAGCCCTACCGCCACACCGCCATCGCCATTCACCCCGTCCTGACCTGCCGCATCCCCCGCGCCGTGATCCAGCGACTGTCGGAGGAGACGCAGCATCTGCACCAGCAGTTGATGCGGCGCTGGCATCAGGCGGTGGAGCGGGCCGACGCCTTTCTGGTCGAACTCGGCACCGGCAGCGCCAGGGCGCGGGTCGCCCGGCTGTTCCTGACCCTGGTCGACGACCAGAGCGAATGCGACTTCTTCGGGCGGGAGGATGTCGGCGCCGTGCTGGGCATCACCACCGAGACCGCCAGCCGCGTCGTCGCCGAACTGAAGCGGCAGGGCCTGCTGGACGAGCTGCGGCCCAACCGCTTCCGCTGCGACGTGACCGCCCTGCGGGAACTGGCGGACGGGCCGTAGCCCACCGCCTTAAACGGTAAGCCGTCCTCAGGCCGCCCGCATCTCCTCCACCAGCCCGTCGACCTGACCGGCCAGCGTCCGCAGCTGCTCCTGCACGGTGGAGGAGGCCGACAGCACGCGGTTGGCCGACTCCCCCGACTCGCGCGCCGCGTCGGCGACGCTGTCGATGTTGCCGCGCACATGCTGGGTGCTGTCCGCCGCCTCGCCGACATTGCGGGCGATCTCGCGGGTGGCGGCGCTCTGCTGCTCCACTGCGGCGGCGATGGTGGCGGCGATCTCGTTCACCTCGCGGATGGTGCCGGCGATGGAGCGGATGGCGTCCACCGCCTCCTGCGTCACCGACTGCATGGCGGCGATCTGGGCGGAGATGTCCTCCGTCGCCTTGGCGGTCTGGGTGGCGAGGCCCTTCACCTCGCTCGCCACCACGGCGAAGCCCTTTCCGGCCTCCCCGGCGCGGGCCGCCTCGATCGTCGCGTTCAGCGCCAGCAGGTTGGTCTGGCCGGCGATGGACTGGATCAGCCCGACCACCTCGCCGATGCGGCCGGCGGTCTGGGCCAGCCCTTCCACCGTGCGGTCGGTGCGCTCGGCCTCGTCCGCCGCCTTGCGGGCGATTTGGCTGGAGGCATGGACCTGGGTGCCGATCTCCTGGATCGAGGCCGACAGCTCCTCCGTCGCGGCGGCCACCGCCTTGACGTTGCCCTCTGCCTGCTGCGAGCTGCCGGCGGCGGTCGTCGCCTCCCCGGCGGTCAGGTCGGCGCTGCGGGTCATGCGTTCGGCCATGTCCTGCATCTCGCCGGCGGCCTGCGCCACCCGGTCCAGCACGCCGCGCACGCTGCTCTCGAAATTCCCGGCCATCTCGACCATGGCGCGGCGGCGCTCGCCGGCGGCCCGGCCGCGTTCAGCCTCCGCCCGCGCATTGGCGGCATTCGCTTCGTTGGCGGTGTCGCGGAAGACCATCAGGGCGCGGGTCATGTCGCCGATCTCGTCGGCCCCGGCGGCGGGGATCGGCGCATCCAGCCGGCCCTCGGCGATCTCCCGCATGGCGTCGGACAGCGCGCTCAGCCGGGCGACGATGTGGCGGCCGACCACCAGCCAGGCCAGCAGCGCGGCGCCGATCAGGCTGCCGACGGCGAACAGGATCAGCATGTGGCGGCCGGCGGCGATGGTGCCCTCGGTGCCGGTGACCGCCGCCTTCGCCTGGTCCCGCATCGCGGCGATTTCGCGGTCGACGGTGGCGGCGAAGCGCTGGGCCAGCTGCCGGTTCTCGGCCAGCATCCGCTCGGTGTCGGCCGCCGCCGCCAGTTCGGCGCGGCGGAGCGCGATCACCCCTTCCTCACCGCGGCCGAAGCCGATCAGCGCCTTCACCAGCGCCGCCAGCACCTCGGTGCCGGCGGCATTGTCGCCGGACTGGCCGCGCAGGGTGCCGACACGTTCATACAGCGCGGAGGACGCGGCGCTGAAGCGCTTCTCCAGAAGATCCAGGCGGGCGGCGTCGGGGGCCTGCGCCGCCTCGTTCAGAGCGCCGGTCAGGGCGGTGCCGTAGGTCGACAGCTCCAGATTGGTGCGGAAGCGCTCCAACCCGCTGCCGAGCAGGTCCTGAATGGCCCCCTGCACCTGCGAGCGGATGTCGAAGTTGGCGCGCTTGATGTCGCTCTGCACCTTGCGCAGCGGCGCCTTCAGCCCGTCGAGCAACTGGGCGGCCTGCGTCCTGGCGGCGGTCAGCCGCTCGGCCAGCCGGCGGTCCACGGTCCCGCTGCTGTTCTCGGTGCCATCCAGGGCGGCGCGGCGCAGGTCGAAGACATTGTCCTTGCCATAGCCGAACAGGAACAGCGCATCGATCCTGCCGGCGCTGTCGGGGGGCAGGCGATCGCCCAGCGTGCCGAGCGTGGCCGTCACCTGCGACGACGCCTCCAGATAGGATTGCTGCAACTCGCCGATGGTCTTGGCGTCCTGCGCCGTGCCGGAGCGGTTCATGGCGTCCAGCGCGCCGGCGATGCCGCTGCGCAGGTCGTAGAGCGCGATCATCGACCGCACGGCGTCCGACAGAGTCCCCATGTCGCGGTCGGTGCCGCCGTCCAGCGCCATGCCCTTCTGCTGCAAGGCCTCCCCGGCGCCATCGACCAGCGGCGCCAGCGTCTTGAGGAAGCCGTCATAGGTCTGGGCCAGCCGGGTGGACGCGGCCTCGCGCCGGTCATGCAGGGACAGGCGCCGCGCCACGCCGTCGTTGATGCCGTCCAGCGTGGCGATCAGCGCGTTGCCGGTCTCGCGAACCTCGGTCAGCAGCGGGTCCTGCGGACGGCGCCCGGCCAGCTCGTCGACCAGCGACAGGAAGCCGCGGGCGCGTTCCTTGGCCTCGGTCCGGATGCGCTCCCGCTCCTCCTGGCTGGCGGCGCCGTCCAGCATGGGGGCGGCCGAGGCGATGGCGCCGCTTTCACCGGCCAGCCGGGTCGCCAGCTCCATCTCCGGCAGGCTGGTGTCGGCGATCTGCGCCATTGGCCGCTCCACCGCGGAGAAGGACATCAGGCCGACGGCACTGGCCGCCACCGTCATCGCCGCCATGCCGGCAAAGGACAGCATCAGCTTGGCCCGCACGCCGAGACGGCGCCCGGTTTCGGCAACCCCGGACTGTGGGACGGCGGGTGCGGCAGTGGTCATGGCGTCGGTTTCCCCAGGGAGCAGGTATGGGAGAGCAGGTGAGGGCGGATATGGTCGCTGCCGGCCGCAAGTCCGCATTGTGCGCAATCATGGAACTGCAAGCTCCAAGATGTACTTGCGACCATCGGCCACACCACCCCTTGCATGATTTTCGCGGCGGTGAGCAGCCGTCAATCTCTTTTCCGCTAACTCGAAAAGATAGTCATAGACCTTCCGATATGCGGAAATCCTACCCATTGCCGGTGTGAAAATTTCTTCGGCGGGAAAGTCCGTAACCCGCTTCCGAACTGCCAAGCCCAGGCCTATGCGCGTGGATCATGGCCATAGCGGGCAGCACGAAAGGCATCCCGGCCATCGACCGACCCTATCCGTGTGCTTACCCCCACCGGTGAAATGCCGATCACTTGGATAGCGGGACGGCCATACCGATGCCGAGTGGAAGCACCGGGGTGGCGTGGCTAGCTTGGGATCAGCACGTTACCCAAGGGATTTCGAGAATGCCGCAGGATGCCAGCCAGCCTTTCGCCAATCCGTCCTTTGAGGGCTCCATGACCGTTGGGACCGCCGGGCTTCCCCCATCCGCAACCGGAGGGAGCGACGACGGTATGGTCGCCGGCATCCGTTCCGTCCTCGCGGAGTGCGGTGGGCTGGCGGTCGATGCCGGCACCCTCGCCATCGACGACGACCTCTATTCCGCCGGCCTCACCTCGCACGGCTGCGTCGGCCTGATGCTGGGGCTTGAGGAGCAGTTCGACGTCGAGTTTCCGGAAAAGCTGCTGAACCGTCGCACCTTCGAGAGCATCGCCGCGATCCGCGACGCGGTGCGCGGTCTGGTCGACGGGGGCGAGGCGTGAACGCCGCCGCGGCCGCCGCCCTGGCCGAGCGGGCGCAAGCCCCCGCTCAGGTCAATGTCGCGGCCCGTGCGCGCGCCGTCGGTGCCGAGATCGCCGCGCGCCATGCCGATGCCGTCGACAGCGACGGCCGCTTCCCCACCGAGGCCTTCGACGCCCTGCGCGAGCAAGGCCTGCTGGGCGTCATGGTCCCGGCGGAGCTCGGCGGCACCGGCGCCTCGCTGTTCGACGTGGCGGCGGCCTGCCACGCGCTGGCCCGCGGCTGCGCCGCCACCGGCATGATCTATGCCATGCACCAGATCCAGGTCGCCTGTCTGGTCAACCATGGCGACAACGGCTGGCACCGCGACCTGATGGCGCGCCTCGCCGCAGACCAGCTCCTCCTCGGCTCCGCCACGACCGAGAAGGAGACCGGCGGCGACATCCGCAACAGCGTCTGCGCCGTTCAGGCTGACGGCGACCGCTTCACCCTGGCGAAGAACGCGTCGGTCATCTCCTACGGCGACCAGTCGGACGTGATCCTGGTCACCGCGCGCCGCAACCCCGACGCGCCGTCGTCGGATCAGGTGCTGGTGGTGGTGACCAAGGACGATTACCGGCTGGAGAAGACCTCGCTGTGGGACGCCATGGGCATGCGCGGCACCTGCTCCGACGGCTACCGGCTGGAGGCGGCGGGCGTCATCGACCAGATCCTGCCCTTGCCCTATGCCGACCTGTCGGCCCAGACCATGCTGCCGGTCACCCACATCCTGTGGAGCAGCACCTGGCTCGGCATCGCCGCCGACGCGGTCAGCCGCGCCCGTGCCTTCGTCCGCTCGGAGGCCAAGCGCAAGCCCGGCACCACCCCGGCCTCGGCCGTGCGGCTGGCGGAGGCGACGGCCAAGCTTCAGCAGATGAAGGCAGTCGTCATCGCCGCCATCCGCCAGTACGAGATGGCCTGCGGCTCGCCGGAGCAGTTGACAAGCCTGTCCTTCGCCACGGCGATGAGCACGCTGAAGGTCACCACCTCCGAACTGGTGCGCGAGGTGGTGGAGGCGGCGATCCGCACCTGCGGTCTGGCCGGCTACCGCAACGACACCCCCTACAGCCTGGGTCGCCACCTGCGCGACGCCCATTCCGCCGCGCTCATGATCGGCAACGACCGCATCATGTCGCATGTCGCCACTCAGCTTCTCGTCCAGCGGGACGGGTTGGGGCCCTTCGAATGAACATGGTCGACATCACCGCGGCGCAGGCCGCCTATCGCGACGAGCTGGTGGAGTCCGGGCTGCTGATCCCCACCGGGGTGGATGGCCTCTATGGCCGCAGCGGCGTCTTCGAGGATGTGGTTGAGCGTTTCGACGCCCTGGTCACCCGCTGGGGCGGGCAGGACGGGGCGGAGGTCATGCGCTTCCCGCCGGCCCTGAACCGCCAGTATTTCGAGGAAAGCGAGTATCTGAAAAGCTTTCCCCATCTGGCCGGCACCATTCACGCCTTCGGCGGCGACGAGAAGGCGCACCGCACCCTGCTGCGCCGGCTGGAGGAGGGGCAGGACTGGACCGAGGATCAGGTCGTGACCGACGTGGTGATGACGCCGGCCGCCTGCTACCCGGTCTATCCGACCATCGCCCAACGCGGCGCGCTGCCCGGTGACGGCAAGCTGATCGACGTCTTCTCCTACTGCTTCCGGCGCGAACCGTCGATCGACCCCGCCCGCATGCAGCTGTTCCGCATGCGCGAGTACATCCGCATCGGCACCCCCGATCAGGTCGTTGAGTTCCGCGAGCTGTGGCTGGAGCGCGGGCGCGAGATGATGGGGTCGCTGGAGGTGCCGCTGGACGTCGATGTCGCCAACGATCCCTTCTTCGGCCGGGCCGGGGCCATGCTGTCGAACAGCCAGCGCGAGCAGAAGCTGAAGTTCGAGCTGCTGATCCCGATCACCAGCGCTGAGAAGCCGACCGCCTGCCTCAGCTTCAACTACCACCAGGACCATTTCGGCCATCTGTGGGACATCCACACCGCCGACGGCGGCGTCGCCCACACCGCCTGTGTCGGCTTCGGCATGGAGCGCGTGGCGTTGGCGCTGTTCCGCCACCACGGCTTCGACACCGCGCAGTGGCCGGCCTCGGTCCGCAAGGTCCTGTGGGGGTGACCGCCAGCATGTGGACTCCGCATCGGCCCGACGGCTACGACCGCCATCCCCTGCACCAGGGGGAACGGATTTGGCCGGAGACCAACTGCTACGTCGATCTGTGGATCGAGGCGCTGCACGCCCGCGGGTTGGAACCGCGGGCGATGCTGGGCTTCACCGTCACCCAGGATTTCGAAGGCGACCAGTTCACCTTCTTCAAGGTGCCGCTGGAGGATCTGGAGACGCTGTACGGCCTGCGCGTGCAGGAACTGGCGATCTACGACAGCGTCGAAGCCCATGTGGCGGAGCAGTTGAAGCGGAAGGCTGACGGCGGTCTGGTGCTGGTGGAGGTCGACGGCTTCCATCTGCCGGACACCCGCGGCACGTCCTATGGCACCACCCATGTGAAGACGACGGTCGGCATCGTCCGCATCGATCCGGATGCCCGGACCATGGATTACTTCCACAATGCCGGCTTCTACCGGCTGGAGGGCGCCGATTACGAGGGCGTCGCCGCGGCGGCGGCCGGTCCGCTCTTCCCCTATGTCGAGTTCGTGAAGCCGGGCACGCCGCCGCTGGAGGGTGGAGCGCTGGTCACCGCCTCGCTCGACCTGATGCGCCGCCACCTCGCCCGCCGTCCGGCCGGCAATCCGGTGACAGCCTATCGTGCCGCCTTCCCGGAGCATCTCTACCGGCTGCTGAGTCGGCCGATGGAGTATTTCCACCTCTACGCCTTCAATCTGCTGCGTCAGCTCGGCGCCAATTTCGAGCTGCTGGGCGCCCATGTCCGCTGGCTCGACGGCCCGGCCGACGCGGTGGAGGCCTGCCAATCCATCGCCGAGGGCGCCAAGGCGATGCAGTTCCAGCTGGCCCGCACCGTGGCCCGGCGCAAGGCACCCGACCTGACCGACAGCTTCGACCGGTTGGAACGGGGCTACGACACCGTCATGGGCAGTCTGGCCCGGCGATACGGGTGAGTGGCGATGGCCCGTATCCGATCCGTCACCGGACGCCGGCAGATCCTTCTGGACCAGGGATGGACTCTGACCCTATCGGCACCCGGCGGATCGGACGGCAGATTGGATCACGGGGCGGAGAGCATCCCGGCCCCGGTGCCGGGCACCGCCGCCCAGGCGCTCCAGGTCGCCGGCCTGTGGTCGGCCGACGATCCCGCTCCGCTCCATGACAGGGATGTCGTCTACCGCACCCGCCTGACCGGCCATGGCCCCCATACCCTGCGTTTCCACGGCCTCGCCACCATCGCCGAGGTGCTGTTGGACGGCGAGCGCATCCTGACCTCCGACAGCATGTATCTGGCCCACGAGGTGCCGGTGACGCTGAACGGCGAGGCGGAGCTGTCCATCCGTTTCCACGCCCTGCATCCGGTGCTGGCGGCGAAGAAGGGCCGCGCCCGCTGGCGGCCCAAGCTGGCAGAGCCGGCGGGCCTGCGCTTCGTCCGCACCACTCTCTTGGGCCATATGCCCGGCTGGTGCCCGTCGATCCACGCCGTCGGTCCCTTCCGCCCGGTGGAGCTGGTGGAGGAGACCGGGCCTTGCCGTGTGCTCGGCGCCGATCTGCGCAGCGGCTATGACGGGCGGGACGGCCATCTGTCGTTGCGCCTGACGGTGGAGGGGGCGGCAGCCGGTACGACGGGAACGGTGGAGGTCGCCGGCCTGACGGCGCCGCTCGCCTTCGACGGCGTCGATGGGTTCAGCGCCGACCTGACCCTGCCGGGCGTCGAGCCCTGGTGGCCGCACACCCATGGCGAGCCGGTGCTGCACGGCGTGACCGCCCGCATCGGATCGCAAGGACACATGGCCGAAATCGATCTCGGCCGCGTCGGCTTCCGCTCGCTGGCCGTCGACCGTGGTCAGGACGGCAACGGCTTCGCCCTCCTGGTGAACGGCGTCCGCGTGTTCTGCCGCGGCGGTTGCTGGGTGCCCGTCGATCTGGTCGGGCTGTCGTCCGACCGCGCGTCCTATGAGCCCGAACTGCGCCTGATGCGGGAGGCCGGCGCCAACATGGTCCGCGTCGGCGGCACCATGCTGTATGAGGGCGACGCCTTCTTCGAGCTGTGCGACGAGCTGGGCATCCTGGTCTGGCAGGACGCCATGTTCGCCAATTTCGATTATCCCACCGACGCCGCCTTCCTCGACAGCGTGCGGGCGGAGATCGCGCAGCTGCTCGACCGCACCCAGGCGTCGCCGTCGCTGGCGGTGCTGTGCGGCGGCAGCGAGATGGAGCAGCAGGCGGCCATGCTCGGGCTGCCCCGCGCCTCGTGGACCCAGCCGGCCCTGACCGCCGTGATCGCGGAGGAGGCGGCGTCCCGCCGGCCCGACCTGATCCGCGTCGCCAACTCCCCCAGCGGCGGGGCACTGCCCTTCATCGCCAATGCCGGGGTGACCCATTACTACGGCGTCGGCGCCTATCTGAAGCCGCTGGAGGATGTCCGGCGGGCCGGTGTGCGCTTCGCCAGCGAATGCCTCGCCTTCGCCAATCTGCCGGAGGACGATCCGCTGGGCGTACCGGCGCTCCACCATCCCCGCTGGAAGGAGCGGGTGCCGCGCGATCCCGGCGCCTCCTGGGACTTCGAGGATGTGCGGGAGCATTACCTTGAGGCGCTCTATGCCGTCGACCCGCGCCGTCTGCGCTACGAGGACCCCGACCGCTACCGCCGCCTGTCGCGCGCGGTGACCGGAGAGGTGATGCAGGCGGTGTTCGACGAGTGGCGGCGCCCCGGATCTAGCTGCGCCGGCGGGCTGGTCTGGCAGTGGCGTGATCCCCAGCCTGGTGGTGGTTGGGGCGCCGGCTGGGGCGTGGTCGCCGCCGACGGCACGCCGAAGCCGGCCTGGCACGCGCTGAAACGCGCCTTCCGGCCGCTGCGGGTGATCCTGACCGATGAGGGCGTCAACGGGCTGGCGGTGCATCTGGTCAACGACACCGCCCAACCGGTGGAGGCGTTGCTGCGGCTGACCGCTTGGCGGGACGGAATGGTTCCGGTGCTGAAGGCGGAGCGGCCGGTGATGCTGCCGGCCAGGGGAACGGCGACGCTGGCCGCCGCCGAGCTGTCCGACCGCTTTTTTGACACGACTTACGCCTACCGGTTTGGGCCTATCTCACACGATGTGGTGACGGCGCAATTGCTGTCGGCCGAAAGGGACGCGGAACCAATTGACGAGTCTCATTATTTCCCCAAGGGACGCTCGCTGCCACGGTCCGATCTCGGTTTGACTGCGGTGGTGGAGGAGCGGGGGGAGGACTGGGCGTTGCGGATCGCCACCGCGCGGTTCGCCTGTTCGGTGCATGTGGAGGACGAGCGGTTCCAGGCGCAAGACGCATGGTTCCATCTTCCGCCCGGCGTCGAGCGGGTGGTCCGCCTGCGGCCGCGGGCTGGGTCGGGGGTTACGGACGGGATGGCGTCGGCCGGGCGACCGGTGCCAAACGGCGAGGTCCATGCGCTGAACGCGCTGGCACCCGTCCGCTACAGGGGGAACGCATGAAGCCGACACCGGTGGTGTTCGATGGTTGTTTCGGATGGCTGCACCCGGCGCAGGGACTGCGCGGGGTGGTCCTGTGCGGCCCCTACGGCTATGAGGAGCTGTGCGCGCACCGCGCCTGGAAACGCTTCGCCGAAGGGCTGGCTGCGGCCGGATTGCCGACATTGCGTTTCGATTATCCCGGATCCGGCGATTCGGCCGGGGACGACAGCGAACCCGACCGGGTGCGCGCCTGGGTGGACGGCGTCAAGGCGGCGGTCCGCCGCCTGCGCGAGGACACCGGCGTCACCGAACTGACCCTGGTCGGCTACCGCATGGGCTCGCTGCTCGCCACGGCGGCGGCGCTGGAACTGGCGGAAGAGGGGCAGGGCGTCGACACGCTGGCCCTGGTGTCGCCGATCACCTCGGGCCGCAAGGCGCTGCGTGAACTTCAGACCCTGGCAGCCATCGTGCTGCGTCCGGTCTGCAATCCGGAGCCGCCGGAACGCGCCTCCTGGCTGAACGTGATCGGCATGCCGGTGACGCCCGAAACGGCGCTGGCGCTGGGTGCCCTCAATCCTTTCGACCGCCCTGCGCTGCCCGCCCCGCGCATCCTGATCGCCGACCGCCCGGACGGAAAGACGCCGGTGAAGCTCGCCTCCCGCTGGCGCGCCATGGGTGCGGTGGCGGAGCCGATGGGCGTCAGCGGCGTGATGGAACTGGTCCAGCAGCCCCAGGGCGCGCAGGCCGCCGCGGTGCTGGAGCCGGTCCTGCGCTGGATCGCCGCCGGAGCGGTCGCGACGGGAGCGACCCCGCCGCCGGAACGCCCGGCCGGCCTGATGATGCCGACCGCGGTCGAACGTCCGGTCTTCTTCGGGTCGGCGCCGGAGCTGTTCGGCGTCTATTGCACCCCGGTCCTGGCCGATCCAGCCGGCAACCGGCCCGCCATCCTGTTCCTGAACAGCGGCGCCACCCACCATGTCGGCTCCGGCCGCGCCACCGTGGTCCAGGCGCGGCGGCTGGCGGCACGCGGCTATGCCTCGCTCCGGATCGACGCGGCCGGCATCGGCGACAGCCCCGACCGGCCGGGCTTCCCCGACAATCTGCTCTACAACAAGGAGGTGATCACCGACGTCCGTGCCGCGCTGAACTGGCTGGAGCAGCAGGGGCACGAGCGCGTCGTCGTCATCGGCCTGTGCGCCGGCGGCACGCCCGCCCTGCATGCCGGCCTGGGCGACGACCGGGTGGTCGGGCAGATCGTGCTGAATCCCGGCCGGTTCGAGCTGGGCGGCGGCATCGCCGTCATGGATCTGATGCGGTCGGTCGCCTTCCGCTCCACCAAGGAATATCTGCTGGAGGCGCTGAAGCCGGCCCGGCTGCGCGCCAGCATCCGCAAGCCCGCCCGCACCATCGGGCTGGCCAAGCGTCTGACCAGCCGTTTCGTCCGCAAGCTGCTTCTCCGCACCGGCCTGACCCGCCACGCCCTGCGCATGTTCCGTCGCCTGTCGGCGGAAGGCCGGCGGGTGCTGGTGGTCTACAGCAGCGACGACATGACCCTGGCCGAGTTCTACCTGCATCTGGGCGAGGGCGGCCGCGCCCTGGACGGCCTGCCCGGCATCGAGGTGGTCTATCTCGACCGCTCCGACCACAGCCTTACGGTCTGGGAGGCGCGCGACCGTCTTGACCGCCTGATCGACCGCCATCTGACCTGCCTGGAAACCGCCGCCCAGTCGGACCCCACCGCCTGCGGCCTCACCAGCTGGAGCCTCGGCCTTCCGTCGGGGGGCCTGCCGTCCGGCGAGCGGGTGGGGTAGGGGCCGCTTACCCCAGCAGCTCCGCCAGCGACCGCGCCACCACCTGGGTTGCCCGGCGCAGGTCTTCCAGCACCAGCTTCTCGTCGGCGCGGTGGCCGTTGGCCTCCAGCAGGTCGCGCGGGCCGGCGCCGTAGAGGATGGTGGGAATGCCGGCCTCCGAATAATGGCGGGCGTCGGTGTAGAGCGGGATGCCATTCTGGCCGACCGGCACGCCCAGCACCTCCTGCGCATGGGCCGCGAACAGCGCCGCCAGCCGCGGCGCGTCGCCGACCGAGCGGAAGGGCCGGGCCAGCAGGATGCGGCGGACGGTGACGCGGATGCCCTCACGACCGCCGATAGCCTTCTCGATCAGGGCGCGCAGTTCGGCCTCCACCTCCGCCGGGTTCTCTTCCGGGATCATGCGGCGGTCGAGGCGGAAGGTGACGCGGTCGGGCACCACGTTGGTGTTGATGCCGCCCTGGATCAGCCCGACGGTCAGCGACGGGTGGGTGATGCCGGCGACGGCGGAACGGCGCGTCGCCAGTTCCGGCCGGTGGGCGTAGAGCGCGGTCAGGATGCCGGTCGCCGCCTCCAGCGCGTCATGGCCGGTGTCGGGGCGGGCGGCGTGGGCGGACTTGCCGTCGACCTGCACCTCCAGATGCAGGCAGCCATTGTGCCCGGTCACCACCGAATAGGCGAAGCTGGCCGACACCGCGTAGTCCGGCTTGGAAATCCCCTGGTCGAGCAGCCATTTCGGCCCGATCTCGCCGCCGGCCTCCTCGTCATAGGTCAGGTGCAGCTCGACCGTGCCCTTCAGCGCAGCCTTCGACGCCATCAGCGCCCGAAGCGCGAAGGCGTAGGTGGCGAAGTCCGACTTCGACACCGCCACGCCGCGGCCATACATCACCCCGTCGCGGATCTCCGCCCCATAGGGATCGCTCGACCAGCCCTCGCCGGGCGGCACCACGTCGCCATGGGCGTTCAAGGCAACGGTCGGACCATCGCCGAAGCGGTGGCGGATCACCAGATTGGTGGCGCTGATCATGCCGTTGGCCCGCACCAGCTCGGCCGGCACCGGGTGGCGCTCCACCGTGAAGCCCATCGCCTTCAGCAGCTCGGCGGCGCGGACGGCGTGGGGGGCGCAGTCGCCGGGCGGATTGTCGGACGGCACCTTCACCAGCTCCGCCAGGAAACGGACCTCGTCGTCGAAGCGGGCATTCACCGCCTCATCCAAGGTGGCGGCGAGGGAGGGGGACAGGTCGGTCATGGCAGGCGGTCCGTCACGGGATGGAGGGGGAGTTTGCGGGCTGGAAATGGTCGACGAAGCGGGCGAGCACGCGGGCGCCGGCTTCGGCGTCGGCGGCGGTGATGCGTTCGGCCGGGTTGTGCGAGATGCCGCGTTCGCAGCGTACGAACAGCATGGCGATGTCGGTCAGCGCCGCCACCGCCATGGCATCGTGGCCGGCGCCGCTCGGCAGTTCCGGCGCATCCAGCCCTTCGGCGGCCGCAGCGGCGGCGAACTGCGCCATCAGCGCCGGGTGGCAGGCGACGGCGGGGCTTTCATGCAGGGTCTCGAAGCCGATGGCGACGCCGCGGGCGTCGGCGATGGCCTCCAGCCGGGCGCGGACGGCGCCGATCCGCTCCAGCCGCAGCGGGTCGCGGTCGGCGCGCAAATCGATGGTGAAGCGGACCTTGCCGGGAATGACGTTGGTGGCGCCGGGCGACGCCTCGATCCGGCCGACGGTGCCGACCAGCCGCTCCTGTCCGGAGCAGAGCTGTTCCACCGCCAGGATCATCTCGGCGGATGCGGCCAGCGCGTCGCGGCGCAGGGTCATCGGCACGGTGCCGGCATGGCCGGCCATCCCTTCCACCGTCACCGCCAGCCGGGTGGCGCCGGCGATGGCGGTGACCACGCCGACCGGCCGGCCCAGCGCCTCCAGCACCGGCCCCTGCTCGATGTGCAGCTCCACATAGGCCAGCACGGCATGCGGCTCGTAGGCGGCACTCGCCCAGGCGGCGGGTTCGAGCCCGAAGGCGGTCATCGCATCGGCCAGCCGCGTACTGGCGGCGTCGCGCGTCTCCAGCACCGCCGGGTCGAAGGTGCCGGCGATGGCGCGGCTGCCGATCAGGGTCGACTGGAACCGCGTGCCTTCCTCGTCGCCGAAGCCGATCACCTCGACGGCGAAGGGCAGGCGCCGGCGGCGGGCGTTCAGGTCGGCGACCACGGCGATGCCGCTCAGCACGCCCAGCATGCCATCATAGCGCCCGGCATCGCGCACGGTGTCGAGATGGGAGCCGATCAGCAGGGCCGGCAGCCCAGGCTGATCGCCCTCGTAGCGGCCGATGATGTTGCCGACCGCATCCTCGCGCACGCTCATCCCCGCTTCGCGCATCCAGGCGGCGACGAGATCGTTGGCGCGACGGTGTTCCGGCGTCAGGTAGAGGCGCGACAGCCGGCCATCCTCCGCGCTGATCGCCGCCAGCGCGTCGATGCGGTCGAGAAGGGCCGGTCCAGAGAGCGGGGATTCGGGCATCGGCGGGTCCGGACTGCGCGGGGGAAACGGGACGATGCCCCCGGTTATACGCCGAAGCCACCGCTCCGCCCTAGCCCCCGGCCGGTGAAGACAGTTTCAAAGAATCCCGGAAAGGGGACCGTCCAGCGCCTTCCGATCATGCCGCAGCGCAAAAAGGCAGGAGAAAGATCGTTGGGGGTGCCGAATATTGCCTACCACCCTCTGGAAGACCGGCCGCAGACTTCATAAATGAAGCCGAACAAAATCAGCCGATGAGCGCGTGTTTTTGCTGCGAGTGCGAAAGAAACTGCTGAGGGGAGGTGCGTCCATGACGTCGTTCGATCCCGACATGCCTTTCGAAAACGCAACGCCGATTGGCCGCCCGCTGGGTGGGCGGGGTGGTGGCTTGTGGTTCAACGACCGCACCGAACTGGCCCAGGCCCGCACGCTGGCGGGATGGATCATGATTCTGGCGGAAGACCGCGGGCTGGACGACCGCCAGCTGGCCGTCGCCACCGGGCTCGACCTGGAGGATGTGCGGGCGGTGCGGGAGGGAGCGGTGGCGATGCTGCCGCCCCGGCTGCTGAACGGCGCGCTGGCAAGGCTGGAGGGCCGGAACGACGAAGGGCGGCTGCAATAGCTGCAGGCCGCCCTTCCCAACGCTGAAAATACCGAGGTGCGGCGTCAGGCGACGGACAGCACATCCACATACATGTTGGCCGGGGCCGACAGGTGGATGCGGTACAGCATGCCGGACTGGTCGACGATGATGTCGGCGACCGGGTTCTTGGTCGACAGGTCGGTCACCGCGGCGCGGACGTTGCGCGGCAGTTGGTCCAGTTCGACATCGCGGTAGCCGGTCTTGTCGGAAAGCTTGATGGTCTTGTTGCCCATGATGGCAGCTGCTCTGTTCCAGAAGGCTTGAGAGGGGATACTCGATTGGCCGCGGGACAATGATCCCAGCCGGTTAACCAACGGTTAAGTACCCCCTCCGGCCTTCCGACCCTCCGCGCAGGGCAGCAGCGCTTCCGATGCAGATGGCCCCGACCTAGCGGCGGTCGCGCCTCTCGCTGCCCGCCCTCTCGCTACCGGCCATGGCGTTGCCGCGCCGCAGGGTGTCGTCCTCCGGCAGCGCCTGCTTGCCCAGCACCATGGAGCTGTTGTCGAGCGCGGCCACCATCGCGTCCCGCGCCGGGGCGCCGGGACCGGTCACGCTGCCCTCGCCCTGCGGGGCTGCCGGCTCCACCCGCTCGCCCATCCCGACGGCGGTGGTCTGGCCCGGTGTGGTGCGGCCGGCGACGCGCAGGTCGTTCTGCACATGGCCGACGCCCGACACGCTTTCGGCGATGTCCTCCGCCCGGCGGCGGGCGGCGCGGTCCTCCACGGTGCCGGACAGCGTCACCTCGCCGCCCTCGACCTTCACGCCGATGTCCGAGGCGTCGATGTGGTGGTCGTCGGTCAGGCGTTCATTGATGTCCTCCAGGATGCGTTCGTCGGAGCGGCGGTAGTTGCGCGGTCCGACGCCGCGATAGCGCGCCTCCGGCCTCATCTTCGCGAACTCCTCGCTCCAGGGATGGCGGTGCATGGCGGCCTCCGTTTCGTGGTTTGGCGATCGTTGGCCGTTCAACAGTCGGCGCGCCCGGCCCGTTCCCCGGCGGGCGCATGGCGGTTACCGCTCAAAAAAGCCGCAACCAAGTCAACGATTGGGAGTTGGGTTCGAAAAGGGCTTTGGCTGAGGACGTGCCATGACACATTCAAAACGAAGCGTCGCCCTCTGGGCGATGGTCATCCTGCTGGCGCTGCTGGGGCTCGGCTCGCTGGGCGGCGGGCTGTGGCTGATCCTGCTGGGCGGGTCCTGGTACTACGCCATCGCAGGCGTGCTGTTCCTGGCCACCGCCGTGCTTCTGGTGAAGCGGTCGCCGGCGGCGCTGTCGATCTACGCGCTGCTGGTGATCGGCACGCTGATCTGGGCGCTGTGGGAAGCGGGGTTGGACTGGTGGCGGCTGTCGGCGCGCGGCGACGTGATCGCGGTGGTCGGCTTCCTGCTTCTGCTGCCCTGGATCACCCGGCGGCTTGGCGAGCGTGAACCGGTTGCCGGCGAACGGGCGCCGGGCGCCTATCCCGTCGGCGCCTTCCGTGGCACCGGCCTCGCCCTGACCGCCTCGCTGGTGATCGTGCTGCTGGTCGCTGTCGTCTCCTGGTTCACCGACCCGCACAGCATCGACGGTACGTTTCCGCCGCGGCAGCAGACCGCCTCGGCGTCAGATACTGGGGCGGCGGATACTGGGGCTGCGGATGCAGGCACCGGCTCCGGCCCCGTGATCCCGGACGGGGAGTGGCAGGCCTATGGCCGCACCGGCTACGGCCAGCGCTATTCGCCGCTGACCGGCATCACGCCGCAGAACGCCGACAAGCTGGAGGTCGCCTGGACCTACCACACCGGCGACCATCGCGGTAAACCGGGCGATCCCAAGGAAACCACTTTCGAGGTGACGCCGCTGAAGATCGGGAACCGGCTGTTCCTGTGCTCCCCGCACCAGCTGGTGATCGCGCTTGACTCGACCACTGGCAAGGAGGTCTGGCGCCGCGATCTGGAGATCAACCCGCGCAACCTCGCGCTTCAGCATCTGACCTGCCGCGGCCTGTCCTACCATGCGGCCTCGCAGTCGGTCGCCGCATCGCCCGGTCCGGCGACGCCGCAGACGGCCCCGGCCATCACCGACGCGCCGAGCACCGACAATCCCGGTGTCGCCCCCACGATCCCGACGCCGCCGAACCCGGCCGCGCCCGCCACCGGCACCATGCCGGCCGGCGCCGGCACCTGTGCGTCGAAGCTGTTCATGCCGACCGCCGACGGCCGTCTGGTCGCGCTGAACCCGGAGGACGGGTCGATCTGCACCGGCTTCGGCCAGGACGGGCAGATCAACCTGTGGGCCAACATGCCGAATGTCCGGCCCGGCGCCTATTATTCGACCTCCCCGCCGGTGGTGACGGCGAACCTCGTCATCGTCGGCGGCACGGTGCTGGACAACGTGTCGGTCCACGAGCAGTCGGGCGTGATCCGCGCCTTCGACGTCAACGACGGCCATCTGGTGTGGAACTGGGATTCGGCCAAGCCGGACCAGACCGCGCCGATCCCCGACGGTCAGACCTACACCGTCAATTCGCCCAACAGCTGGTCGATCTCCAGCGTCGACGAGAAGCTGGGCATGGTCTATGTGCCGCTGGGCAACCAGCCGCCCGACCAGTTCGGCGGCAACCGCAGCCCGGCGGTGGAACGCTTCTCCTCCTCCGTGGTGGCGCTCGATCTGGCGACGGGGCAGGTGCGCTGGGTCTTCCAGACTGTGCATCACGATCTGTGGGACTATGACGTGCCGGCGCAGCCCAGCGTGATCGACCTGACCGTCAACGGCCAGACCGTCCCGGCCCTGGTTCAGCCGACCAAGCAGGGCGAACTGTTCGTGCTGGACCGCCGCACCGGCAAGCCGATCCTGCCGGTGACCGAGAAGCCGGCGCCGCAGGGTGCCGCCGAGGGCGACCACAGCGCGCCGACCCAGCCGGTCTCCGCCTTGTCCTACGACCCGCCGCCGCTGACCGGGGCGGACATGTGGGGCACGACGATGTTCGACCAGCTCGCCTGCCGCATCGCGCTGAAGCGTCTGCGCTACGACGGCCGCTTCACCCCGCCGTCGCTGCAGGGCTCGCTGATCTATCCCGGCAATTTCGGCGTGTTCAACTGGGGCAGCATCGCGGTCGACCCCAAGCGCCAGATCGCCTTCACCACGCCGGCCTATCTCGCCTTCGTCTCGCAGCTGGTGCCGCGCAAGAACGACACGGAGCTGTATGTCCAGGGCGGGGAGCGGCCGCAATTCAGCCTGCCGGCGCTGAACGAGAATTTCGGCGCGCCCTATGCGGTGAAGCTCGCCCCCTTCGTCTCGATCCTGGGCTTGCCCTGTCAGGCGCCGCCCTGGGGCTATGTCGCCGGGGCCGACCTGACGACCGGCAAGATCGTCTGGAAGCACAAGAACGGTACCACCCGCGACGCGTCGCCGATCCCGCTGCCCTTCCGCATGGGCGTGCCCAACCTGGGCGGCCCGATCATGACCGCGGGCGGCGTGGCCTTCCTGTCCGGCACCATCGACTATTATGTGCGGGCCTATGACGTGTCCAACGGCAAGCAGCTGTGGGAAAGCCGCCTTCCGGCCGGCGGTCAGGCCACCCCGATGACCTACCAGGGCGAGGACGGCCGGCAATATGTGCTGGTGGTGGCCGGCGGCCATGGCTCGCTCGGGACCAAGGGCGGCGATTCGGTGATCGCCTATGCGCTGCCGAAGTGAGGGGTAGGGGAAGTACTTTGCCCCCTCCCCAACCCTCCCCCGCGTTCCGCGGGAGAGGGAGTCAGTGCCGAAGCGGCGGAGTTCCCTCTCCCGCGACAGCGGGGGAGGGCTAGGGAGGGGGCAATCGAAGCCAACCCCTCACCAACAAAGCCAACAAAAAAGCCCGCCCCGGTTCCCCAGGGCGGGCCTTTTCAAACAAACCCAGCCGTCCTCAGCGCGTCGGAACCGGCGGCGTCTGCGAGTAGTCGTAGAAGCCGCGGCCGTACTTCTTGCCGATCCAGCCGGCCTCGACATACTTCACCAGCAGCGGGCAGGGGCGGTACTTGCTGTCGGCCAGCCCTTCATACAGCACCTGCATCACCGCCAGACAGGTGTCCAGGCCGATGAAGTCGGCCAGTTCCAGCGGACCCATCGGGTGGTTGGCGCCCAGCTTCAGCGCGGTGTCGATGGCCTCGACGCCGCCGACGCCCTCATACAGGGTGTAGACCGCTTCGTTGATCATCGGCAGCAGGATGCGGTTGACGATGAAGGCCGGGAAATCCTCGG
>CBFGPE010000028.1:0-54308 GCA_965650625.1 uncultured Azospirillum sp. | reverse complement strand
TCTGCCCGGGCGCTTTCCGCCGTTCCCGCTGGGTGCTTTCCGCCGAAATATGCACTACAGGCTGACGCCATTCATCGATGCAGCCATCAGGCGGCACGACACCCAGTTGTCCGCAGCCGTGGAGTACCCGCTCGATGCGACAAAAAGCGTCGTATGGGGGGAGGAGAACGCCAGATGGACGATGGCATCAGCGATTGGGACGATGATCTCAGCGGTTGGAAAGTCATTCATGACGATCTCGCGCTGGAACCGAACGAGGAGGTGATCGCCAAGATGCGCCTCCTGTACCCGGACCCGGACTTGTGGGAGCGGGGCTGGCGGCTTTATCTCGCGAAGCTCCGTGAACACGACGCCGAGATCCGCCCGCTGCCGCCGACTGAGCGCGAAGCCTTCCGCGTTAGGCTTTCGTACGAGGCTCGTCGCGAGGCCGGGCAGCATGCCTGGTCGCGTGCGGCAAGACGTGCGGCATCGGCTCTGCGGACACGGGTCACGACAGCCGTCATGCGGGCCTGGAAGCATACCTGAAACGCGTCCACGCCTCCCGCCGGTGGGGCGCCTGGGCTGCCGGTGGACCGCCCCCAGCACACCCTACTACGTTTGTCGCGATCTCCCTTTCCTTGCGCTATGATCCTCAGGAAAAGGAGACCAGCCGCATGGCCGGAAGCCTCGACAACACCGTCGGACACCTCGCGCACAACGTCCTGGAGGCGGCGGCCGACTACGAGCAGGCCGAGCGGGACCTCTCCGCCGCGTACGCCGCCGACCCGGCTCCGTCCGCCTGGGAGGCGGCGGCGCGCAAGGCGAAGCGCCGGGCCGCCGAACTCGCCGTCGCCATCGACGGCCTGACCGACCGCGCCGCCATCGGCCTGGGAGCCTCGAAGACCGCCGTCAGGACGCGGGTCTCCACCCTGTGCGCTGCCCGCCCCGGCGCGTTCGAGCGCGTCTGGTCGGCGGCGAACGCCTACAAGCACAAGGACCTGAAGGACACCCGCATGGTCGTCGCGTCCGACGACGACGTGCTGGTCGTCGGACTCGGGTACGGCCTGGACGGCTTCGGCGTCGGCAAGTTCGGCGGCGTCGAAGTGATCGTGCGCGACCGCACCAGAGCGTCGTGGAAGTTCCTGGGCGACGTTCCGACGGTGGTCGGCGAATGGTACCGGTTTCTCGCCGCGGAGGGCGCCATCCTTCCCGACGGCCCGGTCATCGTCTGCGGGCTTCAGGTCCATCCCTGACGGGCGTGTGCGGAGTTGTCGCGGTCCTGGACACGGCAGGTACTTGTGGTCGGCCGGAGCGTCGGATAGTCCTGGGCCGCCTTCAAAACCAGCAGCCTGGGCATATGCGTACCGCACTGCACCCGTCCGAGAACCGATTCATCAACGTCGAGGACTACATCGCCGACTTCGGCCATCGGATCGCGGACAGGGGAGCCGCGGATGATGTCCTCCGCGCGCGCTGTCCGTTTTGCCCCTCACGACTGAGCCATCGGGCGGCCATTCCGGATCGCGTCGCGCACTTCTGTCATCCCGAGGGCGCGGAATGCCCGAGCATGGCACCGGCCGGTCAGCCCTACATCGACCTCACTCCGACCGATCCCGATCCGGAGGCCGAGCGCGCAATCAAGCGTGCGTTCCGGCACAATTGGCAACGGCACGTCAGGCGTATGGAGCAAATCGTGCCCTGCCTGCACTTCAAGGAGGTTCTCGCGCTCCTGGACTTCGCAACCGAGCGCCGCATGTGGGGGCACAGGGGGCTGCGCGAGGAGGATCTTCCCTATGTGCTGATCCTGAGCGCCGACTTCCCGCCGGACACCGGCACGCGAAAGGAGGGGCGGCCCGAACGACGGTTCTGGTTCAGGTACTGGTTCTCGCACCAGATCAGGAACTTGGCGCAGCTGTGGATCGAACCGCCGGAGAACGTCACGTTGTTCCGTGCGCTGTACGAGCCGCCGCCGCGCCGTCCGCGCCCTGACCTGACCGACCTGTTCCGGATCGACGTCATCGATCGGACGACGGAATTCCTCGGTCAGGAACCCCGAGCCTTGCCCGGCTGGTACGCCGAGAAAATCGAGGCTTGGTTCAGGCGCCATCCGTCCTTCAACTGAGCAACCCGCGCATCGTGGCGGCGGCAGCCCGCTCGTCGGCATCATCCGTCAGGGGCAGGCGCACATCCGGCCTCCTCGACCGGCAGCCCAGCGCGACTGCCAGCCGCTTCCGCGGATCGTCCTCCGCCACCACAAGCCAGCAGGATATCCCCCGCGGAAGATTCTCCGCGTGGGAGCGGTCGTAGGCGACGAGCCCTTCGGCGGCCCAACCGATCCTCTGCTCGCGCGCCAGTTCCTCGCCCAGCCGCCAGCGGCGGACGATCGCCGCCGGATCGACGGGAAGAGGCAACGCGTCGAAGTGCAGGTCCTCGATCCCGGGGCTTGCCCATCCCTCGACGATCAGATGGCGCCGACGAACGGCCCCCGGGCTGGCTTCGCCCACGGCACGCGAGGAGGCGCTCGTCCTATCCATTCGGGATTCTCCACCACAACCTGAAGCCGACCCCCGTCAACGTCGGCGGGATCGACGCAAGGGACAACAACGCCGTCGCCAGCCGGGGGCGCCCCTGCCGGTTCTCCTCGGCGGGCGGATATCGACCGTGGCGGCGGCAGCGGCCGACGGACCTTCAGGCCGATCATGGAAGCATGCCGTGAAGCATGCCGTCCGTTCGCCCAGTGCGGTCCTCCGACGCCCAAAACCTTGGGCTCGTCGTAGAAGGGTGGGATCGCCCAGCACCCGACCGGAGACGCCGCCCCCGTCCTCGCGTGTTAGGCGCCGGTCGCCCGGCGGAAACCAGGTGCCCCGACTGCGGTGGCGGCATGCCCACCGACCGCGAGGGGCGTCGCGGCGCGCCCGTCGAACAGACACAGCGGGCACATCTCCAGTGCCGCTGCGATCACCTCCCAGCGGAGAAGCACGGTTCCGGCCTGCTGGTGAACCGGCGTCCGCCAGATGCGCGGCGCGAGGAAGACGATGCTGGCGTTGCTCCTGCGGATCACGTCCAGCCGGTGGGGCTGGTGGCGCGCCTCGCCGTCGCCCTTCATCAACGTCCACCCGTCGACGGACAGGCGCTGCCAGACCGCGTCCCACCGCATGCCGGGATACGCGTCACGCACGTGGGCGACCTCGACACCGTGTGATGCCATCAGCAGGGGGGCCAGCCCTTCCGCCAGCGGAACCGACAGGTCGTTGTCGACGAGCAGCTTCAAGCGGCGGCATTCCCCGCGCGCAGTCCCTTCTCGAACTCGACCGCGGCGCGCACCGCGTCCTCCTCGATGCGGTACATGCGGGCGACCCTGGCCTCCGAGCCTTCGGCACCGACCGCCACGGCGATGGCTCGTGTCGGCACGTGCCCCTCCCGGGTCACGGGGTCGCCGAACTCGACGTGCGGATCGACCACGATGAGGCCGCTCCGGCCCCGGGGCCACCAGCACGTCGGCAGATCCCGATCGTCGTCGTAGTCCAGATCGAGTTCCCGGAGCCTGAGGATCTCGCCCATGACGTACTGCATCGTCGTCAGGTCGAATACGCCGTCCTCGCCATGCAGGCGCGCCTTGAGGGATGTCCCGGCGGTGAAGAGATCGACCTTCCGGTTGATCAGGGGGTATGGGTACCGGTCGGCGAACCGGCGCCACCCATAGATGCACTCCCGGACCTTGGGCAGCCGCATGTCGTGCTGGTCGATGAGGAGATGGACGAGCCGGAGCTCCATCAGGTCGAGGAACGACAGCGCCACCTGGCCGTCCATTGCGGGAAGGCGAGGGCACCACAGCGGCGCCAGGACCAAGTCCGTCTCGCCCCGGCGCCGCACGACGCCGCCCTTCATCCACCGGCGGACCTTGGGCAGCGGCACCCCGACAAGACGTGACGCCTGGGGCAGGGAATAGATGCCTTGCTCCAGCAGGGTTGAATCCAAATTGCCCATCGTGGTCCGCAGCAGGTGAGGAGCGCCAGCCGTGTTCGTGGAGAGCGGGACGGCGGTTGATTCCCAGCACGAAAATCGCGCCATGGTAGCGGCAGGCTGCGTCAGGCGCAAGGGCGCCTTGGTCCGGCGAGAAGCGCTGGCGGGCATGCCCTCCGGGATCAGTATGGGGCAGCCCGCGCCGGTGGGATTCGGCACCCAACGGTAGGTTTCCCCCGGCCCGAGGCCCGGCATGTGTTTCAGGACGGCCGCGGAAGCCTGTCCGCGTACCATCATCCGCCGACGGATCATCCGGGGGGCTTCGTTATCGGCTGGGGAGTGGCTGGGATGTGTTCGTCCGGCTCCCGCCGGGTTCCGTCACGGAAGCCGGTCACCTCGCCATGCCGTCGATGATCCGCAGCAATTGCATAATCTGCATGCGCCGTTCGGCGGGGCCCTGAACAAGACGGTCCACCAACTCCCGGGCCTCCCGAGCGTCGTCGGTGCCGTCACTGCCGTCGGCGCTCCCCAGCCAACCGCGCAGCGCCACCTCGGTCTTCCGGGCCAGTTTCACCTTATGTTTCAGAACCTTGCTGAGGTGTCCCTGGGTGCATCCGCACGCCGCGGCGACATCCTCCTGGCGCAGGCGAAGCCGCGCCATGCGTTCGTTCACCGCCCTCAGGAGTTCGTCACCGGTCGTTGACATGCGAGTCGCCAAATTGCATCTTGCATATGGATTCCATATGGAAGGCGGCCATGCAACAGGTGATCGCGTCGTTCGGCGACGGGTACAGGTTCCTCGACTTGCCCGATCCCGACGAGTGGCTGCTGCCCGGCGTGAAGTGGGGCCGCCACGAGCATCCCCTGACCCCCGCCTTCTGGTCGGCCGCGGCCTGGATGGAGGGCGACGTTCCCAACCACGGTTTCCGTCTCGGCGGCACCCTGGCCGAGGAGGTTTCCGCCTGCATCCTCGGCGGTCATGGCCTTCCCGCCGAAGTCGGGCTCGCGGCATTCGCTCGGGTTCGCGACGAACTTCGGGAAGCCCCCGATGAGGTTTTGCCGGAGGAGGAGCTCCTGCGCCTGCTGTCGGCCCCCCTGATCGTGAAAGGGCGCGCGGTCCGCTACAGGTTCGCCCGCCAACGGTCGGCCTACCTCGCGGCAGCGCTCCGTGGTCTACACGGCGTGAACGAGTCGGCCCTTGACGACGTGGGGTTCCGGGATGCGCTTTTGGCCCTGCCGGGGATCGGTCCGAAGACCGCCTCTTGGATCGTGCGCAACCGGCGGGGCAGCGACAAGGTCGCCATCCTCGACGTCCACGTCGTCCGGGCCTGCCGGGTGATGGGCGTGTTTCCCGAGAACGCGGACCCAGCCCGGAGATATGCCGAGCTTGAGCAGCGTTTCCTCCAGTTTTGCACGCGAGCCCATGCACGCGCATCCGTCATGGATGCGGTGATGTGGGATACAATGAGGAGGATATCCACGAGCTTTCTCAACTTTCTTGTTGACCCCGGTTCCGTGCTTCAGGACGTTAAACACCGTCCACGGAGGGAGCAGACGCGATGTCGGGAAGCGGGGGAGGACGAGGGGATGGCGACTTCGGCGGCGGAGGCGATGGACAACCCGATCCCTGCCTGACCGTAAGGCAAGGTCCGATCAACAGCCCGAACCCGGCAATCCTCGCCACGCTGACGGTCGGGAGCATTCTGGACGTTTGGGTGGCCACCTCCGGCACCAGGCCGGTGCTGGTGGTCGGCGTCGGCGGACGAGCCGCCGGTTCCCTGACGTTCCGCGGGTACCTTGACGTCATCGGCTGCATCACAAACCACGGAGTCGCCTACCGTGCTGTGATCGTCAGGATCGCGGGCGGCGCCTACGAGGTCCGGGTGGAACCCATCTGATGGATTCCCTGATCGTCGTCGGAGGGCTGTATGCCGAGAAGTGCATACAACCGCTCTGGAACGAGGTGTTCGGTTCCGGCGGCCGGGCCGCCGCCGCGGTGTCGTCGCTGGTGCCGACGACGCTCGTGGCATATGTCGACGCCAGCTTGCGGGTGGACGCCGACGACTTGGCGGCGCGCTTCGGGTTCACCCTCGACGCGCGCGACGCGCAGCACCCGGTGTCCTTCTCCTATCTCCATCCCCTGGCGACCCCCGTCATCCGACCGTCTCCGGACCGGATCGTGACGCACGCCCCCTTGCGGGTGCGGGGCGATGTCGTCCTGCGATACGGCATGCTCGAAGGGGACGCGGTGGTCGATGCCCAGGTCGCCGTGCACGACCCGCAGTCCGCGTTCGGCGCGAAGCCGTTCTCGGAGAACGGTTCCAAGGCGAACCGTCTGGCGGTCGTGCTTAACCGCTACGAAGCCATGTCGATGGTCGGCACCGACGAGCCGGACGAGGTGGCGAGGCGGTTGATGCGGACCGAGAACGCCGAGGTTGTCGTCCTGAAGATGGGCGGGCACGGCGCGTTCGTGGCTTGGCCGGGCGGAACGGCAACCGTCCCTGTCTACAGCACCGAATACGTCTGGAAGATCGGCTCGGGCGACGTGTTCTCGGCCACTTTCGCCGCCCTATGGGGCGTCCAAGGAATGGACCCCGTCCAGGCCGCGGATCTCGCGTCCCGTGCCACCGCCGACTACTGCAACCGTCGGACGCTGCCGATCCGGCAGCCCGCCGACCTGGCCGCGCTGTCGGACCCGCCGGTGACGCCCGGGAAGGGGACGATCTACCTGGCCGGGCCGTTCTTCGATCTGGCGCAGCGTTGGCTGGTCGAGGAGACGCGCGCCGTCCTGCTGGACATGGGGGCGGAGGTCTTCTCCCCCGTGCACGCGGTCGGCCCTGGCCGCGCCGAGGTCGTCGCCCCCGCCGACATCAAGGGCCTGGAGGCCAGCGATGTGATGTTCGCGATCCTGAACGGCATGGATCCCGGCACGGTCTTCGAGGTCGGCTACGCGGTGAAGCTCGGCATCCCCGTCGTGGCGTTCGCCGAGAACGTCAAGCCGGAGGACCTGAAGATGGTGGTCGGGACCGGATGCGAGGTGGTGGACGACTACACCTCGGCGGTCTACCGCGCGGTGTGGAGGTTGCCGGTATCATGATCGGACTGCTTCTCTCCGGCGGAATGGACTCCGTTTCCATCGCGTGGTGGAAACGTCCAGACGTCGCCATTACGGTCGACTACGGCCAGCGTCCGGCGCAGGCGGAGATCACCGCCAGCGCGGCGGCCTGCGAAGCCATGGGCATCCGGCACGAGGTGGTGCGCGCGGACTGCTCCTCGCTGGGCTCGGGCGACATGGCGGGCACGGCACCGGCCGCGGTGGCGCCGGTGTCGGAATGGTGGCCGTTCCGCAACCAGTTGATCCTCACACTCGCGGGAATGGCGGCTGTCCGGATTGGCGTGACACACCTGATGGTTGGCGCGCTGGTCACCGATGGCGCGCACGCCGATGGGCGGCCCGAGTTCGTCGACGCCATCTCCCGGCTCATGTCCCTCCAGGAAGGCGGCATCACGGTGTCCGCCCCCGCCATCGGGATGGACGCGGCGGAACTTGTCCGTGCGTCCGGCATCCCCAGGGAGGTGCTGGCGTGGGCCCATTCCTGCCACGTCGGCAACCTCGCCTGCGGAAGCTGCCGCGGGTGCGTCAAACATTACCGGACGTGGGAAGCCCTTGGCTTGGATCCCTACTGACGAGCCGCAGCCGCGCGCGGTTCCGCTGCCATGGGCACCCTTCGAACCGCGCGGCACCGGCGTGGAGATGCTGCCGATCCCCGCCGATCCAGCGCCGCGCGGTTTCATCGACGTGCTGCGGTCGAGGCGATCCGCCGTCGGTGGGCCGGTGGAACTCGATCGTGTCGCCGAACTCCTCTGGCACGCGGTGGCGACCAAGGGGCATGCCCCCGCAGGCCGGGCGGGACTGCCGGTGGAATGGCGCGCGGCACCGTCTGCTGGGGCGCTGCATCCCATCTCCGTCGTGTGCATCCCGGAGTCCGCCGAAGGCGCGTTCCTCTACGATCCGCGCGAGCACGCGTTTCGGACGCTCGACGTGGACAGCGGCCATATCGCCGCCGCGAACGCCGCCGCCCTCGTCGCCGTGGTCGGCGCAACACGCGGATGCACGCTTCGCCTGCTGGCCGATATGGACAAGGCGGACGCCGCCTACGAGCACGCGGCGACGCTGGTGCTTCGGGACTCCGGCTGCCTGATCGCGACGTTGTGCCTCTGCGCGGAATGGCTGGGGCTGGCCGCCTGCCCCCTCGGGTTCCTCGGCCAGGGGATGGTTGGGAAGCTCGGGTTTCCCGAGCCGCGATTCCGGGCGGTCGGCGGTGTGCAGGTCACGTCATTTCGATAGCCGATACGCGCACCAGTTCCGCCACCCTCCCCTTGTGCGCAGCCCATATCGCGTCGATTCCGTGTTCCCCGACCGCCTGCCTCATCTTCGTCAGGGCATGATCCGAGTAACACGGGAACTTCATGCTGCCGTGCTGGAAGACGTGGCAACACTGGGCGTCACGATCGATCCCGCACCATTGCCGGACCGCGTTGGCCTTCGGCGGCGTCAGCCCGCTTTTCGCCGCCAGATCCTTGGCGCTCATGTGGAAACGCTTGCGGAGGTCGATCTCGCGGACGGCTCCGGCCTCCTCCGGATCGTCGCTCGCGATGATCCTCACCGGCGCGCCAACCTTCTTCTCGATCTTGATCTTCACCGTCGGTCCGGCGCCGGTCGCGGTGGCCCTCAGGGCCATGAGACGCGGAAAGACGTCGGCGACGGCCTTCCCGCCCTTGATCGCCTTCACGACGCGCTCGATGTCGCGTTCGGATACCTCGACGTGGTCGGCGACATGGGACTCCATCGCCAGCATGGCTCTGATGCGCCCCCGGGCTTCGTCCTGGGCGCGGCGCCCGGGGGCGAGGAGGTCCGCGACCAGCCTGTACTCACGGTCGATCAGGTAGTCGAAGTCGCCCGCGGGCATGGTGGAGACCGGCAGGACGCGGGTCGGCAGGTGGGACGACAGGTCGTCGTCGAGCGACCGCTTGAGGATCGTGTCGAAGGCCGTCACCAGAGCGCGGGTGTGCAGGTAGAGGATGTCCTCCGCCACGTAGACGAACCAGTGCTGGGCCGCGTCCCGCATGGCGTCCACCGCCTTGAGGATGCCCGCCTCGTCCTCGGTGACCCCGCAGTGCATCTTCCCCAGGTTGATGCACTTCTCGAAGCCGAAGGAGACCTGCTTTTCCCGGTCAAAGACCTGCACCCGCTTCTGCACGAGCGCGGCCTTCAACAGCATCTCGGACGCATGTTGGAGATGGAGGAGAACCGTCGTCACACGGCCGTCCTCACCAAAGGAGTTGAAGCCCGTCATGGCCGTCCGAAGCGAAGCAATCGCCTTCAGCTTCAGGGTTCTTGCGTCACGGAGCAGCTTCAAGGCAGCCTCCAGATATCGGGGCGATAGAACATCATCCCGGATACCGTGTTTCAGTTGCCCAAGCGTTAACCGCGCTGGTCGGAACGAAAAATCAGGCGTGAACCCCCAACCGCCAGCGGTCCCGTCCATATCCGAGTTGTCGTGAAAGATGACATAAGGGCGACGGCGGCCCTCCACTTTGTCTGAAATCAGCAAATAAGGCCGTTAACCGGTCGGATATTCCCGATCAAGCCGCCGCGAGTCATTTGATCCAATGGCATACCATAGGATGCTTTCACGGGCGGCGCTCAGCGCCGATCCCATCGTGCCAGCACGAGCGGCAACACCTCGTCGAAGTCGTCGGGCAGGATGACGGCCTCCCCGCGGCGGGTCACGACGGCGGCTTCCATGCACGTGTCGTCGTGGTCCCGCACCTCGGAGATGTCGGTGACGCGCAGGGCGCGTCGGCAGCCCGCCAGATCGCGCATCACCAGGAAGTCCCCGTGCCGTTCCGCCGTCATTCTCGTCTCCATTCGGGATCTTTAGGTAACCGCAGCACTCGTCCGCATCATATGCCGGAATCGGCTTCAGCCCGCCGCTTGGCCTCGACGGCATTCCAGGCGCGGTACAGGGCGGCGCGGACCGCATCCATCTCGCGGGCCAAGTCCGTGTGACCAAGCCGGTCGAAGGCTATCGCCATCACGTCGATACGGTCGCGAAGCTCGCCGTGGATGTCGGCGTTGAGCGGGAGCCGTTCGTAGGGGATGTCTTTCAGGCGCATCGTCGTCCTCACTTTTGTCCGTATCCGCGTCATCGGCCCTTCCGCTGGTCCGTGTCCTCGGCTCCGTGATCCGCGCTCCGGCGCCGCGCAAGCAGGGCGTCGATCTCGGCGCGTCGGAACAGGAACTGGCGCCCGCCGTCCACCGAGGGCCCTGACACCGGCCGCGCACCCATATCGATCAACTGGAGCGCCAGCTTCTTCGATGTGCCCAACCCCCTAGTGCCGCGCAGATCGGGTGCGGTAACGTATTCCCGGCGGAACAAAACGAGCGCCTCCTCCGTGATCCGTCCACCCCGTTCGGCCGTCGTTCCTGGCACTTTAACGGTCGGCAACCAGCCGCGGCGGACCCAGTGGTACGCGACCTCCTGCTTGATGCCGAGCGCCCTGGCCGCCCCATCGACCGATAGCGTGCGCCGCGCCGCCGCTCCCAAGGTGTCCCGGAGCGCCTCGGCGTCCGCCTTGTGGAACACCATTCTGGCAAGCCCGCGCCGTTCGGGGCGCAGGGCCGCGGGATGCAACTGCCCCTCCAGGACGGCGCGGAGGACCGCCTTGGCGCCCATACCCAGGCCGCCGAGGGCGCGCGCCGCGGTCGGCAGGCCGACGAGTTCCCCGGTGCCATGCGCCGGGCGGACGGCGGCCTCGAAGCGCCTCAGGAACGCCTCCAGGTCGGCGACGCGCCACGCACTGCGCCCCAGCAGATCGGCCGCCAAGCCCGATGCGGGCGGAGGCAGCAGGTCCGTGCCGCGCAATCCGACGAAGGTACGCTTGCCGATTCCCAGGAGGCGCCATGCCGCGTCCTGGTCAACCAGTTCCCGCAGGTCGGCGCGGAGACGGTCGACGGTGGCGGCGCGCAACAGCACCGGCTCGCCCTTTCCGCCGCTTCCGGTGACGACGAGTCCATGGCGGTCGACGAACGCCCTGAGGGTGTCGAATGCGACGCCCAGCGTCCGGGCAGCCTCGACCAGAGTGACGCACGCGTCGGGAAGGGCGGCCTCGGCGCGCTTGCGCCGGACGGCGCGCAGGCGGGTGGAGAAGTCGGGACGCATGGCGACGTGGTCGGTGAACGCCTTCCACGCGACGCGACCGTGGGGTTCGTCGGCGACGCTGCCCAACCAAGCCGGAAGCCCGCCGTACCGCTTGGCGGCACCGTAGCGGCCGTGACGCGCGACCGCTCGTTCGGCAAGGCCATCAAGGAACCGGTGGAACGACCCAGGCCACTCTGCGCATGCCCGCCACCCGGCGTCGAGCAGCAGGTGTGCGCGATCCGGGTGCTTGTCGGCGAAGCGCGCCGGTTTGGCGCGGTATCCGACGCCGAGTTCCGTACCGCCGAACACATAGACCAGCTGGAGCACGCCGCCGACGCCGACCTCGGCGGCCAACCCGTCCAAGGCGTCGGGCGCGGTGAGGAACAGGCGTCGCAGCGCCCCGGCCCCGGCGAGTTCGCCAACGGGCACCGGCACGCCAGGCTCCCGTCTCAGATCGTACCCGCAGCGGCAGGCGCACGGCGACGGCACACGCCAGCCGAGGCGGCTCCCGCACGCGGGGCACCGCTCGACCAGGCGCAGGCGGTGGTCGGGGCAAATCGTCATCAGGGCCATGTCCCACAGAGCTCTGTGGTAGCCGCTTTCGTCCAAGCACCGAGGGCAGACCTTGCGCCGTCGGGCCGAGATGAAGTGGGGGTGGACGGGATGGCCGAGAAGGCGAGAGCCGCCGTCCGGCCCGGCATAGGACAGGACGGCGATGGCGGACTCGTCGAGCGCCAGCAGGCGGGACAGGAGCGGGATCGCCGAAACACTGGTGGCCAACGCCGGAAGGTCATGGTTGGACAAAACGTAGGCGTGCACTACCGGATCCGGAGAACCGAACCCGTTGACGGCGCCAGTGCGGACCATCAGGCCGAGCAGGCTCTCGTCGCGTTCCGGCCGGACCCGGATCGGAAGTCGGGGGACGTCGTCAGTCGGCATGGCCGCCCTCCGATCGGGCCTGTCGGCGTCTCCGTTGTCTGCGGGCGGACTCCTCCTCGACCCTCGGCCTGACCGCTTCGTCGCGCCCGGCCGCCGGGGCCGGGGCGAGCGCCTCCACAACGAAAGGATTGACCAGGCGCCGACCATCCCCGATCCGGAGCCGGTCCACCACTTCGGCGAACAGCGGATGCGACAGGGCCCCGAGCGAGCGATCCAGGGCCAATTTGAACGCCTCCTCGATCAGGAGGACCGCCGGTCCGAGCAGCCCCCGTGAGAAGTGGTGGATGCGCAGAGCCGTCTCGGCGCTGCCGAGCCGGGAGGGGAACGGAAGCCGGAGCGCCTGTTCGAGGGCGTTCAAGACCAGCCGGAACTCGTTCCTCTGATCCTGGTCCTCCCACTCGTAGGCCCCGATGTAGACCTCGCCGACCGAACGGCGCCCCAGCTGGGCGTTGGTGGTGACCACGCGCTCGATGTGCGGCTGCCCGGCCAGCACGATCGGGCAGAGGTTCGTGTTCAGCAGCCCGACGATGTAGTCGGCGGCGTCGTAGGCGATCCTGTCGGTGTCCGTATGGATCAGGCGGTGCGCCTCGTCCATCATCACCAGTTCGACGCCGCACGCCTTCAGCAGCGTATGGACGCGTTTCGTGGCCTCGACCTGGTTCGCCCGCGACGGCGCAACGTCCCCGAGGGCGGCCAGCATGGTCCTGGCGAGGGAGCGCAGGGTGCATCCGGGCGGCACCTCTATACCGAGTATCCGGCGGTGGGTGCGGAGTTGCTCCTCCACGTCCGGGTAGCGGGCCGCGTAGCGTCGCAGCGCCACGGACTTGCCCGCCCCCGGCGGACCGACCAGGAGCAGGCAATGCCCCTCCTGGCCGGTCCCGTGGCTGAGGTGGAGGTCGCGGATGCGCTCCTCGGCCTCTTCTGCCCGCCGGGTGACGGCGTATACGTCGCGGAAGGCCGCGATCCGGAGGCTCCGTTCACTCCAGTCCATCGTCGCCATCCCGCGGACGCATGGTGTCGGTCTTGAGTCCGTGGCGGCGAGCAATCAACTCGATGTCGTCCGCCTGAGGGGGCGCCGCGCCGGGGACGCCGACCGTCTCCATGCCTTCCAGGAGCACGTCGACGATCGGGAGCGGCGGGGTGTCGGGGGCATCGGCCTGACGCCGCCGTCCGCTTGGTTGTTGGGTGAGCTTCGCAAGGGCACGGCGTTCCTTCTGGGTGCCCTTACCTTGGCGCTTCAGGCCGTACTCGGTGATCTCAACCATCGCGCGTGCGATGTCCTCCTGCCCGGCGTACCGCAATGGGTTATTGCGGACGAGGGCGCGGGCGACTTTGTACTGGTGCAGAGTTTTTCCGACGGCGACGTCACGCTGTTCCGGATCGACCTCAACCCTGATGTGCCGGTCGTTCGCGTCGTCGTGCACCTGGATCGCGGCAAGATCACCGGGATCAATTTTGATGCGGAACTCGGGAGGCGCCTTCGGAGCGATGCGGAGGTTCGCAAGTTCCGTACTGTTGTAACGAAGTCCCAGGAATGTGATGCCGTCCTTGCGCGGCACGCGGAATTCGGTCAGGGACAGGGAGGTCAGGACACGCTCTCGGCTCGGCGGGGCTATCGCATGGATGCGTGCGCTGTTCTCCCACATGTCGCGGGCGGAGCGCCCTTCGAACCGGCGGCGCGGGCTGACGGCGTACACGTCGGCGATCCACCGGTGCAGCAGGTACTCGAGTTGCTCCAGGGTGACCAGGCTGGCGGTCTCCGGCGTCGGGCGGCGCACACGTCTGTAGTAGTCGGCGAAGCGCGCGCCCGTGACGGAGCGGCATTGGGTCTGTAGGGTTCCGAAGAACCGTTCGATCTTGCCCTTGAACCGCGCCTTGCCGACGGGGGTGTACTGGACGTCGATGCCAAGGGCGGCGCAGGCGATCGGGAATTGCGGGGACCGGAACTCGGCGGCGTTGTCGGGCACGGTGCAGCCCGGAACGCCGAAGCACGGCCAGTCGTTCTGGATCTGCGGGTAGTTCTCCCGCATGTAGCCCTTCGGCAGGATCGCGTTGCGCAGACATTCGAAGGCCGTGAACAGGCTCGGCCCCTCGAAGCCGACATAGAGACCAACGGGCATGGTACTATGCCTGTCGAGGGCGACCGTGATCCATGGATGCCCGATGATGCGATCAGGATCGGGTTCCGGGCCGTAGCAGACGAGGAAGCTCGTGACCTCGGTATGGTCGATCTCCCATATCCGGTTGATGGCATCGACACCAGGAGCGGAGCCGACCGGCTGGAACAGCGCGTCGGCCTCCTCCTTGCCCCGGCGGGTGGCGACCAGGGTGTACTGGTCGATGCGCCGGTCCCTGATCCGGTAGAGGGTCCGCGCCGAGGGAATCTTGATCTTCATGGCCTCGGGCAGCGAGGCGTTGCGGTTGGCAGCCAGCGCGAGCAGCTTGTTGTGCGCGAAGGTGAGCGGCGGTTCCCCTGGCTGGAGGTAGCTCTCGTCGATGGCCTGGTCGGTCAGGTCCATCACTTCGCCACCGAATCTCGCGGTCCTGTTGCCCCGCCGATGGATCGTCGGCGCCAGCGCCTCGAAGGCGCGGCCGCCCTCACGGAACCGCTTGATCCACCGCTGGACGGTGCTCGCCCCCGGCGGCGTGGGGTCGGCATTGTCGTTTGCCACCCGTTCGATCAGTCCCTTCAGCGCGCCCTTGGTGTAGGTTGCGTGCCCGCTGTCCAACCACGCCCGCACGTAACGCCAGCGCCGTGCCGTCTCCGCGTGCAGCCGGTCGTTGTTGGCGACGCGGTCCCGCATCGCCGCGAGTTCCTCCGCCCTGTCCGGGGCCTTCACAACCGGCCAGGGCAGGACGTCGAACTGCCCGGATTCGAGGAGTTGGGCGAGTTCGGCGTCAGTGTGCCGGACCTGCTCCTGGGTCTGTTCGTCCTCGAAGACCGCACTGCCGTCCGGCGCCCGGCGGACATACCGGTGGCGCCGTCCTCGGATCTCGACCGGCTGGGCGGGCAGGAAGACCATCTTCGGCGTGAACCGGCGTGCCATGGGTGCCTCCGTCAGGTGAGGATGGGGGTGTGTTCCGAGATCGGTTCCTTGTGGAGTTCCAGCCGCAGGCACCCGCGCAGGGTGGCGGCGTAGATCAGGTGACGGAGTGGCGTGGGCGGCTCGGTCGGCCCGGCGGGGCGCCAGTCCGAGAGGGCGCGTTCGAGTTCGCCGAGTGTCGCGGGTGCGCGTGCGAGGGCGGCGGAGAGGGCGAGAAGGAACTCCTCCGGCGTTTCGGCGGCGCCTCCGGCCAGGACGGCCTTCGCGTTGCCAAGACGGGGTTGGCGGGCGACCTCCGCCTCGGTGATGGCGACGTAGTGAATCGCGCGCGCGGAGTAGTGATCCGCGACGGCATTGACCAGTCGGCCCTTGGCGCCGTCGAGGCTGCCGAACACGTCCACCATCACCGTGTGCGCCCTTCCGCTGGCGTCGGCCACCTCCACCTTGAACTGGACCCTGTGTTCGAGGATCTCGCCGTCGACGTTGACCGCGATGGCGCCCTGGCGGCCCTCGTAGGACCGGACCTCGGGGGCGGACTCCAGGAGGTGCATGAAGTCCCGCTCCGCCTCCCGCTTCCACGGCATCGGGATGCCGTTCTTCCGGCTGGCGACGAGGCCCCGTTCGTTGCGGTTCCTCTGGACGGTGGTCTCGCCGCCGCTCTTCCGCGGCGGCGGCCGTATATCCGGGTCTGGACCATCGGTCCCGAAGGAAGCCTCTTCCGGACCGGCGATGTCGTCATCTTCGTTCATGTGGTCCCTCCACCTCATGCGCTGCCATGCGGACCAAGACATCGGTCTCCCCGGTTCGCACCCCGTCCTTTGACGGGCATATATTCCCATGACCCAGTCGCACTGCGAACGCAACAGGAACATTCTCCGGCACACGGATGCAGTCGGGGTACGCCCCGGGGTAGTACGATCCGGCACCGTTCCCGACGATGGCGCCGACGGTTCCGGCCGGTCAGACCGATCAGATGGGTTACAGATCCGCCTCCGGTCCGCCGACGCGTCGGATGGGAAAGGATGGCGTCTCCCGTGTGTGCCCCATGTCCTTCGCTCCCTTTCGAAGGCTCCGTGAAGGAGAAATGCGAAGATGGTGGAGCGCGGACGTCCTCGAAGCAACGAGCGAATATTCTCAGGATCGCTTCCGGGCGCACCTATCCTTTGACGGCCTGTCTTTCAAGGACCGGGTCGTCGGGGATCTATCTTCGCGACTACGGTAAAGGAAAGGGGCGATTACACTGTCAACATTGAGGGACGCCCGACGCTCTGGGGGCGGTGGTGAGCGGGGCCAAGGACAGTTTGAGGGGCGCGGCCCCGGGGTGTGGGCGGGGCGCGTCTCGCCTATCGGGTTACCTCGCATCCTCCGCCCGGTCGGCGGGGACGGGCAATGTTGACAAGCGGCGGCCCGAGTCTCTCAAAGAGAGGCTAGGAATATTTACCGCAATCTCAAAAAGAAAAGCGAGGCGGGGTGTTCAACCCGCCTCGCTTAATGTGGCGAAACCTCGATTTATCAGACAACCGACAAGTCCTCATCACACGTCCAGGTTCGACACCTTCAGCGCGTTGTCCTGGATGAACTCGCGCCGGGGTTCGACGATGTCGCCCATCAGGGTGGAGAAGACCTCCTCCGCCTGATCGGCGTGGCTGACGCGGACCTGCAGCAGCGACCGCTTGGTCGGGTCCAGCGTGGTTTCCCACAGCTGGTCCGGGTTCATCTCGCCCAGGCCCTTGTAGCGCTGGATGGTGACGCCGCGGCGGCCCAGCTCCATCACCGTGTCGAACAGGGCGACGGGACCGGTCAGGGCGCGGGTTTCCTTCTGCTTTTCGAAGGCCTTGCCGGCGGTGCCGAACACGCGCTTCAGGTCGGCGGCCAGACCGTCGAGACGGCGGGCCTCGCCGCTCTTCAGCAGGTCGGCGTCGAACAGGTGGCGATGGGTGACGCCGCGACGGGCGCGGATCACGGCATAACCGCCCTGGGGCAGCGCCTCGCCGCGCCAGCCGCCGTCGGCGTCCATGGTGTTCATCCGCTCGGCCACCGCCTTGGCCGCAGCCTCCGCCGCCGCCTTGTCGTCGGCCAGCGCGGCGGACAGGGCGCCGGCGACCGAGGCCTGCTCCACCACCATGGCGTTGCCGACCTTGCGCGACAGCGTGTCGATCGCCGGGCGCGCGGTGCGGGCCTGATCGACCAGACCGGACAGCTGCTCGCCGATCAGCAGGGTGCCGTCGGACAGCTGGACCGACAGGTCGCTCAACGCGGCCTCGACCAGATACTCTTCCAGCGCCCGGTCGTCCTTCAGGTAGCGTTCCTTGGCGTTGCCGCGCTTGATGCGGTAGAGCGGCGGCTGGGCGATGTAGAGATAGCCGCGTTCGATCAGGTCCGGCATCTGCCGGAAGAAGAAGGTCAGCAGCAGGGTGCGGATGTGGCTGCCGTCCACGTCCGCGTCGGTCATGATGATGATCTTGTGGTAGCGCGTCTTGTCGGCGTTGAACTCGTCGCGGCCGATGCCGGTGCCGAGCGCGGCGATCAGCGTGCCGATCTCCGCAGACCCCAGCATCTTGTCGAAGCGGGCGCGCTCCACGTTCAGGATCTTGCCGCGCAGCGGCAGGATGGCCTGGAACTGGCGCGAACGGCCCTGCTTGGCCGAGCCGCCGGCCGAGTCGCCCTCGACGATGAACAGCTCCGACGATGCCGGATCGCGTTCCTGGCAGTCGGCCAGCTTGCCGGGCAGCGACGCCATGTCGAGCGCGCCCTTGCGCCGGGTCAGCTCGCGCGCCTTGCGGGCGGCCTCGCGGGCGGCGGCGGCCTCCACCACCTTCTGGACGACGCGGCGGGCATCGGCCGGATGCTCCTCGAAATACTGGGCCAGCGCCTCGCCCACCACCGCCTCGACGACGGGACGGACTTCCGACGAGACCAGCTTGTCCTTGGTCTGGCTGGAGAATTTCGGATCGGGCACCTTCACCGACAGGACGCAGGTCAGGCCTTCACGGGCGTCGTCGCCCGACAGGTTGACCTTCTCCTTCTTGGCGATGCCGGATTCGTTGGCGTAGTTGTTGATGGCACGGGTCAGCGCCGCGCGGAAGCCGGCGAGGTGGGTGCCGCCGTCCTTCTGCGGGATGTTGTTGGTGAAGCACAGCGTCGTCTCGTGGTAACTGTCGTTCCACTGCAGCGCGCATTCCACCGTCACCACGCCGCCATGTTCGGTCGGGCGTTCATTCTTCAGGGTGATCGCCGGCTTGTGCAGCGGCGTCTTGGACCGGTCGAGCCAGTTGACGAAGGCTTCCAGGCCGCCTTCGTAATGCAGGTCCTGCACCTTCGGCTCCACCCCGCGCGCGTCGGTCAGAACCAGACGGACGCCGGAGTTGAGGAAGGCCAGTTCGCGCAGCCGGTGTTCCAGCGTGGCGTAATCGAACTCGATGTTGGTGAAGGTCTCGGCCGAGGGCATGAAGGTAACTTCGGTGCCCGACAGCTGCTTGCCCTTCTCCGGCACCATCGGCGCCTCGCCGACATCGGCCAGCGGCGCTTCGGCGACGCCGTGGCGGAAGCGCATGGTCCAGGTGCGGCCGCCGCGCCAGATGCGGAGATCCAGCGTTTCGGACAGCGCGTTCACCACCGACACGCCGACGCCGTGCAGGCCGCCGGAGACCTTGTAGCTGTTCTGGTTGAACTTGCCGCCGGCATGGAGCTGGGTCATCACGACCTCGGCCGCCGAGACGCCTTCCTCCGAATGGATGTCGGTCGGGATGCCGCGTCCGTTGTCGCGCACCGTGACCGATCCGTCGGCGTTCAGCAGAACCTCGACCTTGTCGCAATAGCCGGCCAACGCCTCGTCGATGGCGTTGTCGACCACCTCGTACACCATGTGGTGCAGGCCGGACCCGTCGTCGGTGTCGCCGATGTACATGCCGGGGCGTTTGCGCACGGCATCGAGCCCGCGCAGAACGGTGATCGACTCCGCCCCATAGTCCGCCTGTTGGGGCTCCGACTGCGGGAGGTCGTTCTTCAGTGCTTCCTGTGCCATGCGTCGACTATAACAGATTCGGTTGTGGATTCGGCGGTTTAGCGTGCGTCAGCACGGCTTTTTTTTGGGTCTTGGCCCGAATTTCCGCCCCTATCCGGGGCGGATGTGGGCGTCTTCGATGCGGAACCGGCGGGCGTCCTGCCCGAGCGGGTCGAAAACCCCCTCGTCGGTGCCGGTCATCCAGGCCTGGGCACCCAATGCCAGGATTTCGCCGAACAGCGCGGCGCGCCGGTCGGGGTCGAGATGGGCCGCCACCTCGTCCAGCAGAAGGATGGGCGCCGCGCCGCGCTCGGCCGCCAGCAGCCGGGCGTTGGCCAGCACGATGGCGATCAGCAGCGCCTTCTGCTCGCCGGTGGAACAGAGCGCCGCCGGCATGTCCTTGGGCGCGTGGCGGACGGCGAGGTCGCTCTTGTGCGGTCCCGCCAACGCGCCGCCGCCGTCGGCATCGGCGCGGCGGCCGGAGCGCAAGCTGTCGCGCAGCGCATCCTCCGCCGCCAGCGCCGGACCTTCGTCCAGCCAGCGTTCCACCGTGCCGGCGACGGAGAGGTCGGCGCCGGGGAAGGGACCGACCGAGCGGGCGCAGGCGGCGCGCAGGCGTTGCACCACCTCGCGCCGCGCGGCGGCGACGGCGATGCCGGTGGTCGCCATCTGGTCCTCCAGCGCGCCGAGCCAGCCCTCGTCGAAGCGGCCGTCGCGCAGCAGCCGGGCGCGTTCGCGCAGCGCATGCTCATAGCGCGACAGCCGCCCGGCATGGGCGGGGTCGAAGCCGAAGACCAGCCGGTCGAGGAAGCGGCGCCGTCCGCTCGATCCTTCAAGGAACAGGCGGTCCATCTGCGGGGTCAGCCAGACCATGGCGACATGGTCGGCCAGCGCGGTCTGGCCCTTGGCGGGATGGCCGTCGATGCGGACCAGCCGTCGGTCGCGGTCCGAGGTGCGGTTGCCGTCATGGGGTTCGCGGCCGGTGCCGATCTCCACCGGACCCATCGGGGTGTCGAGCATGGCCGCCACCGCCCAGCCGGCGCCGGGGGGCGAGCCCAGCCGCTCCACCTCGGCCAGCCGGGCGCCGCGGATGCCGCGGCCGGGGGCGAGGAAGCTGACGGCCTCCAGCAGGTTGGTCTTACCGGCCCCGTTCGGGCCGATCAGGGCGACGGGGCGGCGGTCGGGCTCCAGCCGCGCGGAGTCGTAGCCGCGGAAGCGCGTCAGCGTCATCCGCCGCACCGCCAGAGCGGGGGCCAAAGCCGAATTGGTGGCGGACACCGGGGTGCCGCCGCTCATCGATACCGCCGTTTGCTGCAACTGGTCCGTTCCGCCTGGGGCGGGGACGATCCCCGCAGCCCCATCACACACGCATCGGCATCAGGACGTAGAGCGCGGTGGAGTCGGCGACGTCGCGGATGATGGTCGGCGACGCGGCGTCGGCCAGCGTGAACTGGGCGCCCTCGCCCTCGATCTGCTGCGTGATGTCCAGCAGATAGCGAGAGTTGAAGCCGATTTCCAGCGGGGTCTCGGCGTAATTGACCTCCAGCTCCTCGGTGGCGCTGCCCGATTCCGGGCTGGTGGCCGACAGGGTCAGGGCGCCGCGGACGAGCGACAGCTTCACCGCCCGGCTCTTCTCGGTGGAGATGGTGGCGACGCGATCGACGGCGGCGGCGAACAGCTTGGCGTCCACCTCCATCACCTTGTCGTTGCCGACCGGGATCACCCGCTCATAGTCGGGGAAGGTGCCGTCGATCAGCTTGGAGGTGACGACGACGCTGTCGAAGCCGAAGCGGATTTTGTTGTCGGACAGCGACAGCTCGATGCGGTCGGCGGCCTCGTCCACCAGCTTGCGGATCTCGGTGACGGTCTTGCGCGGGATGATGACGCCGGGGATGCCCTCGGCCCCGTCCGGCAGCGGCATCTCGACCCGCGCCAGCCGGTGGCCGTCGGTGGCGACGGCGCGCAGCACCGGCGTCTCCAGGCTGCCCATCTTGCTCTTGGCGGCGTGCAGGTAGATGCCGTTCAGGTAATAGCGCGTCTCCTCGGTGGAGATCGCGAAGCGGGTGCGGTCGATCAGCCCGCGCAGGTCGGCGGCGGCGACCGAGAAATTGTGCTTCAGCTCACCGCTGGACAGCTGCGGGAAATCCTCCACCGGCAGGCAGGACAGCTTGAATTGCGAGCGGCCGGCGCGCAGCGTCAGGATGGTGCCGTCGCCGCCGATGTCCAGCTCCACCTGGCTGCCGTCGGGCAGCTTGCGGACGATGTCGAACAGGGTGTGGGCGGGGGCGGTGGTGCCGCCGGGGCGCCCGACCGTCGCCGGGACGGTCTCGACGATCTCCAGGTCCATGTCGGTGGCGGCCAGCGACAGTTCGCCGTCGCCCGCGCGCAGCAGGACGTTGGACAGGATCGGAATGGTGTTCCGCCGCTCGACCACACTCTGCACGTGACCCAGGGAACGGAGAAGGGCGGCGCGTTCGATGGTGATGTTCATGCTGGCGTCGTCTCGGCGGGAGGAGTGACTGAAATGCGGAACCACCGGGGTTGCAGGCCGGTGTCCGGCCGTCCCGCCCCGAGCGGGCGCGCATCATACCACATCGATGGTCACGTCGAACCAAATTGTTGCGGCCAAGGCCTTCGGTCGAGGGGGCTCAGCCCTCTCCCCGCCGCCTGCCCTCATGCAGCCGCAGGATGTCGACGAAATCGGCGCTTTGCCAGTTGCGCGACCGGCTCAGCTCGCGGCGGACGCTGGCGACGAAGGCGTCGATCACCGCCCATTCGTCGTCGGCGATCTCCTCGACATCCTCCAGATAGCGGAAGACGACCCGGTGCAGGCCCTGGCTGACCGGGCTGATCCAGCCGTCCACCGTCTCGCCCATCGCCGCCATCAGCCGGCGGATGCGCAGCATGTGCGCCATGCGGTGGGCCGGCTTCTCCTGCGGTTCGGCCTTCATCGCCTGGATGAAGGCGAGGCGGCCGGTCTCCACCGCATAGAGGCGCAGCGACTTCAGCTCCGGGTTGGCATAGCCGGCATTGCCGAGATAGCGGCCCCAGCGCCAGACCAGTTCCAGCAGCCAGACGATGTCCTCATGGTCGGGCAGCGGGGCGTGGCGGGCGTTCATCGCCGCCTGCAGCCGCGCGGCCAGCGCCGGCATCACCGTGCCGGTCAACTCGCGGCTGACCGCCGCCAGCTCCGCCCGCAGCGCCGGGCCGGTGGAGCGGCTGGCGAGGAAGCCGGTGCCGGACAGCGCCGTCAGCGCCCGGTCGAAGCGCTCCACCGCCTCGTGCAGCAGGGCGCGGGTCGGGGCGGGGGCCGACAGCACGCCGCCGTCCTGGATTTCCATGTCGCCGAACATGCCGTCCACCACCTCGCGGATGGTGATGCAGGCGGCGTTGAAATGGCAGAGCAGGGCGCGCAGCAGCGGGTGCGACTCGCGCACCGCCGGGCCGCCCGAACCGACATGCTCGCGCACATGGCGCAGGAACACGTCGTAGCGCCGCTTGACGTTCAGCCCATAGAGCGGGGCGAACCAGGCCAGAACCTGCGACTGGTCGCGGAAGGGCAGGCCGAGATCGCGCACCCGGCGGACGAAGCCGACCATCAGCGCCGACTGGCAATCGACCTCGGCGGGATTTGGGGCGGCCGACCGGGGATCGCCGGCCTCCTGCATGTCGCCCATCCGCATCTCGTCGATGTCGCGGCGCATCCGCTCGGTCAGCGGCACCAGCACCTCGTTGTGCTCCAGCAGGGCGCGGACGAAGCCCAGCAGGTCGCCGTCGATCGGCGCCTTGCGGCCGAGATACTGGGTGCGCAGCCGGGCGTCGTGGTGCGCCTCCTCGTTCGCCAGCGCCAGGAAGCGGTCGGTCAGCTTGCGGTCGCCGGCCATGGCGTAGAGGAAGTCCAGGGCCTCCTTCCGCATAAGCTCGCGCATCACCATGGCGTCTGGGCTGGCCAGCACGGCGTCCAGCATCGCCTCGCGCGCCATCGCGTCCAGCCGGCTCTGCACCTCCGCCGCCAGGCCCGGAAAGGCATAACGGGTCAGCGCCGCCCAGATGCCGCCCATGTCGACCCGCTGGATCAGCGCCGGCACCGACTCGGGCGAGCGGTAGAGGATCGGGTCGTCGACCAGGAAGGGCTCGAACAGGCTGGTGAACAGGCGGCGCGCTTTCATCGGCCGCAGCCGGTTGAAGTGATCGACCAGCGCGTCGCGCAGATGCCGCGCCCGCTCGCCGTTCGGGCTGGGCGCCCCTTCCACCGCGTCCAGCACCGACCGGATGGCGTGCATGGGGATGCGGGCGACGACCTCGTCCATCTGGCGGCGGAATGCGGCGGCATCCATCATGTCCCTGGCCGCCGGAAGACCAGCGGAGGGGAGGGAGGTCGTGATCGTCGGCGTGCTGCTCATGCGCTCAACACCTCGCAGGATCGTCGTCGCCTGGACGCTCATGATCCCGGGAGATTATTAAATATCCTTTGCTATTTCCATGCGTGTCTTCGACCGAGTTTTATGATTATCGGAATATGACTGACAATTGCTTTGTAATCTTAGGTTTACCTTTTACCGGGGTCTTCGACTATAGCCCGGCCGCCAGCTGCGCCTCCAACCCGGCGCGGTAGTCGGGATAGGTCAGGGTGACGCCAAGCTGGCGCTTGATGCGGTCGTTCTTCACGCGGCGGCAGTCGGCGTAGAAGCTGGCAGCCATCGGCGACATCTCCGCCTGATCGAAGGGCACCAGCGGCGGCGGCTCCACCCCCAGCAGGCGGCAGGCATACTCCACCACTTCGTGCGACGGGCTGGGCAAGTCGTCGGCGACGTTGTAGATGGCGCCCAGCGTCGGCCGCGCCATCGACGCGCGCAGCGTGTTGGCGATGTCATCGACATGAATGCGGCAGAAGACCTGACCCGGCTTGTCCACCCGCTTGGCGATGCCGTCGCGCACGGAATCGATGGCGCTACGGCCGGGCCCGTAGATTCCGGCCAGCCGGAACAGATGCATCGGCACGCCATATTGACGGTACAGGTTCAGCCAGCCGCGCTCGGCCTCCACCCGCCGCTTCTGCCGCTCGCCGGTCGGCCTCAGCCAGGACGCTTCGCTGACCCATTCGCCGCCGGTGTCGCCATAGACGCCGGTGGTGGACAGGTAGCCGGCCCAGTCCAGGGTGCGCAGGTCGGCCAGATCGCGGGCATGCTGGTCCAACACCGGATCGCCCTTGCCGTCCGGTGGGATGCTGACCAGCAGATGGGTGGTGCCGGCCAGCGCCGCCTTGGCGTCGGTCAGCGGCCGGCCGCGGTCGAACAGGAAGGCCTCGATGCCCTGGGCCTCCAACTCCGCCTTCTTCTCCTCGCTGCGGCAGGTGGCGGCGATGCGCCATCCCTCGGCGCGCAGCCGGTCGGCGAAGACGCGGGCGGTGTAGCCGGGGCCGAAGACGAACAGGCGGGGATCGGTCATCGCGGGCGTTCCGGTTGGGGCGGGAAACGGTGTAACGCCGGGCTCGGCCATCGGATCGGTGTGGGGGGCTTGCACCCTGCCCGGCGATGGCGGAGTGTAAAGGCACCATGACCCGACGCAATCTTTACCTTTCCGCCGCCCTCGCGCTGGGGCTTCTCGCCGTCCTGCCGGCTCCCTCGCCGGCCGCACAGGCGGCCTCCTCCGGGCCGTCTTCCGGCCTCGACCGCAACCGCGAACTCCAGGCCTGCGCCGCCAAGGCGGAGGCCAACCCCGACGGCGCCAAGGCCGACGCCAGGCGCTGGCAGGAGCAGGGCGGCGGCGACTTCGCCAAGCTCTGCTACGCGCTGGCGCAGTTCCATGCCGGCGAGTTCAAGGCGGCCGGAACCCAGATGGAGGCGCTGGTGCCGACGCTGGGCAAGGACGACCCCAGGGCCGCCGCCTCGCTGCTCGGCCGCGCCGGCTGGGCATGGCTGCGCGCCGGCGACCAGGGGAAGGCGGAACGGCTCTACAGCGCGGCGCTCGACAAGACGCCGGGCGACGTCGACCTGCTGATCGACCGCGCCTTCGCCCGCGCCGAGGGTGAACGTTTCTGGGACGCCATCACCGACCTCGACGCGGCGCTGGCCCGCGATCCGCGGCGGGCGGACGCCTATCTCTACCGCGCCACCGCCCACAAGGCGCTGTCCAACTACCGGCAGGCGCTGGCCGACATCGACCATGCGCTGGAACTGAAGCCCGGCGATCCGGAGGCGATCCTGTTGCGCGGTAACGTCAAGGCGCTGGGCGGCAACCTGCCGGCGGCCCGTGACGACTGGTCGCTGGCCCGCCGCGTCTCCCCCGACAGCGAATGGGGCCGCGCCGCCGCCGACAACCTCGCCCGCACGGCGGAGCTTGCCGGGGGCAAAGGCAAGGACGCGGGTAAGGATACGGCGAAGCCAAAGTCTCCTTAATATGAGGTCTCCCTGAAAAGGGGGCGTCTGCGGAAAAACGGATGGCCTCCAAGGTTTTCCGATCCAGGCACGGGCCGCCGGAGTCTCTCCGGCGGCCCGTTTCGCCATCTGGCCTTGCCGACGTCCTGACCGGCGCCGCGGGAGGAACCCCGCCCCCCATGCCGCGGTTCTCGCAGGCAAAGCCGGGGAGGGCAGGATGTTCGAAGGATTCACGCTGGAGACCGTCGAACTGCCGGACGCGACCTTGCGGGTCCGTCATGGCGGGCAGGGCAGCCCGGTCCTGCTGCTCCACGGCCATCCGCGTACCCATGCAACCTGGCACCGGGTGGCACCGCTGCTGGCGGCCTCCCACAAGGTCGTCTGTCCCGACCTGCGGGGGTTCGGCCGATCGTCGAAGCCGGCAGACCGGCCCGACCATGCCAACTCCTCCAAACGGGCCAAGGCGCTGGATTGCCTCGCCCTGATGCGGCACCTCGGTTTCGAGCGCTTCGCCGTCGTCGGCCACGACCGCGGCTCCTACACCGCGTTCCGTCTGGCGATGGACCATCCCGCCGCCGTCACCCGCCTCGCGCTGCTCGATGGCGTGCCGATCCTGGAAGCCCTGGAGCGGTGCGATGCCCGCTTCGCCCAGGCATGGTGGCACTGGTTCTTCTTCGCCCAGCCGGACAAGCCGGAGCGCGCCATCCTGGCCGATCCCGACGCCTGGTACGGCGGCTCGGCAGAGGCGATGGGGGAGGAGGCCTACCGTGATTTCCACGCGGCCATCCACGATCCGGCCACCGTGCATGGCATGCTGGAGGATTACCGCGCCGGGCTGGGCATCGACCGCGACCACGATGCGGCCGATCGCGCGGCCGGCCGGCGGCTGAACTGCCCGGTGTTGGTCCTATGGTCGTTGCGGGACGATCTGGAGGAGCTTTACGGCGACGTTCTGGCGGTCTGGCGGCCCTGGGCGCCGGATCTGCGCGGGCGCGGCCTGGATTGCGGCCACCACATGGCGGAGGAACTGCCGGAAGAGCTGGCGCAGGAGCTTCTGGAGTTCCTCGGCGCCCGGCCGGATAAATGAAAAAGCCCCGCCGCGGTGACCACGGCGGGGCTTTTCCTTACCTGGACCTCTGTCCGAACGCTTACAGCGCCGAGTCGACCCACTGGAACAGCGCACCCTTGGGCAGGGCGCCGATCTTGGTGGCGGCGACGCTGCCGTCCTTGAACAGCATCAGCGTCGGGATGCCGCGCACGCCGTACTTGCCGGGGGTGCCGGGGTTCTCGTCGATGTTCAGCTTGGCGACGGTGACCTTGCCCTCATACTCGCCGGCCAGCTCGTCGAGCGCCGGGGCGATCATCTTGCAGGGGCCGCACCATTCCGCCCAGAAATCGACCAGGACCGGGCCGGTGGCCTTCAGGACGTCCTGCTCGAAGCTGTCGTCGGTAACCTTGATGGTGGTGCTCATGTGACCTCTTGCCTGGATTCGGAAGCGCCGCGGACCGGTTGTGGAAGGCCGGCGGCCATCGCCCCGTCAGTGGAATTGAGCAAAATGTAGGGCGGAGGCGCCCGGCCGGTCAAGTCACCCCATCTTTCGGGGGACCCACCGGCCCTGCCTCACCCCACCCTCGGGCCCAGCCCGGCCGCCGCCGCGTCCAGCACCGACGGCGGCAACTCCATGGTGTAGGGACCGTCGGTCCACAGCAGCACGCAGCGCATCCGCCGCCCCGGATACACCGCCCGCAAGGCCTCGCGGTAGGCCGCCATCTGCCGCCGGTAAACCATTGGCACGTCTTCCAGATCCCGTGGCGGCGGCCGGTTGGTCTTGTAGTCGACGATCCACACCGTGTCGCCGGCCAGCGCCAGCCGGTCGATGCGCCCGGCCAGCGCCCGGCTGCCGTCGCCCAGCGCCACCACGCCGACCAGCGGCACCTCCGCCCGCGAGTCCGGGCCGAACAGATGCGCGAACTCCGCATGGCTCAGCACCGCCAGCGTCTCGCGCGCGATGGCGTCCTGCTGGTCCGGCGTCAGCTTGTGCGCCGGCCGGGCCAGGAAGCGGCGGCAGGCGGCCTCCCGCGCCTCCTCGGCCAGATTGGGCAGGGTCTGCAACAGCCGGTGCACCAGCAGGCCGCGGCGGAAGCGCTGGCCGTCGTCGTTGCCGAGCGGCGAGCGCACCGCCGGCTCCTCGCCATCGGGGCGCGACGGGGTGAGGGGCCGCGACGGCTCCGGCTCGCCCGGCGGCGGTTCGGCGACCCAGGGCGGCGGCGGCTCGGCCGACGCGCTCTCCTCCGTCTCGACATGGCGCGGCACCGCGGCGGTCTGGGGGCCGATCAGCCGCCAGCCTTCTCCCGCCCAGCCATGCGGGCAGAGATCGGTGAAGTCGAAGCTGTGCGGCACGCCGTTGTCGCGCATCGCCTCCTCGACCAGCCGGTACCAGCAGTCGTCGGACGGCTCGCGCTTGCCCTGGTGGCCGCAGATGTAGAGCCGGTCCTCCGCCCGCGTCAGCGCGACATAGAGCAGCCGGCGGTATTCCTGGTCGCGCCGCCGGTTGGCCCGCGCCCGCGCCTCGGCGCACAGCGCGTCCTCCTGGGACCGCCGGGCGGCGAACAGCGGCACCGGGCAGTCGTCGTCCGGCCACAGGATCGGCGGGCTCTGGGTCGGGCTGCCCAGCGTGTCGGGCAGGAAGACGATCGGCGCCTGCAAGCCCTTGGAGCCGTGGACCGTCATGATCCGCACGGTGCCGCCGCCCTGTTCCAGCTCGCGCTTGATCTCCGCGTCGCTGGCCGCCAGCCAGGCGAGAAAATTCTGCAGGGACGGCGGCTCGGTCTTCTCGAAGGCGAGGCAGACGGCCAGGAACTCCTCCAGCGGGTCCTGGGCGTCGGGGCCGAGCCGTTTCAGGATCGCGCGCCGTCCCGACCGCTCGTCGGCCGGGCAGGGCCGGTTCAACAGTCCGGCGAACAACTCATACGGGGCCGAGAAGTCGGTGCGCGCCAGCAAGTCGCCCAGATAGCGCCGGGCCGAGCGGAACTCCGGCTCGGTCTCCGCCAGCGCCACCAGCGAGCGCCACAGCGTGCCGCGCCGGCCATGGGCGACGCGGAACAGCTCCTCCTCGCTCAACCCGATCAGCGGCCCCTTCAGCACGGTGGCGAGCGTCAAATCGTCGTCGGGCAGCAGCAGGAAATCGGCCAACGCCACCAGATCCATCACCGCCAGCTGTTCGGTCAGCACCATGCGGTCGACGCCGGCCACCGGCACGCCGCGGTCCTTCAGCGCGCGGACCAGTTCGGTGACGAAGGCGGTGCGGCGGCGGACCAAAACCATCACGTCGCCGGGCTGCACCGGCCGGCCCTTGGCCTCCAGCGTCTCGCCGCTGTCGATCCAGCGATGCACCGTCGCCGCGATGACCGAGGCGAGGCGGGCCGCCGGCGAATCGGCGGACTCGCGCGCCACCGGCGGCGCCCAGGCCGGCATCTCGACGGCCTCGGCCGGCTTCACCGGCGGCCACAGCTCGACCAGACCGGCCTGCCCGCGGCGGAAGGCGCGGTGGCGGATGGTCGGGCTGGCGTCGGACGCCACGCCGTCGCGGGCACGGTCGATGGCGAAGACGGCATCCACCGTCTCCAGCACCGCGGAGGTCGAGCGGAAGGAGATGTCGAGATCGACCCCCGCCCACATCCGCTGCGCCACCTCCGCCTTATCCTGAAAATGGCGGCGCATGCGGGCGAATTCGGCGGGATCGGCGCGCTGGAAGCTGAAGATCGACTGCTTTTCGTCGCCCACCGCGAAGACGGTGCGGATCTTGCCGTCGGGTGCCGTGGCCTCCAACTCGGCGAAGAACTCGCCGGCGAGCGCGGCGACGATGGCCCACTGGTCGGGGTTGGTGTCCTGCGCCTCGTCGATCAGGATATGGTCCAGGCCGCCGTCCAGCTTGTACAGCACCCACGGCACCCGAGGTGCCATGCCGTCGCCGCCGCTCAGCAGCCGGTTGGCCGCCAGGATCAGGTCGTCGTAATCCAGCAGGGCGCGCGCCGCCTTACGGTCGCGGTAGGCGTCCAGCATCGCCTGCGCCAGCGTCAGCAGCGCGGTGGTCGAGGCGGCGACCCCGGCGGCCTTCACCCGCTCCGAAATCTCCACCAGCCGCTCCGCCTCCTTCTGCAGGGACAGCAGAGCCTGCGGGTAGGCGGTGGCCGGCTTCTTGGTCATCAGCGTCTTGCGCGGGCTGCCCTCGGCGGTCAGGAACAGGCGCTTGTAGGCCTCGAAGGCGCGGACCCGGCGGTCGGCGGCGTCCAGCCAGTGCTGGATGGCGATGCCGCGCTCCTGATCGCTGGCGCTGCCGCCCGACAGCGCCCGACAGGCCTCGCGCAGGGCCGGCGGATCGCAATGGTCGTCGTGGCAGGCGTGTGTCAGGATCGACTCCTCGGTCACGCCCGGCGGCACCTTCAGCGTGTCGTGGATGGCGTCGATCAGCCCGTCCAACCCATGGAAGCGTTCGAACAGCTTCTCCACCTGCCCGCGCTGGCTCGCCAGCTCTGCCAGCAGCCCGGCGAAATCCTCCGCGTTCAGTTCGCCGGTCAGCCGGCCCATGGCACGGCCGAGCGGGCTGTCCGGATCGGTCCGGCCGGCATGCAGAACGGCGTCGCGCGCCTCGGTCAACAGCCCGTCGGCGGTGCGGTCGTCCATCACGTCGAAGTGCGGCGCCAGTTCGGCTTCCAGCGGGAAGCGGCGCAGCAGCGACTGGCAGAAGGCGTGGATGGTCTGGATCTTCATGCCGCCGGGGCAGTCCACCACCTGGGCGAACAGCCGCCTTGCGTTCAGCCGGGCCTCCATGGACGGCCGCTCGCCGCAGAGGTCGGCCAGCCGGTCCTCCAGCGCCTCGTCGGGCAGGGTGGCCCACAGGCCAAGCGTCCGGTTGATGCGGATCGCCATCTCCGCCGCCGCGGCCTTGGTGAAGGTCAGGCAGAGGATGCGCGCCGGCGGCGTGCCGGACAGCATCAGCCGCAGCACCCGGTCGGTCAGCACCTTGGTCTTCCCCGACCCGGCCGACGCGCCGACCCACACCGACGCCGTCGGATCGGACGCCCGCCGCTGCGCCACGTTGGGATCGAGCGGCAGGCTACGGGGAGACAGGTCGGTCATGGTCATGCGGGGAGATTCCGACGCCGGGGCTTATCCCCTCGCCCCCCGGGGGTGTGGGTTTGGGGGGGGGGGATGCACCACAGGATTTTACCAAAGATCACGCCACGCCTCCCCCTCACCCCGACCCTCTCCCCGGGGGGGAGAGGGAGAGTCTCGCCGACACCACCCCGCATCACTCTCCCTCCCCGCCGCCCGACGACCATTCCTGGACGCGGGCCAGATGCGCATAGTCGGTGTAGCGCGGCGCCATCGCCGGGCGCGGGCGGGAGCGGTAGGGGGTGCTCGGGTCGTCGAACTGGGCGATCAGCGCCTCCAGCCCGGCCCGCGCCTCTTCTCCCAATGCCGCCGGGTCGCCCTTCACCGGCTTCTCCTCGCCGGCCGGGTCGCCGCCGGACAGGCGCCAGAAGGTCAGCTCGGCCACAGCCCCCTTGTCCACGCCGCTGAACCCGCCCGTTGCCGCGATGGCGGCCTCCAGCGGCAGCTGCGGGGCGAAGCCCAGTTCGATCTCGCGCGGGCTCGGCGGGGTGCCGGTCTTGTAGTCGATCACCACCAGCCCGTCGGGGCCGCAGTCGATGCGGTCGGCCTTGGCGGTCAGGGTGAAGGGGCCGCCGGGGCCGGACAGCTCCAGCCGGCCCGGCACCTCGGTCGCCAGCGGACGCAGGCGGGGGCGGCGCTCGCGCTCCAGATCGACGAACCAGCCGGCCACCCGCTCGAAGCGCGGCCACCAGAAGGCCCAGACGTCGGGATGGCTGCGCAGCAGCGGGCCGAAGCGATCCCGCCCCAGCGCGATCAGCCGGTCGAGCGCGTCGTGCGGCAGCGGGCCGGGATACTCGCGGACGAAGGCGTCGAGCGTGTCGTGGATGATCTGGCCGCGATCCGACGCTCCCGGATCGGCGGCGATGGGGTCGAGCGCCCGCAGCCGCAGGGCGTGGCGGGCATAGATGGCGTAGGGATCGCGCATCCAGGTCTCGATCTCCGTCACCGACAGCTTGCGCGGCCGGGCGGTCAGCGGCGGGCGCGGCTCGGGGGCGCTCACCGGCTGTACGCGGTCCGGTTCGTCCAGTCCGCGCGCCCAGCCGAGCCAGCAGGCGCCGCGCTCCTCGATGACGCCGTCCAGATCCAGCGCCTTCAGCACGGTTTCCAGCCGCAAGAGCCAGCGCGACGGCACGGTCGGCGTGCCCTCCACCCGCGCGGCGCGGGTCAGCACCACCTCCGGCGCGCCGCAGGCGTGGGCGAAGTCGTGGGCCGACATGCCGACCAGCCGTTCCGGGCTGGGCAGGCCGAAATCGCGCCGCATCGGCCGCGACATCCACGGATCGGCGGACGCGGCCGGCGGCCAGGTCCCTTCGTTCAGTCCGCCGAGGATGGTCAGGTCGAGATGCTGGAGACGCGCCTCCATCGGACCGAGGATGAACAGGCGCGGGTGCAGGCCATAGCGGGGGCGCACCGCCCGCGCGCTCATCAGAGCGTCGAGCAGCGCCGGGTAATCCTTGGCCGGGATCGCCGGGAAGCCTTCCGCCGCGTCCAGCAGGTCGTGGACGAAGCGCGCCGCCTCCTCGCCGTCGTCCTGGCGCCACAGCCGCTCCGCCCCGGTCAGCGCGTCGTCGGCGGCCAGCGATTCGCAGAAGGCGACATGGGCGCGGACGAGGTCGGCCAGCGGCGTGTCGCCGTTCAACGCCTCCAGGAACGGCGCGGCGCGCTGGCCGATGTCGACCAGCCATGTGCGCAGGAACTCCTGCTGTTCCTCATGGTCGAAGCGGTCGGCCTGCTCAAGCGCCGCCAGCACGCCGTCGAACCCCTCCGCCGGGCGGGGGCCGCGCAGCACGATGCGCTCCAGCGCGCGGGCGGCGGCGCGGAAATCTCCTGAGTCGCGGCCGCCCGCCGCCATCGGATGCTTGGCCAGCGCCAGCAGGGCCAGCGGATGGACGCGGCTTGCCACCAGCTCCGCCGTCAGCCGCAGATAGGTGCCGACCGCGGTGTGGGCGAGCGGCTGGCCGCCGGAGTCGTTGACCAGAATGCCCCAGCGCGCCAAGGCCATGGCGACCCGACGGCCCAGGTTGCGGTCGGGGGTGATGAGGGCGGCGGTCTTGGTCGGCGTTTCCAGCGCATGGCGCATCAGCAGCGCGATGACCTGCGCCTCTTCCTCGGACGTGGCGGCGTCGATGCGGGTCAGCCCGTCCAGCGCGGCGGCATCCACCCCGGACAGCTCGCGCCAGCCCTCGGTGGTCGCCGCCGGACGCATCGCCTCGGCGATCAGGCGGGCGCGGGCGCCGCGTGGCTCGGCCGCGTCGGTCCAGGGCTGCACCTCTTGTCGTTCTACGCCGAGATGACGGATCAGTTGCGATAGCCCGTGCTGTGGATGCGATTCATCCTGCTCAATCGCCTGCCAGATCTCTTCCTCGGCCCCAGTGTCGAGGCCGGGCAGCACCACCGCCCCGTGCGGCAGCCGGGCGATGACAGATAGCAGGTCGGACGCGGCGACGATGGAGCCGGTGGAGCCGGCGGCGATCACCATGCTTGGCGGCGGGGCTGCCTGCCAGAGAGCGGCCTGCGTCTCCAGCGTCAGGTTCCGGCGCTTGGCCGGGTCGGCTTCTCCGGTCGACTCGAGGATGGCAGGCCAGTTAGTAACGATGATGTTGAGAAATTCTAAGGTCTTCTGCCAGTGCTCTGCGTAATCATCGGGAACGAGGTTATGAAGCCGCTCGAAATCGATACGTTCTGTCCATACCGCATCAATTAGCCGTCCCAAATCTGCTCCGAGACGTACCGCCTGCGCTGTGGTTGCCGGCAGTGGGCTTGCCAGGATCAGCCGGGCCAGCGTCATCTGCCGGTTCAGCGGCGAGATCGCTTCCGGCAGGTCCAGCGGGACGTCGGGCAACTCCTCCTCGGTCAGGCTGAGGTCGCCGGCATCGAGTTCGCCCAGCGGCGCCATCCGCGGCAGCAGCGTCGGCTGCCCGCCGGAGCGGCGCAGGAAGGCCGCCTGCAACGCCCGGCAGGCGCGCCGCGTCGGCAGCAGCACGGTGACCCCGGCCAGCGCCATCGGGTCGCCGCCCACCCGCTCCATGATCCCCGCCGCCAGCATGTCGACGAAGGGCGCACCCGCGGGGATGCTGTAGACTTTGGGGTGGGTCATGGACTGTCCGGACTGGGGCTTGATGGTGCGGGCGCCGATTGCCCCCTCCCCAACCCTCCCCCGCCTTTGGCGGGAGAGGGAGTAAGTGCAGGGGCGGCGGAGTTCCCTCTCCCTCGAAGAGGGGGAGGGTTAGGGAGGGGGCAATACGTCCCGTTGACTATACCTCAGCCCCGCCCTCAATGCGCCACCGCCCGCACGCCGCCGATGGCCAGCAGATCCTCCGCCTCTTTCAGCCCAGCGGGCGTGCCGATGTGGAACCACAGCCCGTCATGGGCAAGGCCGAACAGCCGCCCCGCCGCCTGGGCGCGGTCCCAGATCAGGTTGGTCGAGAAGGCGCCGTCCGGCGTGTCGGCCGCGAACAGCTCCGGCTTGACGATCTGCACCCCGGCATAGACGAAGGGCGCCAATTCGCGCTCGCCGCGACGGGTCAGGCCGCCCAGCGGGTCCATGTGATAGTCGCCGAGCCCGTCATAGCCGACCGACTTGGTCGTCGCCATCAGCAGGAGCAGCGCGTCCATCTCCGCCGGGTTCCAATGTGCGGCGAGGCGGCGCAGGGCCGGCACCGGCCCGTCGAGCCAGAAGATGTCGGCGTTCACCGTGTAGATCGGCGCGGTGCCCAGATGGGGCAGGGCGTTCTTCACCCCGCCGCCGGTCTCCAGCAGCGTGTCCTCCGGCGACAGGGTGATGGCGGGCGATGTCCGGCCCTTCAGATGATCGCCGATCATGGCGCCGAGATAGTGGCTGTTGACCACCGCGCGGTCGACGCCGGCCGCGGCCAGCCGGTCCAGCGCATGGTCCAGCATCGGCTTGCCCAGCACCGGGATCAGCGGCTTCGGCCTGTGGTCGGTCAGCGGGCGCATGCGCAGGCCCTGGCCGGCGGCCAGAACCATCGCAGTTTGGGGAATGGTCACGGTCATCTCAGATCGTCTCCGGAACGACGAAGGCGGCACGGGTCTCGGGCGGCAGATGGCGGTCGAACCAGGCGGCGACGGGCGCCAGCTCCGGCTTCGCCAGCTGGGCTTCCAGCAGGCGCCAGACCCGCGGCAGATGGACAAGGTAGGACCGCCGCCCCTGGCTCAAGGCCAGACGGACGAAGATGGCGACGATCCGCGTGTGGCGCACCGCCCCCAGCACCGCCATGGCGCGGCGGAAGGCGGCGGGATCGGTGTCGGGGAAAGCGGCGAGATAGCGCGCGACCATCGCCTCGGCCAGTTCGGGCGCCACGTCGCGCCGCGCATCCTCCAGCAGCGACACGAGGTCGTAGGCCCGCGGCCCCCAGCCGGCGCTCTGGAAATCGATCAGCCCGGCGGCCTTCACCCCCGGGCGATCCAGCCGCATCAGGTTGTCGACGTGATAGTCGCGCAGCAGCAACGACGGCGTACCGGCGCAGACCGGCTCCAGCACCGTCCGCCAAGCCGTATCGAAATCGGAACGATCCTCATTGCTCAAAGGCTTTCTCGTCGCCACCGACACATAGGCGTCGATGAACAGCCGCGTCTGGGCGATGAACAGGTCCGGATCGTAGACGGGCAGGGCGAGGCGTTGCGCCGCCCCCTCGGGCCAGCCGCGGTGGATGGTGACCAGCGCGTCGGTCGCCATCTCATAGAGATGCTGCGGATCGGCGCCGTCGGCCAGCAGGCGGGAGAATGTTTCGCTTCCGAAATCTTCCTGGATAGCCAAGCCGCGTTCCAGATCCGACGCAAGCACGGTGGGGACCGACAGCCCGATGGCCGCCAGTTCGGCGCCGATGGCGATGAAGGGCACGAGGTCGTCGGCCGGGGCGGGCGTGTCGACCAGGATCAGGGTTTCGCCATCCGCCTTGCGGAGACGCTCGTAGCGGCGGGCGGAGGCATCGCCGGCCAGCGGCTCCCGCGCCGCGCCGGACAGGCCGTTGGCGGCGAGGAAGGCAACGATCTCGGCTTCCCGCTCGGAAGAGACGGCACCCATCACAGCGTCCAGTCGGCGGCGGCCACCCGCGCCGCCAGCGCGCCATGGCCGGCCAGCGTGGCGCGGCGGGCATCGGGGCCGTCATGCTCCATCGTCACCTCGACCCGGTCGGGGGGCAGCAGCGGACCCAGCCGGTCCGGCCATTCGACCAGAGCCACCGCCTCGGCCCGCGCATCGTCCCAGCCCAACTCATACACCTCGTCCGGCCCCGACAGGCGGTAGAGGTCGAAATGCCAGACCGGGCCGATGGCGGTGTCGTAGGTCTGCACCAGGGTGAAGGTGGGGGACGGCACCTCGGCGTCCTCGTGGGTGACGCTGCGGATCAATGCCCGCGACAGCGCCGACTTACCGGCGCCGAGGTCGCCGCGCAGAGCCACAAGGTCGCCCGGCTGCAGCAGGGCGCCCAGCCGGCGGCCCAGCGCCGCGGTGGCGTCCTCGTTTGGCAGCGGCAGGGTCAGGGTATGATGGGGAGTGTCCGACATGGCGCGGATACTGTGCGAAGCCGCCGCCCGCCCGCAAGCTGGAAAGAAGAGCAGAGGCTATCGGCCGATCCGCCGCTTCGGCGACATCCGGTCCGCCGCCACTCCTTCTGCCGCGCCGGCCACCACCAGCCGCGGCGCCTTGTTGAAGTTCATGGTGATCATGAGCGTCAGCGCGCCGTTGATCAGGTGCAGCATCTTGTCGGACGCCACCGGCAGGGGGATTCGCCGGCCCATGCAATAGCCGACCAGCGCCGCCGTCACCTCGGTATCGGCCAGCACCAGTTCGGTCACCGCGCCGTCGTCGTCGGTGATGCTCAGGCGGGTTTCGATGCCCTCCTGCTCCGGTCCCTCGTTGCGGTGATAGACGACCTTGGACACGGTGCCGACCGGCAAATTGTCCTTCACCCGCCGCCGGCGGTCCAGCACGGCCCGCACCACCTCCTGGTCGGTGAAGACCAGACACCGAAGTTCCTTCATTCCGGGCCTCCACCCGACCGGCATCCGGGCAAAGAAAGCCCGGCCATCCGCCGCCAACCTTCACTTTCCGCTTCGCCACCGCCGCATGCAATCGACAAATTTAAGCGAATTTATGCGAAATTGTATCCGGGTCCGGACACCTCTCCGTCCTGCCTCGCGCGCGACACAGGACCGCTTTCCCCTTGCGGGGGGTTGACCCGGCCGGGAAATGCGGACAATGGAAGGACCGTTCGCCGACCCTTCCGCATCATCCTCCACCCGGCACCCCGTCTCAAGGAATTGGCTTTCATGTCGCAGACCGCCACCAGCCACGATGTCCTCACCACCGATGTCGTCATCGTCGGCGCCGGCCCCGTCGGGCTGTTCGCCGTGTTCGAATGTGGCATGCTGAAGATGCGCTGCCACGTGGTGGACGCGCTGGACATGGTCGGCGGCCAGTGCACTGCGCTCTACCCGGAAAAGCCGATCTACGACATCCCGGCCCATCCCTCCATCGAGGCGGCCGACCTGATCGACCGGCTGGCGGAGCAGGCGGCCCCCTTCTCGCCCACCTATCACCTGGGCCAGCAGGTGGAGAAGCTGACGCGCCAGGACAGCGGGCGCTGGCTGGTGGAGACCAGCATCGGCACCAGGATCGACACCCAGTCGGTCATCATCGCCGCCGGCAGCGGCGCCTTCGGCCCCAACCGCCCGCCGCTCGACGGGCTGGAGGCCTATGAAGGCAAGTCGGTGTTCTACATGGTGCGCCGCCGCCAGGACTTCGCCGGCAAGAAGGTGGTGATCGCCGGCGGCGGCGACAGCGCGGTCGATTGGGCCATTTCCCTGGCCGACGTGGCGGAGCGCGTCTATGTCGTCCACCGCCGTCCGAAGTTCCGCGCGGCACCCGAAAGCGTCGCCCGCATGGAAGCCCTGGTGCGCGAGGGGCGCGTCGAGATGGTGGTGCCCTATCAGCTGTCCGGCCTGGACGGCGAGAACGGGCAACTGACCGCCGTGCGCGTCGCCACGCTGGACGGCGAGGAAAAGGCGCTGCCGGCCGACGCGCTGCTCGCCTTCTTCGGACTGTCGATGAATCTCGGCCCCATCGCCGACTGGGGCCTGGATCTGGAGCGCAGCCACATCGCGGTGGCCCAGCCCGGCTGCGCCACGAACGTTCCGGGCGTCTTCGCCATCGGCGACATCGCCACATATCCCGGCAAGCTGAAGCTGATCCTCTGCGGCTTCGCCGAAGCGGCGCAGGCCGCCCACGCCATCCGCCCGCTTGTCTATCCCGGCGAGGCGCTGCACTTCGAATACTCCACCTCGAAGGGCGTGCCGAGCGCGGCGTGAATAAAACGCCCTCTCCCGTTCCGGGAGGGGGCGGTATCTTACTCCGCCTTCACCCCGTTCACCGGCGCGCGCACCGGCATGATGCAGCGCACATGGGCGCTACGGTAGACCCCGGCGGCGCCGGTCTCGTCCAGCTCCAGCCGGCCGCCATGCAGTTCCACCACGTTGCGGGCCAGCGACACGCCCAGCGCCGCCGCACCCTGCGGGTCGGCGTCGGGCGCCGCGGCGCCGCTGACCGACAGGGTGATGCTGCCGTTCAGCCGCTCGCCGCCCAGGCGGATGCGGCGGTCGGACGGCGGGTGGCGGATGGCGCCCACCACCAGGGTGAACAGCGCCTGTTTCAGCCGCTTGCCGTCGCCCTCCATCTCGCCCAGCGCCTCCGGCGCCACCACCTCCAGCCGCAGCCCCTCGCGCCGCGCCCAGTCGCGGGTCAGCCCGGCGACCGACTCGAGCAGGTCGGGCAGGTTGACGGCGCCGCGCTCCAGCGTGGTGACGCCGGCGCCCAGGCTGGTCAGGTCGACCACGTCGTCGATCAGCTCCAGCAGGCGCTGGCCAGCCGTCAGCATGCTGCGCACATACTCCATCTGGCGGTCGTTCAGCTCGCCGAAATACTGGTTCGCCAGCATCTCGGCGAAGCCGATGATGCCGTTCAGCGGCGTGCGCAGATGGTGGGAGACGTTGGCGATGAACTCGCTCTTCAGCTGGTCGGCGGCCTCCAGCGCCGCGTTGGAGGCGCGCAGCGCCGTCTCCAGCCGGGCGCCGTCGGTCACGTCGAGATAGCTGTTCAGCACCGCCCCGTCGGGCAGCGGCAGGGTGGAGAACTCCACCACCGACCCGTCGCTGCGCTCCACCCGGCCGGAGCGGACGCTGCGCTCCAGCGTGGCGCCGATCAGTTCCTCCTTCAGCGCCTCCCAGGTGGCGGCCTCGCCCGGCCGGTCCCCGATCTTGTCCGTGCCCTTGTCCGCAGGGGCCATCTCCAGCAGCGGGCGCATGCGTTCGATCACGTCGGCGATGTGCGGTTCGCCGTGCAGGTCGCCGTCGGCCAGATCCCAGATGCGGGCGAAGGCCGGGTTGGACAGCTTCAGCCGGCCGTCGCCGCCGAACACGGCGATGCCCTCCGCCAGATTGTCCAGCGTCTCCTGCTGCACCGCCATCAGCGTGTTGTAGGAGGATTCCAGCGCCAGCGTGTTGGTCACGTCCTCCAGGATAGTGATCAGCCCGCCCTGCGGGTGCGGCGCGGCCAGATGGCGCAGCGTGGTGCCGTCCGGCAGGTGCAGCATCTCCTCCAACGGTTCCACCAGATGGGTGTAGCGGGTCAGCCGCTCGCGCTTGAAGGTCTGATAGTCGGCATATTCCGGCAGGCGGCGGCGGGCGCGCAGCTCCTCCAGCAGTTCGGCGTTGGTCGGTTCGGTGCGCAGCCACGACTCGTCCAGATCCCACAGCCGGGCATAGGCCTGGTTGAAGAAGGTCAGGCGGGTGTCGGGGCCGAAGATGGCGATGGCGGTGCCCAGCCGTTCCAGCACCTCCGCATGGGCGGTCAGGTGGCGGTCCAGCTCGCCGCGCAGTTCCTCCAGCGGGGTCAGGTCGAGGGCATAGCCGACCACCAGCGTGCCGCCACCGTCGGTCAGCGGCAGCGGCGCCTCCGTCACCTCCAGCAGGCGGCGTTCGGTGCCGATCACCACGGGGGCGCGGTCGGACTGGGCGAAGCCGCCGCTGCGCGCCCGTTCGGCCAGCGCGCGGCCGGCGGCGGTCAGCTCCCGCCCCTCCGTCACCACCGTGTCGGGATCGCCGTCGACGGCGCGGGCATAGGCGCGGTTGCACCAGGACAGCCGCAGCGAGCGGTCGCGCATCCACACCGGCACCGGCAGCGCATCTGCCATCGCCTGCAGCTCGGCAAGGCGGGAGCGCGCGGCCCCCGTCGCCTGCTCCTGACGCCGCGTGGCATCGCTGGCGGCGTCGCGGGCGACGGTCACATCCTCGATCCACACCACGTCGCAATGGGTATCCCCGGCCCGTCCGCGCCGGCCGGTCAGCACCAGCCGCCGCCCGTCGGGCGCCGCCGCCTCGCAGCGGAAGGGCTCGCCGTCCCGGCGCAGGCGGGAGAGTGCGGGCGCGAGGTCCGGCGCCGTCAGGCAACCGGTCAGGTCGTCGGCGTTGCAAATGCCCAGCAGGGCCGCCGCGTCGTCCGATAACGCGCTGTCGCCCTGGTCCGTCCAGGCGCACCAGGGATGCGGGGCCGCAGCCAGCATGGCCCGCCATCGGTCACGGTCTGCGGCGGCGTGATCGGCTTGGCGCCGGGATTCCTTGTTCCAAAAGAAGCCAGCGAGACCGACCACGCTTTTCACCCCCGGGACCGCCGGGTTTGTCGCTGGCCCGGCCGAATCTGTCGAAATGAATCAATGTGCGCAGAGTAGTTCAGCCCTCTCCCACCGACAAGCGAACACCCGTCGGCCTTGCGCCTTTTCGAGATTTCCTTCCCGCCCAGGTAGATTTCGCTCCCGCACGTCCGGTTACGCCATGGTCTCTTCCGGGCTGGGCACCGTCTCTTTCGTGTGACGCAGGTCGTGAATCGCCTTTTCGACCTTCGGGAAGGCGGCGGCCATCGCGCGGGCGTGCCGCTCCACATCCGACGCGCGCGCCTCGACGATGGCCCGTTCCAGCGCGGTGCAGGCGGCGGCCAGCGCCCGCGCCCCCGCCGTCCGCGCCGCTCCCGCCGCCGAATGGGCCGCGGCCCGCGCTTCCTCCATCTCCCCGGCGTCGAGGGCCTGCCGCACCCGCTCCAGCGTCGGACGCGTCGTCTCGATGAAGAAATCCATCATGTCGAGCGTGCCGGCATCCAGGCCGCTCCCCTCCATGCCGCCCCCCGTGCATCCAAAGGTCTCGCGCACATGGTCGAGGTCGAGCACCGGCAGCGCCTCCTCCTCCATCGGCGCCGGCTGCGGCTCCGGCGTCCTCACCTCCGGGACCATGCGAGGGTCGAGCCAGCGGGCGAGCACGCGCGAGAGCTGGGCCAGCGTCACCGGCTTGGCGAGGTAATCGTCCATGCCGGCGGCAAGGCAGCGTTCCATCTCGCCGGACAGGGCGTTGGCGGTCATGGCGACGATGGGTGTGTGCCGCTGCCCGTCCTCTTCCGCCCGGATTCGGCGGGCCAGTTCATAGCCGTCCATCGCCGGCATGTGGCAGTCGGTGATGACCAGCCGGTGCCGTCGACGCCGCCACGCCGCCAGCGCCTGCTCGCCATCGGCCGTCAGCTCGGCCGCATAGCCCAGCCGGCGCAGCTGGCGCAGCACGACCTGCTGGTTGGTCGGGTGGTCTTCGGTCACCAGGATCGGGCCTGGATCGGCAGGAAGCGGCGACGGCAGGCAGGGAGCCTCCGCGGGGGGGCCGGCGGCGTCGGGCGCGCTGCGGCCGGTCAGGATGGCGGCGGCGCGGATCAGGGCGGTGCGGTGGACCGGCTGCACCAGTCCCGCCGTCTGGACCGATGCCATCTGGCCTGAAACCCTGTGGGGAGAGGCGACCATACCGCCGCCTGCCGTCCCCGCCCCGGAGCCTCCCTGCCGCCCATCGCCCAGCAGAAGCCGCGGCAGGTCGGGACCGCAGGCGCCGGCCAGCGATTCCAGCCGTCCGGCCAGCGCCGTGGTGGTCACCAGCAGCCCGAATCCGCCGCGTCCCAGCTTCGATGCGGCATCGGCCATCATGGCGGCGGTCGTCACGGTCGCGCCGCCCTGCTCCAGATAGCGGGCCAGCACCGCGCGCTGCACCTCGTCCTCGTCCACCACCAGAACGGAAAGGCCGGCCAAGGGTGGCGGAGCGGCCCTGGAGGCGGATCGGGGAGCGACGTCCGCCGCGCGCGGCAGGTCCACCGTGAACCAGAAGGTCGACCCGCGGCCGGGCACCGACGAGACGCCGATCCGCCCGCCCATCCGTTCGACCAGCCGGGTGCAGATCGCCAGCCCCAGCCCGGTGCCGCCGAAGCGCCGCGTGGTGGAGCTGTCGGCCTGGCTGAAGGGCTGGAACAGCCGGGCCTGCCCCTCCGGCCCGATGCCGATCCCGCTGTCCTCGACCGATACATGCAGGCTGACATGGTCCGGCGCGCCTGGGTGGGACTGGGCCGGATCGGATCGGGTGGGGGCGTCGGCATGGACGCGCAGCACCACCCGGCCGCGGTCGGTGAACTTGATGGCGTTGCCGGTCAGGTTGAACAGGATCTGGCGCAGCCGGCCGGAGTCGCCGCGCAGCCGTTCCGGCACCGAGCGGCCGATGTCGCAGATCAGCGCCAGCCCCTTCTGGTGGGCCTGCGGCGCCAGCAGGTCGGCCACCCCCTCCACCAGCTCCGCCGGGCGCAGGTCGAGATCCTCCAGCTCCAGCTTCCCCGCCTCGATCTTCGACAGGTCCAGGATGTCGTCGATGATCCGCAGCAGCGCCGCCCCGCTGTCCCGCATGGTGGAGACCAGCGTGCGCTGCTCCTCGTCCAGCGGGGTCAGCGCCATCAGCTCCAGCATGCCCAGCACGCCGTTCATCGGCGTGCGGATCTCGTGGCTCATCGTCGCCAGGAATTCCGCCTTGGACCGGGCGGCGATCTCCGCCTGCTCCTTGGCGGTGCGCAGGGCCTCCTCCGCCTGCTTGCGCGCGGTGATGTCGTAGCTCCAGGCCAGCACCGCCGGCTCGCCTTCGAAGCTGGTGCGCTGCAGCGTCTTCAGCGCCCAGACCCGGCTGCCGTCGGGACGGACCACCGCCGCCTCGGCATCGCGCACCAGCACGCCGCCGCTCTCCGGCTCCCGGCCGCCCTGGCCGCCCTGACCGATCAACCCGGCGGGCAGGGTAGGCGCATGGCGGCTGCCGACGAACTCCTCCAGCGGCCGGCCGGCCAGCTCGGCGGCGCGGGCGTTGGCGAAGGCGACGGTGCCGTCGGCGCGGCGGATGGAGACGCCGACCGGGCTCTGCTCCAGGATGGTGCGCAGCCGGCGCTCGCCCTCGGCCAACGCGCATTCGCGGGCACGGATGGCGGTGACGAAATAGGCCAGCGCGCGGGCCATCTCGCCGATCTCGTCCCCGTCCCTGGCCCGGCTGCCGGCCCCGTTTTCAGCCCGGCCGCCGGCCGGGGTGACGGTGGGCAGGTCCAGATCGGGCAACGGATCCGACATCCCTGCCGGCTCGGCCGTCTCCACCGCCTGCATGGCGCTGCGCAGCCGGCGCAGCCGCGCCACCACGTTGCGGTGGATGTAGGCGAAGATGGCGGCGGCCCCCAGGATCGACAGCACCGCCATGGCGATCACCGCCCGCTTGCCGTCGCGGATCACCCGCTCGAACTCGTCGGAACGGCGGGCGACGTCCTGCTCCACCGCCAGGAAATAGTCGGACACGATGCCGACCAGCTGGTCCGAAACCGCCTGGTTGCGCGCCGCCGACCGCTTGATCGCCTGCTGCAGCGACAGCTCCGCCTCGCGCAGAGCGAACAGGGGGGATGGACCGAAGGCCTGCTCCGCCACCTCGCGCTGCAGCGGTTCCAGCCGCGCCGCCCGGTCGGCCGGCAGCAGGGCCAGCGCCTCGGCGGCATTGTCCAGCGCGGCGCGGGTGTCGGCCCGGAAGCGGTCGAGCTGGCCGTCGCGGTCGCCGTCGCGCTCTGCCCGCAAGGCCGCCAGCAGCGTGGTCGCCGCCCCGGTCAGTTCGCGGCGCCAGCGCTCCAGCGCCTCACGGCTGCGGTCCGCCGCCTCCGCATCCGGCAGGCCGGCCCGCAGCTCCATCGGCCAGGATGCGTCGGCCTCCTGCGTGCCGGCCGCCGCCAGCCGGGCGGTCAGGGCGGTCAGAGCCTGGGCGCGCGCGCCGGTCTCGGCGCTGAGGGACAGTTGCTGGCGGACCTGGGCGTTCAGGGTCAGCAGCGTGCCGACCAGTTCGTTCTTGCAGCGGTCCAGTTCGGCCAGATCGGCCCTGCTGCTCTCGGCCCTGTTGCTCTCGGCTTGGCCGTTCCCGGCCCGGTCGGCATGGCGCATGGTGCCGCCCCCTGTGCCACCGAGAGCGATCAGCCGGGCCGTCAGCTCCTCCAGCCGCGCCAGCTGCCCGTCCATCCGCTCCATCACCGCGTCGCGCGCGCTCTGGTCGGGGGCTGCGACCAGGGCCGGGGCGATGGCGGCGACGGCGCCGCTCTGCTGCACCAACTGGGCGGCGGCGACCAGCCCCGGCACCTTGGCGGTGGCGATCTGCTCGTATCCCTGGTGGAAGCGCGAGAACAGCGAGACGGCGACGACGCTGGTCGCCGCAGCCAGCCCGCCGATGACCGTCAACCCCGCCAGGATGCGGAACGCGACGCTCCGCTGGGGACTCCGCATGCCCACCCCCTCGCCCGTTGCCGTTCCTACCCCAAACGGCTTAGCGATCATGCCCGATCGGCTTGCCGATCATGCCATAGAAAGCGGGGCGGGGGAGGGGGAAGTCAGGCGACGCCGGTAGAGCCGAAGCCGTCCGCGCCGCGTGCGGTCTCGTCCAGCGAGTCGACCTCGACCAGCGCCGCCTGCGGCGCCTCGGCGATCACCGCCTGGGCGATTCGGTCGCCGCGGGCGATGGTGAAGGGCTCCTCGCCCAGATTGATCAGGCAGACGCCGACCGGGCCGCGGTAATCGCAATCGACGGTGCCCGGCGTGTTCAGCACGGTGACGCCGTTCTTCACCGCCAGCCCGGAACGCGGCCGGATCTGCATCTCCCACCCCGCCGGCAGCCCGACGGCGAAACCGGTCGGCACCAGCACCCGCTTGCCGGGATCGAGCACGACGGGAGCATCGGCCGGCACCGCGGCGCGCAGGTCGAACCCGGCGGCTCCCCCGGTTGCATAGGAGGGCAGCGGCAGGTCGTCGTTGCCGGGCAGGCGGAGGAAGGCGACGGTGGGGGACATGGCGATTTCCTGAAATTGACGGTCGGGTGGGGAGCGGGTAGACGCTACTTCCTCTCGAAATACTCCGCCACCGCTTCGGCCAGCCGGGTGGCGACGGCGTCCTTGGGCATGGTCGGCCAGGACTCGACGCCATCGGCGCGGATCAGGTGGACGGTGTTGTCACTACCGCCGAAGGTGCCGGTGCCGGGAGAGACGTCGTTGGCGACGATCCAGTCGCAGCCCTTGCGGGCGCGCTTGGCGGTGGCATAGGCCAGCACGTCGCCGGTCTCCGCCGCGAAGCCGACCACCAGCGCCGGGCGGCGCTCGCCGGGCCGCGACAGGGTGGCGAGGATGTCGGGGTTCTCGGTCAGGGCCAGGGCCGGCGGGCCGCCGCCGTCCTTCTTCAGCTTGCGGTCGGACGCACCGTCGACGCGCCAGTCCGCCACCGCGGCGGCGCAGACCGCGATGTCGGCCGGCAGCGCCGCCTCGCAGGCCGCCAGCATCTCGCGTGCCGTCTCGATAGGAACGACCCGGCAGCCGGCCGGGTCGGGCAGCCGGGTCGGGCCGCTGACCAGCGTCACCTCGGCCCCCAGCGTCGCCAAAGCCGCGGCGATGGCGTGCCCCTGCTTGCCCGACGACCGGTTGGCGATGTAGCGCACCGGGTCGATCGGCTCGTGCGTCGGGCCGCTGGTGACGATGGCGCGGCGTCCGGCCAAGGGCCCCTGGAGACGATGAGCCTCTGCCGCGAAGAAGCCGGCGATGGCGTCGACGATCTCCATCGGCTCGGCCATGCGGCCGGGGCCGTATTCGTTGCAGGCCATCACCCCGTCGTTGGGGCCGATGCGCCGCACGCCGCGGCTTTCCAGCAGCGCCATGTTGGCCTGGGTCGCGGCATGCTGCCACATGCGCACATTCATCGCCGGGGCGACCAGCACCGGCTTGTCGGTGGCCAGCAGCACGGTGGCGGCGAGATCGTCGGCCATGCCGGCGGCCATGCGCGCCAGCAGGTTGGCGGTGGCCGGCGCCACCACCAGCAGGTCGGCCTCGCGCGACAGGCGGATGTGGCCCATCTCCGACTCGTCGGTCAGCGACCACAGGTCGCGGTAGACGGTATCCTCGGTCAGCGCCTGTACCGACAACGGGGTGACGAAGCGGGCGCCGGCCTCGGTCAGCACCGCGCGCACCGTCACGCCGCGCTCGCGCAGGCGGCGGATCAGCTCCAGGCTCTTGTAGGCGGCGATGCCGCCGGCGATGACCAGCAGAACGCGCTTGCCAGCCAGAATGGCGTGATCGGCCATGGCGAACTCCCTCTTCCCGCCGCCCGTCTTCAGGCGCCCGTTTCCGGACATCCCATGCCCGCTGCTGATAGTTCATCGCGCCGTCCCCGGCAAGCGGTGGGGCGACGACCGATTCGGTCCGACGGTGAATTCGATATGTTCGTGACCACGAACATGCGCGTAGGGGTGGGATTTTCGGAATTATCTGTTAGACAATAGGAGCAGCCCCGCCCCTACCTCTGCGTGTCGCCAACAGCATGCCGCCCGGTGCCATCCCCGTCCTGCTGATCGAAGACACGCCGTCGCTGGCCCGTGTCTATGCGGAATACCTGAAGAAGGAATCCCACACCGTCATCTCGGTGGAGACCGGGGCCGACGCGCTGGCGCAGCTGAACGACGGCGCGCCGAAGGTGGTGCTGCTGGATCTGCAGCTGCCGGACATGAACGGGATGGAGGTGCTGAAACGCATCGACGCCCAGGCGCTGCCCTGCGCCGTCATCGTCATCACCGCCCACGGCTCGGTGAAGGCGGCGGTGGAGGCGATGCGCTACGGCGCCTATGATTTCCTGGTGAAGCCCTTCTCCGCCGACCGGCTGGTGGTGACGGTCCGCAACGCGATGGAGCGGCTGCGGCTGGCCCAGCTGGTCGACACCTTCGAGAAGGACCTGAACCGCGCCCGCTACCACGGCTTCATCGGCTCGTCGCTGGCGATGCAGGCGGTCTACCGCATCGTCGACAGCGCCGCCTCCTCGCGCGCCACCGTCTTCATCACCGGCGAATCCGGCACCGGCAAGGAGGTCTGCGCCGAGGCGATCCACCGCCAGAGCCAGCGGGCGGCCCGCCCCTTCATCGCCATCAACTGCGGCGCCATCCCGAAGGATCTCATGGAAAGCGAGATCTTCGGCCATGTGAAGGGCAGCTTCACCGGCGCGGTGTCCGACCGCGAGGGCGCGGCATCGCGCGCCGACGGCGGCACCCTGTTCCTGGACGAGATCTGCGAACTGGCGCCCGACCTGCAGACCAAGCTGCTGCGCTTCATCCAGACCGGCACCTTCACCCCCGTCGGCGGGTCGAAGCTGGAGAAGGTCGACCTGCGCATCGTCTGCGCCACCAACCGCGATCCCCTGCGCGAGGTGGAGGAAGGGCGGTTCCGCGAGGACCTGTACTATCGCCTGCACGTCATTCCCATCCACCTGCCGCCGCTGCGCGAGCGCGAGGACGACGTGCTGGAGATCGCCCGCCACTATCTGGCGGAGTTCGCGAAGGAGGAGAACAAGGGCTTCACCCGCTTCTCGCCCGAGGCGGAACAGGCGCTACGCCACTATCACTGGCCGGGCAACGTCCGCCAGCTGCAGAATGTCGTGCGCATCGTCGCCGTGCTGCATGACGGCGACACGGTGATGCCGGAGATGCTGCCGCCACCGCTCGGCACGCCGCAGCCGGTGCCGGTCCATGCGGCCACCGCCGTCGCGGCGGCCGGCACCCTCGCGGTCCCGCGCCCGCATGTCCCACCCTCCCCGGACTCGATCAAGCCGCTGTGGGAGGTGGAGAAGGACGCCATCGAGGACGCCATCGCCGCCTGCGAGGGCAACATCCCGCGCGCCGCCGCCCTGCTGCAGATCAGCGCCTCGACGATCTACCGCAAACGCCTGGCCTGGCAGGCCGAAGGGAAACTCTAAGCCTTTATTTCGGCAAGGATTTCTCCCTTCCTCGCGCAGGCATACAAGAAACGGGCTAATACTCTTCGACAAAGCCTTGCCGCCTTGGTCGTAATTCCACTCTGAAGTCGGCCGTCGTTAGACCTATGCCGTGAGATGGAATTGCCCGCAACCGCAGCATGCGGCTAGCCTCCCCGCACAATGTCTTGGTTCCGCTTGCCCGGCATGCCTCACGGCGCGGCCGATGCCGGCGATCCCGGACCAATTTGCTTTGCAAAGACCCGCTTCGCAGTGACTAGGGGGAGGCCCATGACAAACGGCACCGTCAAATGGTTCAACACCACCAAGGGGTACGGCTTCATCGCGCCGGAGGCCGGTTCGAAGGATGTGTTCGTTCACATAACCGCGGTCCAGCGCTCCGGCCTGCATGCCCTGTCGGAAGGCCAGCGCGTCCAGTTCGAGGTGGAGCGGGGCAACAACGGCAAGGACTCGGCGGTGAACATCAGCGTCGTCGAGTGACCTGTCCGAACTGAGTCAGACCGGATATCCGGCGGCGCGGTAGGCCGCGATGGCATCCCCGGCCAGTTGGGGAATCTCGCCGCGCAGCCTCTCCACCGCGTCCGCCGCCCCGTCTCCCCCATCACCTCCCGCAGCTTTCGGTTCCGCAACGGATGCCCGGCACGCCATCTCCAGCGCGCGGGCGGCGCTGCACAGGGCGCGGGCGCCGAAGGTCCCGGCGGTGCTTTTCAGCGTGTGCGCCTCGCGCGTCAGGACGGCGCGGTCGGTCTCCCCGGCGATGCGCGCTACCCGTTCCCGCGTCTCCTCCACGAACTGCCGCAGTACGTCGGCCAGCAGCTCCGCATCCAGATCCTGGGCCAGCTGGGCCAGCACCTCGCGGTCCAGCACCTCGCCCGCCGCCGCCGGCGCAGCCGGGGCGCAGGGGCCGAAGCCGGCCGACCGGTCCGGTGCCGCCCGCAGCCACTTCTCCACCGTCTCCAGCAGCAGCACCCGGTCCACCGGTTTGGCGACATGGTCGTTCATGCCGGCGTCCTGGCAGCGGACACGGTCGGCCTCGTCGGTGTCGGCGGTCATGGCGACCACCGGCACCTGGCCGGCCGGTCCCGGCAGGTCGCGCAGCAGCCGGGTGGCGGTCAGCCCGTCCATCTCCGGCATCGACAGGTCCATCAGGATCAGGTCATAGCCGCCGGCCTGCGCCGCCATCACCGCCTCCAGCCCGTTGTTCGCGGTGTCGGCGCGATGGCCGGCCTGGGCCAGGATGGCGGTGACCAGCATCTGGTTCAGCGGACTGTCCTCCACCACCAGAATCCGGCGCGGCACCGGTTGAAGATCCGTGGGGAGAAGCGACGGCGGCGTCCGCTGCGTCATCGGAAGGAGGCTCCGCAATAAAGGAGCCGCCAGTGTAAGGGCGCGGCCTTGCCGCTGCAAAGCCCCGCTCCATCTTTGCGGAATGTATGCGGACGGGCGGATTTCGCCGATCTCCGTGGCCCGGCGCTTCAAATCGGCGCGTCTCACCGGTATGGTGTCGCGCTTGGCCGGCGTCCGGACCGGATGTGCCGCCCACCCGACAGCAGCTTCCCTTCGACTTCAGGCAGTGCCGCAGACGATGACCAAACTGAACACCTACCGCTCCGGTCCCGACGAGCGCGGGCATTTCGGAATCTTTGGCGGCCGCTTCGTCGCCGAGACGCTGATGCCCCTGATCCTGGAGGTCGAGAAGGCCTATCGCGAGGCGCGGGCCGATCCCGCCTTCGAAGGCGAGATGCGCCAGCAGCTGAAGCAGTATGTCGGCCGGCCCAACCCGCTCTATTACGCCGAGCGGCTGACCGAGCATCTGGGCGGCGCCAAGATCTACTTCAAGCGCGAGGAGCTGAACCACACCGGCGCGCACAAGATCAACAACTGCATCGGCCAGATCCTGCTGGCCCGGCGCATGGGCAAGACCCGCATCATCGCCGAGACGGGCGCCGGCCAGCATGGCGTGGCGACCGCGACGGTCTGCGCGCTCTACAACATGCCCTGCGTCATCTACATGGGCGAGACCGACATCGCCCGCCAGCAGCCCAACGTCTTCCGCATGAAGCTGCTGGGCGCCGAGGTCCGCCCGGTGACCTCGGGCAGCGGCACGCTGAAGGACGCGATGAACGAGGCGCTGCGCGACTGGGTCACCAACGTCGCCGACACCTTCTACATCATCGGCACCGCCGCCGGCCCGCACCCCTATCCCGCCATGGTCCGCGACTTTCAGTCGGTGATCGGCGACGAGGTGCGCACCCAGATGCAGGAGCAGGAAGGCCGCCTGCCCGACAGCCTCGTCGCCTGCGTCGGCGGCGGGTCGAACGCCATCGGCCTGTTCCACCCCTTCCTGGACGAGCCGACGGTGCAGATGGTCGGCGTCGAGGCCGCCGGCCGCGGCATCGAGAAGGGGCCGCTCGATCACGCCGCCTCGATCAACGGCGGTCGCCCCGGCGTGCTGCACGGCAACCGCACCTATCTGCTGCAGGACGAGGACGGCCAGATCCTGGAAGGCCATTCGATCTCCGCCGGTCTCGACTATCCCGGTATTGGGCCGGAGCACAGCTGGCTGCACGATGTCGGCCGCGTCGAATACGCCTATGCCACCGACCAGGAGGCGCTGGACGCCTTCCAGCTCTGCGCCCGCACCGAGGGCATCATCCCGGCGCTGGAATCCGCCCACGGCCTTGCCGAGGTCATCAAGCGCGCACCGAAACTGCCCAAGGACCACCTGATGGTGCTGTGCCTGTCGGGCCGCGGCGACAAGGACATATTCTCCGTCGCCAAGTATCTGGGAGTGGAACTGTGAGTGCCGACATGAAGAGTGCCGATGTTGGGGCCGATGGCCGCATCGCCCGCCGTTTTGCCGCGCTGAAGGCGGAGGGACGCGCCGGTCTGGTCACCTTCATCACCGCCGGCGATCCCGATCCCGCCGTCTCGCAGTCGGTGCTGAACGGCCTGCCGGCCGCCGGCGCCGACCTGATCGAGCTGGGCATGCCCTTCACCGACCCGATGGCCGACGGCCCGGCGATCCAGGCCTCCTCGCTGCGCGCGCTGAAGGCCGGGATGACGGTGCGCAAGACGCTGGAGATGGTCCGCGGCTTCCGCAAGCAGAATGCCGACACCCCGATCATCCTGATGGGCTATTTCAACCCGATCCATGCCTATGGGGTGGAGCCCTTCCTGGCCGCCGCGCGCGAGGCCGGGGTCGACGGCCTGATCGTCGTCGACCTGCCGCCGGAAGAGGACGAGGAGCTGTGCATCCCGGCGCTGAAGGCCGGCGTCAGCTTCGTCCGTCTGACGACGCCGACGACGGACGAGGCGCGCATGCCGGCCGTCATGCGCAACACGTCGGGCTTCGTCTATTACGTGTCGATCGCCGGCATCACCGGCACCGCCAGCGCGTCGAACACCGCCATCGACGCGGCGGTCGCCCGGCTGAAGCGCCACACCGACCTGCCGGTCGCCGTCGGCTTCGGCATCAAGACGCCGGATCAGGCCGCCGAGGTCGCCCGTGTCGCCGACGCCGCCGTGGTCGGCTCCGCCATCGTCACCCGTCTGGCCGACGGGCTGGATGCGACGGGTACGGTCAAGCCGGGCACGGTCGAGGACGTGCTGGGCTTCGTCGGCGAACTGGCCAAGGGCGTGCGCGCGGCGCGGGGCTGAGGGACGGACGGTTTACAACGGCGGCAAACCGCTTTACGACACCTGCAACACGATCGCTCATGGCGACGAACGGCTGAAGAGCCCGGTGCGGCACGGACCCGATGTCCAGCCGGCGCCGGGTTTCGGCATACCGCCATGTCGTTGAAAGGCGTTCCATGAACTGGCTTACCAACTACGTCCGCCCCAAGATCCGCGCGCTCTATGCCCGCAAGGAAGTGCCCGACAACCTCTGGCACAAGTGCCCGAGCTGCGAGTCGATGCTGTTCCACCGCGAGCTGGAAGAGAACCTGCACGTCTGCCAGCATTGCGGCTTCCACATGCGGCTCGACCCGGTCAAGCGGCTGGAGTCGATGTTCGACGACGGCGCCTATGAGGGTGTCGAGCTGCCGAAGTCGGTCGCCGATCCGCTGAAGTTCCGCGATCAGAAGCGCTACACCGACCGCCTGAAGGAAGCGCAGACCAAGACCGGCCGCACCGACGCCATCGTCGTGGGCGAGGGCCGCATCGGCGGCCATGCCGCCGTGGTCGCCGCCTTCGACTTCGGCTTCATGGGCGGCTCGATGGGCATCGCCGTCGGCGAAGGGCTGCTGACCGCCGCCCGTCTGGCGGTGGCGAAGAACGCGCCGCTGATCGTCGTCCCCGCTTCGGGTGGGGCGCGCATGCAGGAAGGCATCCTGTCGCTGATGCAGATGCCGCGCACCACCATCGCAGTGGAGATGGTCAAGGAAGCCGGCCTGCCCTACATCGTCGTGCTGACCGACCCGACCACCGGCGGCGTCACCGCCAGCTTCGCCATGCTGGGCGACATCCACATCGCCGAGAAGGGCGCGCAGATCGGCTTTGCCGGCGCCCGCGTGATCGAGAGCACGATCCGCGAGACGCTGCCGGAAGGCTTCCAGCGTTCCGAGTACCTGATGGAACACGGCATGGTCGACATGGTCGTCCACCGCCGCGACCTGCGCCCGACGCTGGTCCGCACCATCGGCCTGCTGATGACGCCGCGCCTCGACACGGTGGTGGAGGACGTCGACTTGTCCGCCGCCCAGGCGGCCGACGGCGAGCCGGCGCAGTTGCCCCAGCCGGTCACGCAGTCGTCCATTCAGGCGACGGCGGCCCAACCGGCGGCGACGCAGCAGGCGTCCACTCAGCCGGCGGCTCCCGTCCAGGCCGGCGACGACTGACCGGCAACCCCTGCCCATCCGACCAGAGACGATCATGACCGACGCCGCCCGTCCGCTCGCCAACCCGCCTGCCGGGCCGGCCGCGACCCGTTCCGACCCGGTGCTGGACCGGCTGAAGGGGCTTCATCCCAAGGTCATCGACCTGTCTCTGGACCGGGTGCGCCGTCTGCTGGCGGCGCTGGACCATCCGGAGCGGAAGCTGCCGCCGATGGTCCATGTCGCCGGCACCAACGGCAAGGGATCGACCGTCGCCTTCCTGCGCGCGATGCTGGAGGCGGCCGGCCACCGCGTCCATGTCTACACCTCGCCGCACCTCGTGCGCTTCCACGAGCGCATCCGCCTGGCCGGGCGGCTGATCGACGACGATCATCTGGCCGCCCTGTTGGAGGAATGCGAAATTGCCAACGCCGGCAATCCGATCACCTTCTTCGAGGTGACGACGGTCGCCGCCTTCCTCGCCTTCTCCCGCGAGTCGGCCGACGTGGTCCTGCTGGAGACCGGGCTGGGCGGGCGGCTGGATGCCACCAACGTGGTGGACAAGCCGGCGGTGACGGCGGTCACCCGCATCTCCTACGATCACCGCCAGTTCCTCGGCGAGTCGATTATGGAGATCGGCAGCGAGAAGGCCGGCATCTTCAAGCCCCATGTCCCGGTGGTGCTGGCCCCGCAGCCGGAAGCCGACGCGCTGAAGGTGCTGAAGCTGCGCGCCAACGCCATCGCCGCGCCGATCCAGAACTGGTCGGTGGAGGAGCGTCCGGACGGCTTCCGCTTCGAGAGCGCGAAGCGCAAGCTCGACCTGCCGATGCCGGGTCTGGCCGGCATCCACCAGATCACCAACGCCGGCGTCGCCATCGCCTGCCTCGACCACCTGCCGCTGGCCGTGGACGACGAGGCTGTGCGCCGTGGCCTCGCCACCGTCGAGTGGCCGGGGCGTCTGCAGCGCCTGACCCGCGGCCCGCTGGCCGGGAGCCTGCCGGCGGGCTGGGAACTGTGGCTGGACGGCGGTCACAACGATTCAGCCGGCGAGGTTCTGGCCCGTCAGGCGGTCGACTGGTCGCGTGGCCAGCAGCCCAATGAGGGATCGGGCGGCAGCCCCGCCCTGCCGCTTCTGCTGATCTACGGCATGCTGTCCAGCAAGGATCCGTTCGAGTTCCTGGGCCCGCTGGCTCCCTTCACCCACGCCCTGCGCGCGGTGGCGATCCCAGGCGAGGAAGCCAGCTTCACCGCCGAGGAATCCTGCGAGACCGCCAAGCTCTGCGGCATCCGTGACCACGGCGCCGCGGACAGTGTGGGCGCCGCTCTGGCCGATCTGGTGGCAGGCCGGCAGACCCCGGCGCGCGTGCTGATCTGCGGCTCGCTCTACCTCGCGGGCTCGGTGCTGGCGGAGAACGGGTGAGGATCTAGACGTTTCTGATCGCGCTTGCCGGCGGGCCATCCGGTCCGCCGGTGCAACCTGCTGCCGGCCCGACGCGCAAACACAAAAAAGCGGGCCTGATGCCGTTCCCGGCAACGCCCGCTGACGATTTATCGACTTGCTTCACCCTTCCTGAGAAGGGGAAAATGGTGGAGCCGAGGAGGATCGAACTCCCGACCTACGCATTGCGAACGCGTCG
>CBFGPE010000027.1:0-55868 GCA_965650625.1 uncultured Azospirillum sp. | reverse complement strand
TTCGCCAAGGATCTGGAAACCCGTCTGGCCGCCGAGCGGCTGCAGACCCGCGAATACATCAACATCGGCTCGACCGAGGCGCTGGACCGCCTGCGCGTCCTGCGCGGCGAGTTCGACCAGGCGATGGCGACCCGGCAGGCCAGGCTGAAGGCTTCGCCCCAGGCCGCAGCCTTCGCCGAGCTGAGCAGCCTGCACTCCGCCTACCATGAGCGGTTCGAGGCTGTGCGCGCCGTGCGCGAACGGGCCGACCGCCTGCTGCACGAGCGCATGGACCCGCTGGGCGTCCAGGTGACCAAGCGGCTGGAGGACATGGTGTCCGCCGCCGAGACCTCGGGCGACAAGGACTTCGCCTTCGGCGCGCAGGAGGTGGAGAACCGCTGGCTGATGACCCGCTTCCAGGCCAACCGCGCCATCGGCCTGCGCGACGCCGCCGCCGCGGCGCAGGTCGAGGCGGTGGGCAAAGCGATGAGCGAGAGCATCGCCCGACTGTCTTCCGTGGTCCGCAGCAATGGCAGCCTGCTGGCGGCCCTGCGCGAGATCGATGCCCGCGCCGCCGATTACCGCACCGCCTTCCGCGACGCGATGGCCGCCAACGACGATGCAAAGCGGCTGACCGACGAGCTTGCCGCCGCCGCAACGGCGATCAACCGGGCCATCGACGGCATCGTCGCCTCCATCGCCGCCAGCGCCAAGGCAACCGAGGAGGAGGCCGGGAGCGAGGCCGCCTTCACCATCCGCCTGACACTGGGTCTGGGGCTGCTGTCGCTGGTGATCGGCATCGTCGCCGCCAACCGCATCGCCGCCTCGATCATTGGGCCGGTGACCGGCATCCGCCGGGTGATGACCGACCTGACCGAAGGCAAGCTGTCGGTCAGCGTCCCCCACACCGGCCAGCAGGACGAGCTGGGCGACATGGCCCGCGCCGTCGCCGCCTTCAAGGACGAGGCGGTGGAGGCCCTGCGCTCCCGCATCGCGCTGGAACGGGTGTCGGCCAACATCATGATGGCGGACGTCGACGGCCGCATCCTCTACGCCAACGACTCGATCATGGCCATGTTCCGCCATGCCGAGGCGGACCTGCGCGTCTCGCTGCCCAGCTTCGACGCGAACGCGCTGGTCGGCCGCAACTTCGACGTCTTCCACCGCGACCCCGGCCACCAGCGCCGCCTGCTGGCCGACCTGACCCAGACCCACCGCGGCTTGGCCAAGACCGGCGGCCGGACCTTCCAGGTCATCGCCAACCCGGTGGTCAGCCGCCAGGGAGAGAGGCTGGGCACCGTCATCGAATGGCGCGACCTGACCGAGGAACTGGCGATCGAGGCGGAGATCAGCGCGATGGTGGAGAGTGCCGTGCGCGGCGACTTCACCCACCGCATCGAACTGGACGGCAAGACCGGCTTCTTCCGGCTGGTCAGCGAGGGCATCAACCGGCTGTCCGAGAACATCGCCGCCGTCACCGAGGAACTCGCCTCGGTGCTGGAGGCGCTGTCGCAGGGCGACCTGACCCGCCGGATCGACAAGCAGTATGAGGGCGTGTTCCAGCGGCTGAAGGACGATTTCAACGGCACGGTTTCCCACCTGTCGGAGATCGTCCAGCGCATCGATCAGGCCGCCGGCTCCATCGCCGTCGCCAGCCGCGAGGTGGCGGAAGGCAGCCTGGACCTGTCGGAGCGGACCGAACAGCAGGCCTCCTCGCTGGAGGAGACCGCGGCCAGCATGGAACAGCTCGCCGCCACCGTGCGCTCCAACGCCGACAACGCCCAGCAGGTCAACGGCTATGCCACCGAGGCGCGCAGCGCGGCCTCGCGCGGCGGCGAGGTGGCGACCAGCGCGGTGGAGGCGATGCGCCGGATCGAGCAGTCGTCGCAGAAGATCTCCGACATCATCGGGGTGATCGACGAGATCGCCTTCCAGACCAACCTGCTGGCGCTGAACGCGGCGGTGGAGGCGGCGCGGGCCGGCGACGCCGGGCGCGGCTTCGCCGTGGTGGCGCAGGAGGTGCGGCAACTCGCCCAGCGCTCGGCCCAGGCATCGAAGGAGATCAAGGCGCTGATCATGGACAGCGGCGGACAGGTGCGCGACGGCGTCGACCTCGTGCGCTCCGCCGGCAGCTCCCTGACCGAGATCGTGTCGGGCATCGGCCGCGTCGCCGATCTGGTGTCGGAGATCGCGCGGGCGACCACCGAGCAGGCGTCCGGCCTGGACGAGGTCAACATCGCCATCGCCCAGATGGACGAGATGACCCAGAAGAACGCCGCACTGGTGGAGGAAAGCACCGCCGCCGCCCGCTCGCTGGAGGAGCAGGCCGACCAGCTGCGCCGCCAGATGACCTTCTTCACCCTGGACCGCCAGTCCGCTTCCCGCCAGTCCTTCTCCCGCAAGTCCGCCTGAGGATGCCGCCGGTGCTGCGATGACCGACCGCTCGCCCGCCTTATCGACCGAACCAGCGACACTGCGGCGCTCCCCCGCCGCCCCTCCGGCCGCGGTATTCGGCGGCGCGCGCGAGTTCCATTTCGAGCGGCACCATTTCGACCTGATCGCCGGGTTGCTCTACCAGCTGGCCGGCATCGCGCTGGCCCCGCACAAGGCCGAAATGGTCTATGCCCGGCTGGCGCGGCGCCTGCGCGAGTTGCGGCTGCCCGATTTCGACGCCTATTGCGCCCTGCTGCAGAGCGACGAGGTGGCCGACGAGATCGGCTTCCTGGTCAATGCGCTGACCACCAACCTGACCAGCTTCTACCGCGAATCGCACCATTTCGACTTCCTCGCCTCCACCGTCCTGCCGGAAGTCCGGGAGCTGAACGCCCATCGGTCGAAGCCGCGATTGCGGCTGTGGTCGGCTGGCTGTTCGTCGGGGCCGGAGCCCTACACCATGGCGATGGTTCTGCTCTCCACCATGGGCGCCGATCTGCGCCGCTGGGACGCCCGCATCCTCGCCACCGACATCGACACCCACATGGTGGACACCGCCCGGCGCGGCGTCTATCCGCTGTCGGGCGCCACCGGCATCCCGCCACAGATCCGCCAGCGCTTCACCCAGGATACGAGGCTGGACGGCGAGCCGGCGGTGGCGATGGGCGAGGAGCTGAAACGTCTCGTCACCGTCAAGCCGCTGAACCTGCTGGAACATTGGCCGATGTCCGGTCCGTTCGACGCGATCTTTTGCCGCAACGTGCTGATCTATTTCGACCGCCGCGGCCGGATGCAGGTGATAGAAAACTTCGCCCGGATGCTCCGCCCCGGTGGGTATCTGTTCCTCGGCCACTCGGAGAGCCTGTATGGCGTGTCGAACCTGTTCCGCCAGGCCGGTCCGACGATCTACCGAAGGGACTGAGCGATGAACGCCTCCCCCCTTCCGCGTCACGAGTCAGGACGGACCACTATGCCTCGGCGCTTGGGCAGCGGGCGCTACTTCAATCAGGAATTCAAGGCCGAGACCGTCAAGATCGCACTGGGCCAGCAGGCCGTCAGCGACCGGCCCGACCTGATGATCGCGACGACGCTGGGGTCCTGCGTGGCGGCCTGCATCCACGACCCGGTGCGCGGCATCGGCGGCATGAACCATTTCATGCTGCCCGACCTGCCGGCGAGCGAACTGGAGGGGGCCGGCGTCGCCGCGCGCTATGGTTCGGTGGCGATGGAGCGGCTGATCAACGCGCTGCTGGCGGCGGGTGCCGAACGCCGGCGCCTGCGGGTCAAGCTGTTCGGCGGCGGCCGGGTCATCGAGTCGAGCTACGACATCGGCGGGCTGAACAGCCGTTTCGCCCTGGATTACGTGCGGGCGGAGGGGCTGACACTGGCCGGCCAGGATCTGGGCGGCGGCTCCGCTCGGCGGCTGCATTACTTTCCCCACAGCGGCCGGGCGCTGCGGCGCCTGCTGCGACCGGAGGCGGCGGCCGACACCGTCACCCGCGAACGGCGCTTCATCACCCACCTCAGCCAGACCCCCGAGGAAGGCGAGGTCGAACTGTTCGCGCCCGCCGATCCGGGAGGGAGCTGACCGATGCCCAGACCGATCCGTGTCGTCATCGTCGATGATAGCGCCCTGATGCGCGAGATGCTGAAGGACATCCTGAGCAGCGAAGCGGGGATGGAGGTCGCCGGCGTCGCCCGCGACCCCTTCGAGGCGCGCGAGGTCATCAAGGCCACCAACCCCGACGTCATCACCCTGGACGTCGAGATGCCGAAGATGGATGGACTGTCCTTCCTGGAGAAGATCATGACCCTGCGGCCGACGCCAGTCATCATGGTCTCCTCCCTGACCCGCGAGGGCTCCGACGCCGCCATCCGCGCGCTGGAACTGGGGGCGGTGGACTGCGTCGCCAAGCCCGGCGGCTCGGACGGGCACGGGTTCGAGGCGACGGCGATGGAGCTGGTCTCCAAGATCCGCGTCGCCGCCACGGCACGCCTGACCATGCGCCGCCCGGCCGCCGCGCACGGCGTCCTGCCGACGCCGCGCCGCGCCGGGTCGGGGAAGCGGCTGATCGCCATCGGCGCCTCGACCGGCGGGGTGGAGCGCATCCGCGACGTGCTGGCCGCCATGCCGGCCGATTGCCCGCCCATCGTCATCACCCAGCATATGGGGCCGAGCTACGTGCCCAGCTTCGCGGCCCGGCTCGACCGGCTGTCGGCGCCCACCGTCCGGGTCGCCGTCCATGGCGACAGGCCTGCCCAGGGGCTGGTGCTGATCGCCCCCGGCGACCGCCATCTCGCCATCGTCCGCGACACCGCCGGTTTCGTCTGCCACATCCAGGACACCCCCGCGGTCAGCGGCCACCGGCCATCGGTCGACGTGCTGTTCGCCTCGGTCGCCAAGGCGGCGGGCAACAACGCCGTCGGCGTCATCCTGTCCGGCATGGGCCGCGACGGGGCCATCGGCATGAAGGCGATGTTTGATGCCGGTGCCTTCACCATCGGCGAGCAGGAATCGAGCTGCGTCGTCTATGGCATGCCGCGGGCCGCAAGGGAGGCCGGCGCGGTCGCGGTCGAATTGCCGCTGGCGCAAATCCCCGCCGAAATGCTGCGCGCCTTCGATGCCGTCGGCGAGCGCCCCCGCACCGCCTGATCCGACCGGGCATCCGGGCAAAGTATCCCGGGCAGAGTTTCCAAGGAGCACCAGTATGTTTACCCCCGCTGCCCACGACCCCGTCCAGACCGGCCTCGCGAATGCCGCGCCCCAGGACACGTCCGGAATCTCAGACGGCGCCGGCAAGGTCGCGGTCACCGCGGAGCTTCTGTCGACATGGCTCGGCTTCGCTGATGTGCAGCGCCGCACGCTGGATGTCGTACAGGGCGAGCTGACGCGCACCTCGAACCATGTGGAGGCTTCCACCCTCGACCTGTCGGACCGCTTCCGCGAGTTGGCCCAGAAGGCGCTAGAGCAGTCGGAGCGGGTGGCCCAGATCGTCGCCATGGCCGGGTCGGTCGACATCGACGGCGAGCGGGTGCCGCTCGACACGCTGGTCGTCGGCATGCAGGACGTCATCACCGACATGGTGACCAACATCGTCACCCTGTCGCGCCACGCCATGAGCATGGTCTATCTGCTGGACGACGTGCAGAAGGACGTGGCCGAGCTGGAAAAGTCGATCGGCGACATCGACGGCATCAACCGCCAGACCAACTTCCTGGCGCTGAACGCCACCATTGAGGCCAGCCGCGCCGGCGAGGCCGGGCGCACCTTCGCCGTGGTGGCGCAGGAGGTGCGCCACCTCTCCCGCTCCACCGGCGAGCTGGCCGAGCGCATGCGCAGCAAGGTCACCGCCGTGGTGAAGGGCGTCCGCAACGGCCACGACATCCTGCGCCAGATCGCCAACACCGACATGTCGCCGCAGATGCTGGCCAAGGAGCGCGTCGACAAGACGATGGACAGCCTGGTGGCACAGACCACCCATTTCCAATCGGTGCTGGAAACCGCCGCATCGGTGTCGTCCGACATGTCCGCCACCATCGCCCATGTCATCACCGGCATGCAGTTCCAGGACCTGACCAAGCAGCGGATCGAGGCAATCAACGACAGCCTCGCCATCATGAGTGCCGGACTGGGAGAGCTGGAAACCCGGATCCGCGCCCAGGTGCCCGCCGGCATCGGCGCGCGGGAGCCGGAGGAATGGTTGAACCAGTTGATGGGCCGGTTCACGCTCAGCGAGATGCGCGAGCGCTTCGTCCGCAAGCTGCTGCTGGAAGGCACTGCGCTGGACGAAAACGGTGTGCTCGACCTCAATGTCCCAGGAGGAAGCGGCTCCGGCGGTGATATTGAACTCTTCTAGCGCAGTGCGCCCGCCGCTTATACAGTGAACACTTTTCCGGAAAGACGGGCTTATGGATTACGGCATAGAAGTGCGCGATCAGGAGGCGGTGGTCCGCCTGCGCGGTCGCCTCACCTTTAATGACCATGCAAAGTTGCGGACCCTGATCGGCGAGATGGGGCAGAACAAGCTCAAGCGCCAGGTGCTCGACCTGTCGTCGCTGGAGTTCGTCGATTCCGCCGGCATCGGCATGCTGTTGATCGCACGGGAGGAGATGGACCGCGCTGCCAAGCAATTCGTTCTGCGGGGCGCCACCGGTCAGGTGAAGCGGGTGCTGACCGTGGCGCAGATCGCCAAGATCGTTCCGATGGAGGACTGATCCCGGTGAGCGACGGGACCACCCAGAGCACGGCCCAGAGCAAGGCCCGGTGCACGACCGAGATGATCGGTTGCCGCACCCGCTTCGCCAGCCTCGCGGCTCCGGGGATGCCGGCCGAGCGGCTTGCCCGGCTGGCGCAGACTCTGGGGCTGGCGCCGGCCACGGAGCCCGCCGGGTCGGTGGCGTTGGCCGTCCTGCTGACCGGAGCAGACCCCGGCAGCGATGCCGACGAGCTGTGGCTTCCCCCAGTCGCCGCCTGGATCGAGCCGCCGGCCTGTAGCGACGCCTCCGGACTGGCCCCGCTGCTCGCCGAAGCCGCGGACAACGACCTCTACCTCAACCTGACCACCGCCACCGCCCATGATCTCCAACTCGGCGGACGGCTGCTGGCCGCGCTGAGCGCACGTCATCCGCTGGAGGGAGATCGCCGCGACGACCTGGAACTGGCCCTGCATGAGGCGGTCAGCAATGCGCTGGTCCATGGCAACCTGGGCGTCGCCGGCATGAAGGAGCTGAGCGCGCAGGAACTGGAACGCTTTTCCCGCGACCTGGGCGACCGTCTGGCCGACCCGACGCTGGCCGCCCGCCGCATCGTCATCGCGGTGCGGATTGAGCCGGCGCAGGATGGCCGGGCACTGGCGACGGTGGAGGTCACCGACGAAGGCGCCGGCTTCACTCCCGGCCCACGCACCAGTTCCGGCGCCTCCGGCCGCGGCCTCGACCTGATCGGCAACATCGCCGAAGAGCTGGAGATCGGAAATGGCGGCCGCAGCATCCGCCTGAGGTTCCGGCTGTGACCGCGTCTGGATGGCATAGCCCCGGCTGCGAAGCCATGTCGGCGCCGCCGGACGGATTCGCCGAACAGCAGCGACCGGATGGCCACACCTGTGCATGCCAGGAACCCGACTGCACCGTCCTCGATTGCCCGATCCTGGTGGTGGACGACACCGCCTTCAACCGGACGCTGATCGGCGCCTTCCTCGCCAAAGCCGGCTTCCGCAGGGTCTCCTTTGCCGCAAGCGGGCTGGAGGCTCTGGCAATGATTGAGGTTGCCGTCCCCGACCTGCTGATCCTCGACATCATGATGCCGGGAATGGACGGGTTCGAGGTCTGCCGCCGCCTGCGTGCCATGCCGGAGACGGCCGACCTGCCGATCCTGGTGCAGACCGCGCTGTCGTCCGGCGAGGACCGCAACCGTGCGTTCGCCGCCGGCACCACCGATCTGGTGTCGAAGCCGCTGGAGCGCACCGAACTGCTGGCCCGCGTGCGCATCCATCTGGAAGACCGCGTGCTGATCCGCCGCCTGCAGGCCTATCGCGCACGGGTGGAGGCGGAACTGTCCATCGCCCGGTCGATGCATGAGCATCTGCTGCCGACCCCGGCGCAATGCGATGCGGTGGCCGCCGCCGCCGGCTGCCGCCTGCGGGCCCACAGCGCGATCTCCCCCCATCTCGGCGGCGACCTGTGGGGGCTTTTGCCGCTCGGCGGAGGGCGATTCGGCGTCTATCTGCTGAATGTCGCCGGCCGCGGTGTCTCGGCGGCGCTGAACGCCTTCCGCCTGCATACCCTTCTGCAGGAGCTTGGCCCCGTCCACGGCCGGGATGCCGCCGGCCTGCTGACCGCGCTGAACGACCGCGCCGCCGGGCTTCTGGCCGCAGGGGAAAAGGCGACCATGACCTATGGGGTGGTGGACGGCGAGGCCGGGCGCTTCATCCACGCCTCGGCCGACGGCGCGCCGCCGATGATCCTGGATGACGACGGCGGACCGCGTTTCGGTCTGGCCACCGGCCTGCCGATCGGTATCGCCCCCGGCACCCGCTATCGCAGCGAAATGATGGAACTGCCGCGCGGCGGCGTGCTGGCGCTCTACTCCGTCGCCGTGCTGGAAGCGCTGGACGCCGGCGGAACCGGCATCGGGCTCGGCTGGATGATCGCCCGCGCGGTGGCGGAGGGCGAAGGCTTCGACGCGGTGGTCCGCTCGCTGGGCTTTGCGCTGGGCCAGGGCAGCGGCGACGACCACACCTTGCTGTGGATCGAGCGGGAGACGGCGCCATGACCGGATCCCCGCCGCCCGGCCTGCTGCCGATCGAGACGCGCGATGCCTTCGACGGGCTGGCCGGTGCCCGCGTATTGGTCGTCGACGACAACCGCATCAACCGCCATCTGCTGCTGGCCTTGCTTGAGCGCGGCGGCATCACCCTGATCGAGCAGGCGGAGGACGGGCATGACGCCCTGGTCCGGATCGAGCGGTTCAAACCCGACCTCGTGCTGCTCGACCTGATGATGCCGCAGATGGACGGGTTCGAGATGTGCCGGCGCCTGCGCGCCGACCCGCGCTGGAAATCACTGCCGGTCCTGGTGCAGTCCAGCCTGAGCCGGGCGGAGGATCGCGCCCGCGCCTTCGCCGCCGGGGCCACCGACTATGTCACCAAGCCGATCAACGCGGTGGAGTTGCTGGCCCGCGTCCGCATCCATCTGCGCAAGCGCACCATGCTGCGCGACCTGCAGCAGTATCACAGCCGCACGGAAGCCGAACTGGAGCTGGCCCGCGCCATGCAGGCCCGGATGCTGCCCGGCCCCGACCGGCTGGCGGAGCTGGAGGCGGCGACCGGCATCGCCATTCACACCCATTTCGCCCCCTCGTCCGAGCTGGGCGGCGATTTCTGGGGAATCAATCGGCTGCCGGACGGCCGGGTGGCAATCTATCTGGTCGATTTCTCCGGCCATGGCGTCGGGGCGGCGCTGAACACCTTCCGGCTGGACGCCATTTGCCGCCAGATCGGCAGCACGGAGCTGAGCCCGGCGGAGTTCCTGGCCGCCGTGAACCGGCGGCTGTGCGGGCTGCTGCCCTGCGGCCAGTTCGCGACGATGCTGACCGGCGTGATCGACCCGGCGGCCGGCCTGTTCCACTATGCCTCGGCCGGATCGACGGCGCCGATGATGTGGCATCCCGGCGACGAGGCGCCGCGGCTGGGCGACGGCAGCGGCCTGCCGCTCGGCCTGCTGGCGTCGGCCAGTTACGACAGCCGCCTGATGCCGATGCCGCCCGGCGCCCGCCTGTTCCTCTATTCCGACGCCGCCATCGAGATCCCGATCGGCGGCGAAGACAGCCACGAGGTTCTGGACGAATACGGCCTCGCCACCCTGTTCGCCCGCCGTCTGCAGGAGCCGGACGACGCCGCCCTGCTGTCCGGCCTGCTCGACGACCTGACGGCGACCGGCCCCATCGACGACGACCTGACGGCGCTGCTGCTGACGCGGCGGAAGTAATACCGCGTGCGGGAGGGACCGCGCCGGAAAGCTATCCGCCACAAAGCAAAAAGGCCGCTCCCGAAGGAGCGGCCTTTCGCGTTCGGCGGGAGCCGACCGATCAGCGCGAGTAGAACTCGATGACCAGGTTCGGTTCCATCTGGACCGGGTACGGGACGTCGGCCAGCAGCGGGGCGCGGACGAAGCGGCCCTTCAGCGCGCTGCTGTCGACTTCCAGGTAATCGGGGATGTCACGCTCGCCGGAAGCGGAGGCTTCCAGGATCAGCGCCATCTGCTTGGACTTGGCGCGCACCTCGACGGTGTCGTTGTCCTTGATGCGGGCCGACGCGATGTTCAGGCGACGGCCGTTGACCAGGATGTGGCCGTGGTTGATCAGCTGGCGCGCGGCGAACGGGGTCGGCGCGAACTTCATGCGGTAGACCACCGCGTCCAGACGACGCTCCAGCAGGCCGACCAGGTTCTCGCCGGTGTCGCCCTTGCGGCGGACGGCCTCGGCATAGATGCGGCGGAACTGCTTCTCGCCGATGTTGCCGTAGTAGCCCTTCAGCTTCTGCTTGGCCATCAGCTGCAGACCGTAGTCCGACGGCTTCTTACGGCGCTGGCCGTGCTGGCCCGGGCCATACTCGCGCTTGTTCAGCGGGCTCTTGGCACGGCCCCACAGGTTGACGCCAAGGCGGCGGTCGATCTTGTACTTGGACTCTTGACGCTTGCTCATAACGCTCAGGCCTCGTTGGACACGAGTTGATGTTGTCCCGGTAGTTCCATCCGCCCTGTTACAGGCGGCGGACGGGGCGTCAAAGATTGCGCGCGCCCGCTTTCCCAGGAGGTGAAGGCGCGCACAATACCCATTGGCGTGCGGGAGTCAAGCCTCACGGCCTATCCGGAACTTCTTGCGTCCTCCCGCCCTTTTGCGCTCCCTTTCCGGGCACCGCAAGCTGCAGGCAGGAATGACGCGATGGAACGGGTGGAGTGCGTGGTCGTCGGGGCGGGCGTGGTCGGGCTGGCGGTGGCGCGGCGGCTGGCGCAGGCCGGGCGCGAGGTGATCGTGCTGGAGGCGGCCGACGCCATCGGCACCGGCACCAGTTCCCGTAACTCCGAGGTCATCCATGCCGGCATCTATTACCCCACCGGCAGCCTGCGCGCCCGGCTTTGCGTGCCCGGCCGCGACGCGCTCTATGACTATTGCGCCGCCCATGGTGTCGAGCATCGCCGCGTCGGCAAGCTGATCGTCGCGACGGAGGAGAACCAGTTGCCGAAGCTGGCGGCGATCCGCGCCCAGGCCGCCGCCAACGGCGTCACCGACCTGACCGAAATCGACGCCGACACCGCGCGGACGTGGGAGCCCAACCTGCGCACTGTCGGCGCCCTGCTGTCGCCCTCGACCGGCATCATCGACAGCCACGGGCTGATGCTGGCCCTGCTGGGCGACGCGGAGGAGGCCGGTGCGATGCTGGCGCTGCTGAGCCCGCTGACGCGCTCGCACCGCACCGCCACCGGTTTCGAACTGGAGGTCGGCGGAGCGGAGCCGATGCGCATCGCCTGCTCCACCCTGGTCAACGCCGCCGGGCTGGGCGCCTGGGGCGTGGCGCGCGGGCTGGAGGGTCTGGACCCCGCCCATGTGCCGCCGCGCATGCTGGCAAAGGGCAACTACTATGCGCTGGCTGCCGGTCGCTCGCCCTTCTCGCGGCTGGTCTATCCGGTGCCGGTCGAAGGTGGGTTGGGCGTCCACCTGACGCTTGACCTTGCCGGACAGGCCCGATTCGGTCCCGACGTGGAATGGCTGGGCGACATCGCCGATCCGGTCGACTATGCCGTCGATCCCGCCCGTGCCGACTCCTTCTATGGCGCGGTGCGGGCCTATTGGCCGGAGCTGCCGGACGGCGCGCTGGTGCCGGCCTATTCGGGCGTGCGGCCGAAGCTGAGCGGGCCGGGACAGCCGCAGGCCGACTTCCTGATCCAAGGGCCGGACACCCATGGGGTGGATGGGCTGGTCAACCTGTTCGGCATCGAATCGCCGGGCCTGACCTCCTGCCTCGCCATCGCTGACGCGGTGGCGATGGCGCTTGGCGAGGCGTCTGAAATTCTTAACCAATCCTGAGGCTCACAGGGTTCTTGACCGCGACCTCGGCTCTCCCAATCTATAGGCATGGCGGCGCCGGCCGATGCTGGGCCGCCGACCCGCCGGGCGCCGGAAACGGGCCCATCTTTCGCAACTCGCTCCCGTCGTGAGGAGGATGCGTCGTGACGACTCGCCTTTCGCTCTTCAACAGCCCACTGCTGCTTGGCTTCGACCAGTTCGAGCGGACGCTCGACCGGATCGCCAAGAATTCGGCCGAAGGCTACCCCCCCTACAACATCGAGCAGATCGGCGACGACGGCCTGCGCATCACGCTCGCCGTGGCCGGCTTCACCTCCGATGACCTGTCTGTCCAGATCGAAGACAACCAGCTGGTCATCCGCGGCCGCCAGACCGACGACAAGTCGCGCGTCTACCTGCACCGCGGCATCGCCGCGCGACAGTTCCAGCGCAGCTTCGTCCTGGCCGAGGGGATCGAGGTGGTGGGCTGCTCGCTCGACAACGGGCTGCTCAACATCGACCTGACCCGCCCGATGCCGGAGCCGAAGGTCCGCACCATCAAGATCGAGCAGCCGAAGAAGGCCGCCGGCGGCGCCATGCCCCGCACCATCGACGTGTCCGCCGATGGCCGGGATGACTGATCGCCCGAAAGACTGATCCCTGGGATGTATGATCCAGGTCACAGCCTTCACTCCTGTTCTCCGACACTCTACCCCCGACACTCTGCACGCGCGGTCGCCCATGACGGGGAGCCGCCGGGAGACCACGATCATGATGAACGATACCCACACCCAGCTGCGCCAGCTGTCGCCGCAGGATTTCGCCAGCTTCGGCCTGGGCGACGTCGCCTATGTCCGCCCGGTCGAGATGGACGGAACCGCCGCCTTCGCCATCCACGCCGCCGACGGCACGCCGCTGAGCGTGGTGGCCGACCGCGATCTGGCCTTCGCCGCCATCGTGCAGAACGACATGGAGCCGGTCAGCGTCCATTGACCGGTCCAGCCGGGGCGCCGCCGCCATCGTCGGACGCCCCCGGCCAGCTGCGCTGCAATCCGCCACATCTCGATCCTTGTCAGCCCTAACTCCTGTTGTAAGGTGCGCTCTGCGATAATCGCCGAGACAAGACGCGAAGAGGCAGTGGGGGACGGTCGGTTGGACGGCGGGGCAAGCGATACGGCGGCGGACGCGAAGTTGGCTCCCGATACGGAAAAGCGCAGGGCCTGGGACGACGAGGCGCGCGATTCCCTTCACATCCTGCCTTTGTCGGCGATCCCCTTGGAAACGCCCGGCCTGCAGCATGCGCGCCTGATCAAGAATGTCCGGCTGCAGACGGTGGTGGAGATGTTCCGCGATGCCCAGACCGGCAGCGGACAGGTCTCCCCCCGCCACATCCCCGCCTATTTCGAATCCTACAAGGACGAGATCGAACGCGATCTGGTGAAGCTGGAGAAGATCGGCGCCGCTTCCAGCTTCGACGTCTATTCCTCGCGGATCGAGTTGCGGCGGCTGAACATCGACGTCAACAACGTCGAATCGCTGACCCTGTCCGACCGCAAGAAGGCGGAACTGACCAGCTACATGCGGGTCTTCACCCGGCCGCTGATGGAATATGTCTATGGCACGGAGGAGTTGCAGGTCGCCGATGTGACCGACATCATCCAGCTGTTCGCCAATCCCAACCGAGACGAGGCGCTGCGCAACCTGCGCATGATGGCCGACCGGCTGGACATCGGCTTGGGCGAGATCCCGCAGTTCCTCGAGGAATACGGCGACGTCTTCCTGTCGCTGGCCTATTTCCGCAAATGCCTGGACGAGATCGTGCCGGAGGTGCAGCGCTTCGTCGGGTGGATGGGCGAAATCCGCAGCTCCGCCGAGGTCAAGCGCGACCCGCGCCAGATCAGGATGCTCGACGACATCGCCCGCGACCTGACCGACATCTCGACCTCCATCACCGGCCGGTTCGAGAGCTTCGACAACCGCTCCAAGGATTTCTGGAGCGACATCAACGCCGACACCTTCCGGTCGATCCGCGAACTGATCTCGTCCCACCACGTCACCATCGGCGGGGTGCTGTGCGGTCTGGCGGTGAAGATGAACCTGTGGAAGCACCGCTTCGCACGCGGCGGCGGCGGCCCCAACCGCCGCATGGAGTTCGTGAAGTCGGAGATCCTGCCCGGCCTGTCGCACATCAAGGCGCTGGAGCAGTCGGCGCGGACGGGGCACCTGTAGCGCCGGCCGCTCTCCGCTCACTCCCCACCCGCCTTCAATCCCCAATCGACTTCAATCCATCGACAGCATCTTCCCCACGCCGTTGTCCAGCAGGATGGTGGCGAACAGCGTCAGGATCGGGATCAGGAACATCAGCCCGATGACGCATCGCACGATCAAATCCTTGCGTCGGGCAGAGCGGCACAGCGGGCAGTCGTCGGGACCATGCCCGTAATCGGACCCGCAGTAGGGACAGGCTGTGGTGTCGACCATGGCAGACGGGCTTTCAGGATGGGCGGGAGGCCCTGGAACCAAGGCCATTCTGGACCCGCGTATCGTCCCGACGTCATGAAATCCCTGTCATCCTCAAGGCTTTTATCGTCCTGTGGCGGGCCAGCCGCTCAGGCCGCGCGCTCCATCGGCACCAGCCCGGCGACGCTGCGGCTGAACTGTGCCGCGAACCGGTCGCGCTCGGCCCCGGCCAGGGTGAAGGTGACATGCAGGCGTCCGGCGGCACCGCGCTCCAGCGCGCGCACGACGGCAGGCACCGGCTCCAGCCCCGGCAGGGCGACGCGCACCGCGACTCCTTCGGCCAATCCGCTCCCCACCAGTCCGCTCCAGGCCTCCTGCGGCAGACCGCTCAACTGGGCGCCACCTTCCGAAGCGTTGTCGACCGTCACCGGCAAATCGCGCCCAGCCACCGTCAGCCGGCCCGGACGGTTCAGCGGGTAGCGCGGGGCGGCCCGGCGGTTCACCTCCGGCGTCGCCGTGCGGATCGCCTCGATCAGGACGCGGCGGAGTTGGTCGATGCTGGTGGCGACGCGGGTGGAGAGCGCGTTGACCTCGCTTGCCCGCTCGCCGGTGGCCGTCGCCTCCTGCGACACGGCGGCGATGCGGGTCGCCACCTCCTGCGCCGCGTTGGAGGTCTGGACGACGTTGCGGGCGATCTCGCCGGTCGCCGCCTCCTGCTCCTCGATGGCGGCGGCGACGGTGGCCGACACCGATTCGACGCCGCGCACCCGCTCGGCGATGGCGCGCACGGCGTTCACCGCCTCGGCCGTGGTCGCTTGGATGGCGGCGATTTGGCTTTCGATCTCGTCGGTCGCCCGCGCGGTCTGGCCGGCCAGCTGCTTCACCTCGCTCGCCACCACGGCAAAGCCCTTCCCCGCCTCGCCGGCCCGCGCCGCTTCGATGGTAGCGTTCAGCGCCAGCAGATTGGTCTGGCCGGCGACATCGTTGATGAGGTCGGTCACCTCGCCGATGCGGGTCACGGCTTCGGCCAGCCGCTGGATGGTCTCCTCCGCCCGGACCGACGCGCCGACGGCGTCACCGGTCATCGTGGTGGCGGTGCCGATCTGGGTCGCGATCTCGCGGATGGAGGCGCTGAGCTGCTCCGACGCGGCGGCCACGGTCTGGGCGTTCGACAGCGCCTGGGTCGCGGCGGCGGCGACATTCTGGCTGTTGTCGCTGACCGCGCGGGCCGATTCCGCCATGCGGGTGGCGTTGCCGGCCATCTGGCTGGTCTGGTTGGCGACCACGTCGACGGCGTTCGACGCCTCGGTCTCCACCGTTTCGGCCATGCGCAGCAGGGCCGCCTGCTTCTCGCGCTCCGACCGTTCGCGCTCCTCGTCGCGCAGGCGGCGCAGGCGCTCGGCCTCCTCGGCATTCTCCTTGAAGACGCGGAGCGCCTGGGCCATCGCTCCCACCTCGTCGCCGCGGTCGGCGCCGGGAATGGCAACGGCGAGGTTGCCCTGGGCCAGGGTCCGCATCGCCACCGTCAGCTCGCCCACCGGCCGCACCACCCGCCGCCGGATGCCCAGCACGCCCAGCACCACGACCGCCAGCACCAGGGCCGACACGCCCCACACCGCGCTCATGAACAGGCTCTCGCGGCCGACGGCATAGACCTCCGTCTCGCTGTTGTAGCGGGTGGTGTCCTCGACGATGCGATCAACGACGGCGCGGTGGGCGGCATAGGCCTCCGCGATGGCCGCGTAGGAGGCGCGCGCCGCCGCCTCGTCCTTGCGGGCCAGCGCCGGCAGGAACTTCGTCTCAATCTCGTTCCAGAAGCGCATCACCGGCGCGTGGGAGGTCCGGGTCAACTGGTCGAGCAGCGCCGGCTCGAAGCTTTCCTTCAGCCAATATTCGTGCCGCTCGTCATAATCCTTGCGCAGCTGCGCCAGCCGCGCGCGGCGCTGTTCGACCGACGCCGGATCGTTCATCGCCAGCGTCACCTCCAGATAGGCTTCGATCACATATTCCGGCGGCGGCAGGATGTCGGCGATCAGGTCCTTGCCCAGCACGATGCGCTGGTAGATCGGCCCGCCCACCTTCAGCTCGCGGATCGCCAGCGCGCTGGTGACGACCACCGCCAGGAAACCTAACGTGACCACCACCCCGAACAGATTGGTAAGCGCGGCAATCCGAAGGTTTTTCAGCATGGTACAACCCCTGCGCAAAAACGACAGCATAGGGTTGCTTCTCAAAATAAACCTAATGTGACAAGCAAAAAAGTTGCTCAATTATCGGCATTATTGGGAATGATGTTTCGTTAAGCGCTTTGCATACGGATTGTGCAAGGTCTGCGCAAGGGGCGACCAAAGTGCTGGACGTGATCTCAGGTCAAGACCAAGGTGCCGACCCAGCCAGCCAGGGCAAGAATCACCAGCATCACCAGCAGAGCCACGATCACGGCATTGGTGCGGCGAATCGAACGGCAGCGTGGGCACCCGTCCTCTGCGGCGGGATAGCGGTGGGCGCAGCGGTCGCAGCGGACGGTCTGGTCGGTTGCGGTCTGGTCCGACATCGGCGGGTTCCATGGGGTGGAAGGGCAGTAACGCCGCATGGATAGCACGCCCGCCGCCACACCGCAGCGTCGATGAGCGGCGGCCGGGCGCCGTCGCCGGTGGGGCGAAATGCCGCATCACCCGGTTGAGCGCCCATCAATCGGCTGCGGTGGTCTCCACCGGCGGCACAGCGCGCAGTTCGGCCGCCTGCAGACGGCGCGGGCTGTGGTCCAGCGGTTCCAGCAGCGGCATCTCCGCCCCTTCCGGCGCGGCGTGCAGGTCGCGGAAACGGCGCGCGCTGACCAGCACCCGCGATTCCAGCGTGCCGACTGCGCTGTTGTAGCAGCCGACGGCCTTGTCCAACTGCCCGCCCAGCTTTTCCATATGGCCGCCCAGGTCGGACAGCCGCTTGTAAAGCTCCGCCCCCAAAGCGCTGATGTCGCGGGCATTGTCGGCCAGCCGCTCCTGCCGCCAGCCATAGGCGACGGCGCGCAGAAGCGCGATCAGGGTGGTCGGGGTGGCCAGGATGACGCGGTGGTCGATGCCGGCCTCGATCAGCGCCGGGTCCTGTTCCAGCGCCGCGGAGAAGAAGTTCTCGCCGGGAAGGAACAGCACGACGAATTCCGGGCTGTCGTCAAACTGGTCCCAATAGCCCTTGGTGCCGAGCTGCTTCATATGCTCGCGCACTTGGCGGGCATGGCGGACCATGCCATCGCGCCGCGCCGGCTCCTCCACCGCCTGGATGCCGTCCAGATAGCCTTCAAGCGGCGTCTTGGCATCGACCACGATGGTCTTCCCGCCGGGCAGCGTGACGATCAGGTCGGGGCGCAGCCGACCGCTGTCGACCGACACCTGCTCGACGAAGTCGCAGTGGTCGAGCATTCCCGCCATCTCGCAGACCCGGCGCAGCTGGATTTCGCCCCAGCGTCCGCGCGCCGCCGGCGTGCGCAGCGCGCGGACGAGGTTTCCGGTCTCCGCCCGCAGCGCGCTCTGGGTTTCGACCAGCGACAGCACCTGCTGCTTCAGTCCTTCATAGGCACCGGCCCGCGTGCTTTCCAGTTCGCGGATCTGGCGGTCCATCGCCTCCAGCGACTGGCGCACCGGGTCGACGATGGCGGCGATGGCGGTCTGGCGCTTGTCGAGGTCGCCCTTCGCCTGCTCCTGGAAGCCGGTCAGCGTCTCCCGCGCCAGATCGAGGAAGCTGCGGTTGTTCTGGTGCAGCGCCTCCGCCGACAGGGCCTTGAAGCTGTCGGCCAGCGCCGCCTGTGCGCGCTCCAGCAGCGCCATCTTCTCAGCCGCGGTGGTCCGCTCCGCCTCCAGCCGGGTGGACAGTTGGGCATGGCGTTCGCGGGCATCGGCGACCTCGCCATGCAGGCGGGCAATCTGGTGGTCGCGCGCCTCGATCTCCTCGCGCAGGTCATCCTCGGTCCGTTCGGCGAGGTCGAGACGGGTGGCGAACTCCGCATGCAGGGCGGCGGCGGCGGCTTCCGTCCGGCCGGCGGCCGCGCGCATCACCGCCCAGGCGACGGCGGCGCCCAGCAGCAGGCCGGCCACCAGACCAACGGCCAGCGACAGGCCGTCAATCACCATCCCGTTCACCAGGAACTGCGTCACCCCGACCACCCCCACACCACTGGCTTCACCACTGAAACGGGCACAGCCTATCGGAACAAATCGCGAATTGGAACGGGGCACGAACGGACAGAGGGCCGCACCGGCCGAGCCGCCGCTTTCTTCGCTTGCCCAACCAAGGATGCGGCGCCATATCGGTGGCCATGCCGAACGACACGACTCCCGACACCAACTCCCCCGATTGTGGCCCGAACTGCGGCGGCCCGCGCGTCCGCGCCATCCCGCCCGGCGAGGACCGCGAGCGGCTGATGTGCCCGGACTGCGGCTATATCGCCTACCAGAACCCGCTGATCGTGGTTGGGGCGGTGGCGACCTGGGAGGATGGCCGCATCCTGCTCTGCCGCCGCGCCATCGAACCGCGCAAGGGCTTCTGGACCCTGCCCGCCGGCTATATGGAAGAGCGCGAAAGCACCCGCGACGGCGCAGCCCGCGAAGCCTGGGAAGAGGCGCGGGCGCGCATCGACATCGACCATCTGCTGGCGATCTACGACATCCCGCGCATCAGCCAGGTCCAGATGATCTTCCGCGCCCGCCTGCTGTCCCCCGATGTGGAGCCCGGCCCGGAAAGCCTCGAGGTCGGCCTGTTCGCCTGGAAGGACATCCCCTGGAGCGAGCTTGCCTTCCCCACCGTCGTCTGGGCCCTGCGCGAGCATCATGAACGGCTCGGCCACGTCGACTGCGCGCCGGCAGTCAACCCCACGCCCGATGCGCTCGCGCGGTGGGAGAAGATGCTTTAAGGCGTCCCTGCCCTCTCCGTCGGGAATTTCGCCACCAGTTCCTGCTCCGCCCCGTCGCGCCGGATGGTGAGCGGCAGCCAGGTTCCCGGCGCCTGACGGCGGATCACCGCGACCAGATCAGCCGGTGCATGCACCGCTGTGCCGGCCGCGATCAGGATGCGGTCACCGGTGCGCAGACCCGCCGCCGCCGCCACGCTGCCGTTGCTGACCGCCCCCACCGTGATGCCTTCCGGCGCAGGGTCGAGTTGCACACCCAGTTTCGGCCGTTGCGGTTCGACATCCTCCCGCTCCGGGCCCAGGCCGAAGACGGCATCGGCGAGGCGGCCATCCAATTCGTCGCAATCGCGGTTGGCGTCCCAAGGCAGCAGCACGGCGGAGTCGCGGATGCCGAGATCGGCCAGCTGGTGCGGCACGCCGTCCCGCCGGGCGACATGCCCCTCCCCCAGGATGCCGATCACGCTGCGGCCGGTGGCGCGGCGGGTCTCGGCGATTTTCTCCGCCATCGCGCGGTCCCAGACGCCCTGCGCCTCGATGAAGCGCTGAGCCGCCTTGTTGGGAGCATCGTCGGACGCGGCGCGGGCTTCGGAGCGGTCGTGCGCCGCCAGCGTCTCGGTCAGGCGGTTGCGGTAAGCTTCCGTCGGGGGGGCCGGCGTGCCGACGCCCTCGCGATCCGCCTCCGGGATGGCGGCCCAGCCGTTGCGGGCGGTGCGGCTGACCAGCGAGCGCTCGACATTCAGCGCCACCACCGGCAGCCGGTGCAGACGGGCGAACTGCAAGATCGGCAGATAGAATTGCGGATCGAAGCCCCAGACAGTGCGCCAGTCCGTCTCCCTCAGGAACTCGCCCTCCGTCAGCTCCCCCGCCACCCAGCGGTCGAGCACCGGCTGCAGCCGCCGCGGCAGCATCTCCATCCCGATGGCCAGATCGGGGTTCAGCGCGTGCAGTCCGGCCAGGGTGTGGAGCTGCCAGCGGTGATGGTCCGGCTTGTCATGCTGCTCCCCCAGCAGGACCACGGGCGCCTCGGCGATCCGGCGCAGCAGCGGCACCGGCTCCACCGCCATGCCGGTGCCGTCGGCCCAGACGCCGGGCGGCACGCAGGCGATGCGCACGGCGTCCTCGGCCTTGGCCTCCGTGGCCCAAGCGGTGGGAGCGCTCAGGAACAGCGCCGCGACGGTCAGCAGGGCGACGCGGCGACGCGGAACGGCGGCGGCGGGACGGAAGGGCTGGCGCGGCAAGGGCTGGCTCCGTCGGTGCGGGGATTGCGCCAAGGTTGGCGCTGCCGGGCGCAACGTCAATGGACAATCCCGGCGATTGCGTCGTTCAGTCGCGCCGGGTTCGGTCGCACCGGACGGCGGACCGGCGGCCGGCATACTGCCGGATGACAGGCGGGGCGGCGGCGGGTAGGATCGCCGCAGGCGGTGGACCACCGGCGGATGGGAAGCACCCGGCTCCCGCATCCGTAACCCCGAGGCCGTTCCCAGGGTTTCCGCTTTCCCCGCCGACCGCAATCATTCGTGAAGCGCAGCCCCATGCCGCACCGCAAAGTCGTCATTCTCACCGGCGCCAGCCGGGGTATCGGACACGCCACCGTCACCCGGTTCAGCAACGAAGGCTGGCGCGTGATCTCCTGCTCACGCGAGGATGTGCCGGCCCATTGCCGGCGCGATCCCAACTGGACCCACCACATCCCGGCCGACCTGTCGGACCCGGCCAGCCGCGCCGCCTTCGTGGAAGAGGCGAACAAGGCGCTGGACGGTGCACCGCTGCATGCCCTGATCAACAATGCCGGCATCTCGCCAAAGACCCCGATCAAGGAGCGGCTCGGCTGCCTGAACGGCTCGATCGAGGGCTGGCACCGGGTGTTCGAGCTGAACTTCTTTGCCGCCCTGGTGCTGGCGCGCGGCTTCGCCGCCCCGCTGTCGCGGGCGAAGGGGGCGATCGTGAACGTCACCTCCATCGCCGGCCATTCGGTGCATCCCTTCGCCGGCTCGGCCTACTCGACCTCGAAGGCGGCGCTGTCCGGCCTGACCCGTGAAATGGCGGTGGAGTTCGCCGAGATCGGCGTCCGCGTCAACGCCGTCGCCCCCGGCGAGATCGAGACCGCGATGACCGGCCCGGAATACGACGTGTTGATCCCGCGCATCCCGCTGAAGCGCATGGGCACGCCGGAGGATGTCGCCGCGGTGATCTTCTATCTCTGCGGGCCGGACTCGGCCTATGTGACGGGGACGGAGACCTTCATCACCGGGGGGCAGCATCTGTTTTGAGGGTTGGGCGGGGGCTGCCGCAGCCGCCCCCGCCCAACCGGCCCTTTACTTCCCCGCCCGCCAGGCGATCAGTCGCCGCGCCGCCTCGGCGATGGTCTCCTCCGACCCGGCGAAGCTGAAGCGCAGGAAACGGCGGCCGCGGGCGGTGTCGAAATCGATGCCGGGGGTGCAGGCGATGCCCGTTTCCTCCAGGATCCGCTTCGCCAGCGCCTCGCTGTCGTCGGTCATGTCCGACACGTCGGCATAGATGTAGAAGGCGCCGTCAGCCGGAGCCATCTTGGTGAAGCCCGCCTTCGGCAGTTCCTCCAGCAGCAGCGCGCGGTTGCGGGCATAGCGGGCAACGTGGCCGTCCAGCTCCTCCGTGCAGTCGAAGGCGGCGACCGCCGAGACCTGGCTGAGAGTCGGCGCGGAGATGAACAGGTTCTGCGCCAGACATTCGACCGAGCGCAGCAGGTCGTCCGGCACGATCATCCAGCCGAGACGCCAGCCGGTCATCGAGAAATACTTGGAGAAGCTGTTGACCACCAGCGCCTGATCGTTCACCTCGGCGGCCGTCACCGCGTCGGTGCCATAGGTCAGGCCATTGTAGATCTCGTCCGACACCATGCGCACGCCGTTGGCGCGGCACCAGTCGGAGAGCGCGGTCAGCTCCTCCCGGCTCAGCATCGTGCCGGTCGGGTTGGCCGGGCTGGCGACGATCAGGCCCTGCACCGGCTCGTCCAGCGCTTCCAGAAGCTCGATGGTCGGCTGGAAGCGATGCTCCGGCCCCGTCGGCAGTTCAACCGGGACGACGCCGGCCGCGGTCAGGGTGTGGCGGTAGGCCGGGTAGCTGGGCGACGCCATCGCCACCCGGTCGCCCGGATCGAAGGCGGCGAGGAAGCCCAGCTGGAAGGCGCCCGACGATCCGGTGGTGACGACCACGCGGCGCTCCGGCACATCGACACCGTAACGATCCTTGTACCACTTGGCGATGGCCGCACGCAGCGACGGGATGCCGAGCGCGCCGGTGTAGCCCAGCGGGTCGGCGCCGACCACCGCGGTGGCCGCCGCCTGCACCACGCCCTTCGGCGCGCCGGTGGAGGGCTGCCCCACCTCCATGTGCAGGACCTCCAGACCGGCGGCCTCGCGCTCGGCCGCGGCGCGCATCACTTCCATCACGAAGAAGGGCGGAATCGCGCCCCGCTTGGAAACCTTGGGCTGCTTGCTCATGATCGTCCGTCTCTAACTCTCTTTGGGCCGGCTCTCTTTGGGCCGGCTCTCTTTGGGCGTGCCGTTTTCCGGCAGTGTCATTCCCGCTTGCGTTCGCTTTCGACCGTCAGTCCCAGGCTTCCGGCGCGCGGGTCGATTGCCGTCTGGCAATAGCGAACGCCGTCCTCGATCGACACCCGGCAACCGACGAAGCTGACCCGTCCGGGAATCGATTGCGGACGGGCAGCCTGGATCTGCGGGGCGGTGGACTTATCCTCCAGACCGGCCGGAAGGGCGACCGAGAACAGCGCCGCCGGGCCGGCGGCTGGGCCGTCGTCGCCGTTGGCGGTGCCGACGCCGGCGAACAGGGTGCGGCCGATGATGGAGTTGGCGATCAGCGCCGGCGCGCCGAAGCCGCCGCGGTCGACCCCCTGGGCAACCAGCATGCCGGTGCCGGGGATGCCGCGGCCGGTGCCGAAGGGAGCCCCCTGGGTGAAGGCGCAGGCGGCGCCGTTCTCGTCCGGATCGATCACCATCACCCCGGCCCCGGCGGCAGTCGCGCCCTTTCCGGTGGCGCCCAGCAGCTGGGCGGCGCGGGTGGCGCGCTCGGCCGGCGGCAGCGATGCCACCGCCTTCCAGGCCTGGATCAGGGTGGCGCCGGCTTCCGGCTCGTTCAGGTCGGGCACATGCAGGTCGCTGATGTCGAAGGGCACCGTCAGCGTTCCGGCGACGCGCGGCTGGTAGGCGCGCAGCTGCGCCGGGTCGATGCCGGTGCCCTGGGCAACCGTGGCGGCAAGCGGCCCGTTGTAGAAGGCGCCCACCCCCTGCCGCCGCAGGACCGACAGGGTCGCGGCCAGTTCCGGCTGGCCGACCACCGCGCCGACGGCCGGGGTGCCGCTGCCGAGGAAACGGCGCCGCGTCTCCGAATCGGGCGCCAGCCGCCCGCCGAAGGCGGTCAGGTCCTGCACCAGCGCGCGGCTGAGGCCGGGGGAGAACTGGGCCAGCTGTTCGGCCGGGGAGACGACCTGCTCCCACCGCATCACGCCGGCGGAGGCCTGGACGGCGAACAGGCCGCGCGCCATGGCAGGCATGGCGACGCCGCCGGCACCGGCCGGGCGCGGCAGGAAATCGATGGTGCGCGCCTTTTTCGAGGCGGCGTCGAACAGCACGCAGACGCCGCCGCCGGTCAGACCGACCCGCGACGGCAGGCTGGCGGTCATCGCCAGGGCCATCGCCGCCACCGCGTCGCCGGCCTTGCCGCCCTGGGCGATGATGTCGCGCCCCACACCGGCGGCATAGGGTTCGTCGGCGACGACGAAGCTCTGCACCGTGGCGTCGGTCTTGAACTTGGTGTTGACGCAGCCCGGCAGCAGTGATGCAGCTATGGCAACCGCGCCCAACCGTTGCCAGATTTGCAAGCGAGTGTGTCGCGGTCCGGAGTTCCGCCGGTCGCGCGCGGGAATCCGCTGTTCCAAGCCGGAGGTCGTCACGGTGCGCAAGCCCAGCAGGCTGGTTTCGGTCGTCGCCATCATGTCCGTTTGTCTGATGTCGCTGGTGTGGGGAGCGCCACCGGCGAGCGCGCAGCGCCGCTCGGAGATGCAAATCCTCAGCGACGCCGAGACGGACCATATCATCCGCAAGATGGCCCGGCCAATCTTCCAGGCGGCCGGCATCGACCCGGATTCGGTGCAGATCCTGCTGATCAACGACCCGACGGTGAACGCCTTCGTCGCCGGCGGACAAAACATCTTCATCCACACCGGGCTGCTGCTGGACGTCGACAACGCCGACCAGCTGCTGGGCGTGATCGCCCACGAGACCGGCCACATCGCCGGCGGCCATCTGGTGCGCGGTGCGGAGGCAATGGACAACGCCTTCCTCGCCTCGCTGCTCGGCATGGGTCTCGGCATCGCCGGCGGTCTGGCCTCGCGCAACGCCGGGGCGGGTGCCGCAGGCGTCATGCTGGGCCAGCATCTGGCGGAGCGGAACTACCTGTCCTTCTCCCGCACGCAGGAGGCCTCGGCCGATCAGGCCGGCCTGTCCTTCCTGGAACAGTCGGGCATCTCCGCCAAGGGGATGGAGACCTTCCTGGAGAAGCTGGGCGTCAACGATCCGCTGATGAACGACCGCGATGCCGGCTATCGCCTGACCCACCCGCTGACGCGCGAGCGCATCGACGCGGTGAAGGCCTTCGTCTCCCGCTCCCGCTACGCCAACGCCCATCTTCCGGCGGCAACGGAGGCCGATCTGCGGCGCATCCAGGCCAAGCTGTACGGCTATCTCGACCCGCGCGGCGCCCTGCAGCGCTACAAGGCGAACGACCCGTCGCCGGCCGCCCGCTATGGCCGCGCCTACGCCTATTTCCGCCAGGGAGACATCAAGCAGGCGACGCCGTTGATCGACGGGCTGATCGCCGACGAGCCGAAGAACCCCTACCTCTATGAGATGAAGGGCGACCTTATGCTGCAGACCGGCCGGGCGCCGGATGCGGTGGCCCCGTATCGAAAGGCCGTCGATCTGGCTGGTTCCGAGGCCGGAACGATCCGCGTCTCCCTCGCCCATGCCCTTCTGGAGCAGCATGACCCCCGTCTGGCGGACGAGGCGCTGAAGAACCTGCAGGTCGCCTCCAAGGGCAAGGCGCAGTCGGCCTTCCTGTGGCGGCTGACCGCACAGGCCTGGAGCATGAAGAAGAACGACGGCATGGTCGCCTACGCCACGGCGGAGGAGGCGCTGGCGCGCGGCGACATGCCGATGGCCAAGGCACAGGCGGAACGGGCGGAGAAGCTGCTGCCCGCCGGCTCGCCCGGCTGGCTGCGCGCCCAGGACATCCGCGGCCAGACCGGCGGCGGTCAGTAACGCCGGCTTAGGGGTCATATGGCGAAAGCGTCCTTCCGGTAACGCAACGGTCACCGAACCGTCCCGGCCACGTCATCGGCACTTGCTATTCCGCGGACATCGAGCGCGCCTCGCCAGCCGGGCGCGCGGTTCCGTCCACGGAGTACACCGCATGCCGTCCGTCCGTCCGAAATCCTGGCGCGGCCCCCTGCTCGCCACCGCGGCGTTGCTGGCAGCCAGCCTCGCCACCATCCCGGCTCTCGCCCAGGAGCAGCAGGCCAAGCGCTATCCCGCCACGCTTGCCGGTCATGCGGTGCTGCCGGCCGACACGCTGGTGCAGGCTCCGGCCGATGCCGGGCCGCTGTTCGCCAGCGCCGGCAAGTTTACCAACGCCGATCGCAAGCGGGTGGACGCCGTCGGCAGCATCCGCGCCACCTCCTTCGCCGCCGATCCCAAGGCCCCCCGCGGGACGGAGATCATGCTGCCGGTCGCCGGTCAGGCGGTGCAGGGCTTCTCCGCCATCGTGCCGCAGGGCAACGGCGAGTTCCTGGCGCTGACCGACAACGGCTTCGGCAGCAAGGTCAACTCGGTCGACGCCCTGCTGATGGTCCATCGCGTCAAGCCGGACTGGCAGAGCGGCGCCATGCAGCGGCTGGAGACCATCTTCCTGCGCGATCCCGACCGCAAGGTCCCCTTCGCCATCGTCAACGAGAACAGCACCAGCCGCTATCTGACCGGCGCCGACTTCGACCCCGAATCGCTGGTGGTCCAGGGCGACCGTCTGTTCATCGGCGACGAGTTCGGCCCCTATATCCTGGAGCTGAGCCGCGACGGCGTGGTCGTCGCGGTGCATGAGACGGTGATCGACGGCAAGCCGGCCCGCTCGCCCGACCATTACCGCAACAACGGCCTGCCGGCTGTCCCCGGCGCCGTCACCTTCGAGGTCCGCCGCTCCCGCGGGTTCGAGCCGATGGGCGTGTCGCCGGACGGCAAGACGCTGTACCCGTCGCTGGAAGGCCCGCTGTGGAACGCCGCCGCCAACGGCTTCGAGAACAAGGATGGCCACGCGTACACCCGCATCCTTGAGTTCGACGTCGCCGGCCGCACGTACACCGGCAAGTCGTGGAAGTACAGGCTGGAGGACAACGCCAACGTCGTCGCCGACATGGCGATGATCGACGCCGGCACCGCCCTGGTGATCGAGCGCGACGACAGCACCGAAGGGGCGAAGACCCAGGCCTGCCAGGGCGAGCCGAAGCCAGACTGCTTCAACGCGCCGGCCGCCTTCAAGCGCATCTACAAGATCGACATCGCCGGGGCCGACGCCGAGGGTTTCGTCCGCAAGGTCGGCTATATCGACCTAACCGACATCGCAGATCCCGATCACAAGGCCCGCACGGGGCAGGCCCCGGAAGGCCGCTTCGTCATGCCCCATCTCGGGCCGGAGGGGGTGAATGTCGTCGACGCCGACCACATCGTCGTCGTCAACGACAACAACCTGCCCTATTCCACCGGCCGGACCATCGGCAAGGCCGACGGCGACGAGATGGCGCTGCTGGCGGTGGGCGAGTTGCTGCACGCCAAATGACCGCCAATCGTTGATCGCGCAAAGGTGAAGTCCGGGCAGGCGCTTTGCACTTGTCCGGACCGGATTGTCGGTCCAGTGTGGGCGGCCTTCGGCCCAACTCTCTTCGTGCTTCGGAGACCGCCCTCATGCGCCCCGCCCTGCCGTTCCTGCGTTCCGCCCTGCTGGCCCTGCCCGTCGCGGCGCTGGCGCTGTCCGCCGCCGTCCCGGCCCATGCGCAATCGGCGAGCTTCGACAGCACCCAGAAGACCGCCATCGAGAAGATCGTTCGCGACTATCTGATGGAGCATCCGGAGGTGATCCTGCAGGCCGTCGACGCCATGCAGGAACGCCAGAAGACGGCGGAGGCCGAACAGGCCCGCAAGGCTCTGGTGGAGAACAAGCAGGAGCTGACCCGCAACCCCGCCGATCCGGTCGCCGGCAATCCGCAGGGCGACGTCACGGTGGTCGAGTTCTTCGATTACCAGTGCGGCTACTGCAAGGCGGTGCAGGCCGACACGCAATCGCTGATCAAGGGCGACCCCAAGCTGCGCTTCGTCCTGAAGGAATTCCCGATCCTGGGGCCGGCCTCCGTGGTCGCCTCCAAGGCGGCCCTGGCGTCGCGCGCGCAGGGCAAATACATGGAATTCCACAATGCCCTGATGGCCCAGCGCGGCCAGCTGGACGAGGCCGTCATCATGCGTCTCGCCAAGTCGGTCGGGCTCGACACCGACCGGCTGAAGAAGGACATGGAATCGCCGGACGTGCTGAAGGTGATCGCCGCCAACCAGGCGCTGGCCGAGAAGCTGAACATCCGCGGCACCCCGGCCTTCATCTTCGGCGATGAGCTGGTGCCCGGCGCCATCCGGCTGGACGACATGAAGCGGCTGACCGAAGCCGCCCGCGCCAAGGGCTGAGGCGGACCGTTCCATGACAGGAATAACCGAACAGGCCAAGCCGTCCGCCGTCGTCTTCGACGTCGGGCAGGTGCTGATTGAATGGGATCCGCGGCATCTCTACCGCGAGCTGTTCGACGGTTACGAAGACCTGATGGAGGATTTCCTCGACCGGGTCTGCACCCCGGCCTGGAACCTGGAGCAGGACCGCGGCCGTCCCTGGGCGGACGCGGTCACCCTGCTGACCGAGGAGCATCCGGACTGCGCAGAGCTGATCCGCGCCTATGACGATATGTGGGAACGCATGGTGCCCGGCCCAATCCCCGGCACCCCGGAAATCCTGGCGGAGCTGAAGGCCCGCGGCGTTCGCGTCTATGCCATCACCAACTTCTCGGTCGACAAGTTCGAGCTGACGCGCAAGCGCTTCGACTTCCTGAACGGCTTCGACGGGATCATCGTTTCGGGTCAGGAACGGCTGGTGAAGCCGGACCCGGCAATCTACCGGCTGCTGATGGATCGTTACGGTCTCGAACCGAAAGACTGCTACTTCATCGACGACAACCCCGACAATGTCGAGACGGCCCGATCGGTGGGAATGTCGGCGCACCTGTTCCTGGGCGCCGAGGCGTTGCGGCGCGATCTGGAGGCGGTGGGGCTGCTTTGACGCGGCCCCCTACTCCGCCGCGGCTTCGCGGTCGGTAGCGGAATTGAACGCGTAGGTCTTCCAGGTCGGCTCGTACCCGTCGTCGGCCTGATTGCCCCAGACCGACCAGTTGGGCCGGGCGCCGCGGGCGAACATCTCCAGATAGGGACCGGGGCTGCAGGACTCGATCAGGTCATACTGCTCGTCCGGCTTGCGGCTGTGCTCGCGCTTGCGGCTCTCGATCAGGTTGACCTGGGTGCGGCCGGGCGGCAGCGTGCGGGCCTTCTTGCCGCGCACGCCGAACAGGATCAGTTCAGTCACGTTGCGGAAGTAGAAGCCGACACCGCGCCCGTCGGACCCGCCGTCCTTGCGCACCTTGTGCCAGATCAGGTTGGTCTTGTACTCGAACCCCCAGCTGCGCATCACCTGCAGCCCTTCCGGCAGCAGGGCGTTGGGGACCCAGAGATAGAGGTGCGCGGTGGGGGCGGCGATGTCGGCAACCGGCAGGGCGCAGATGTCCTCCACCGTCATGGTGCCGTAGCGCGACAGGCGGCGATGCTCCGGCGCCATCTTGCCGGTGCGGTTGACGAAGCGCCAGGGCGGATCCGCCATCACGGTGGCGAAGCGCCGGTCACCGGCGAAGGCCACCAGATCCTGTGCCGGATCCGATGCCGTCTCCACCGTCTTGCTGTCGCCCATCGCTGCCTCGAAATCCTGAACAAATGCGGTACCGGGAGGGGTGCAAACTCGCACGGGGGGACAGCGCCGTCAATCGGGTCTGAACCGCCGCGCCGACGCTGTCACAAGGCGCCGGCCCGACCGCCCGTCACTCCTCCTCGCCGGCCTCGGCCATGGCGCGCAGGGAAGCGCGCTCGGCGACGCTGACGGTCAGCCCCTGGGTTTCCACCCCCACGGCGCGCAGCTTGGCCAGCGCCCGCGACAGGGTCTCCGGCTGCATGCCCAGGCGCCGCGCGATCAGCGCCTTGTCGAAGGGAAGCTGGAACTGCGCCGGCCCGTCGCCCGGCGGGCAGACGCGCATCAGGAAGGCGGCGACCCGCTGAGGCGCCGGCTGGACCTGGAGCTGTTCGATCTGCGTCACCAGATGGCGCAGGCGGACCGACAGAGACCCCAGCATGCCGAAGGCGATGCGGTCGTCCTCGCGCAGGCAGCGGGCGAAGCCGTCAGCGGTCAGGGTCATGACGCGGGCGTCGGTCACCGCTTCGGCACAGACCGGGAACTTGCCGTCGGCGAACATGGCGGCCTCGGCGAAGCTTTCCGCAGGGCCGATGACATGGACCACCGCCTCCGTCCCGTCGCGGGTCAGGCGGTACAGCTTCACCCAGCCGTCGAGCAGGACGAAGAAGCGGTCGGCCGGCTCGTCCTGCAGGAACAGGGTGGTGCCGCGCGACACCGGGCGCACGATGGCAACCCCGCCCAGCAGCGACACCGCCCGGTCGGTCAGCTTGGCAAACAGCGGGATCGCGCGCAGTGCGGCGGCGTCTTCCGCCGACAGGTTGGAATGGTTGACGGTCATGACAGCTTCGCCTCCCCGGCCGCCGGCGGCATTGCTGCTGCAGCCGGTGGCATTGGTGTTGGTGAGGGCGGCGTCAGTCCTGTGCCGCGCAGCAGCATCCAGGCATTGACGGCGATTCCGGTCACGTCCGAGATCATTGCCGGCACCGACCCCACCAGACTGTTGTGCACGAACCAACAGGGCAAAGCCACCAGCATGATGCCGCGGAAGGGCGTGACCCGCGTCTGGTAACGGGCAAGGCTGATCAGCGCCATCCCAGCCGCGGCGAAGACCGACGGCAGCCCGGTCCAGGTGACGGCCATCACCGCGGCGATCACCGGAAGGATTGCCAGATAGACGAGTCGGAAGGCCGGCCGCGCGCCGATCGCCAACGCCGCCAGCACCTGCAGTGCCGCAAGCCCGTTCAACGCCGACGCAGTCGGAGCACCCATCATGGCGTAATGCGCCGCGAAGCACACACAAGGCACCAACTGCACCAGCAGCATGCCGGTCCGGCTGCGGAAGAATGGCCAGAGCATGCCGCCGACAGTGCCGCAGAAACCGATCAACTGGGCGGCGGACCATTCACCACCCGCCACCCCGCCCCCACCGGCCAGGAGGGCGACTAAGTCGGTCAGCACCTCGCTCATGCCGGATCGGACCTTTGGCAGCAAGGGGGGCAACGGACGGGACACGTGGCGCCGGCCGCCCCGGAGGGCGGCGCAGGGGAACAGGCGTCACGAAGAAAGCAGGAACAAAAGAAAGAGCGGAAGACACACGCAACGAACAGCCGGGCCGAACAGCGCCACGGCCGGATCACTCACGAGCCAGGACCGCAAAAAGCAGCAGTACAAAAGACAGGAACGCACGGCGCGCCCCCGAAGGGAGGCGCCGTGCGCTGAAAATCCGGATTCTCACCGGGAGGTCCGGAGCCAAATCTGGCTCAGAACCTCAAGAGGCTATTCAGCCAAGCGGAGCCGACCGGTATGGCGTGCGTCCGGAGAGGACGAACGCAGCGCGGCCGAGGCCCGGGTTTCCCGGAGCCTTACAGGTACTCGACCTTGCCCGCTTCCGGACCCTTCTGGCCCTGGCGAACGGTGACGCGCACCTGATCGCCTTCCTGAAGGGTCTGCATGCCCGAACGGCGCAGCACGTTGACGTGGACGAAGACGTCCTTGCCACCGGTGCTGGGCGTGATGAAGCCAAAGCCCTTGTCGGCATTGAACCACTTCACGGTGCCGTCGACTTCTTCGCCACCGGCGCCGCCGGCATCGTAGCCGCCGCGGTCATAGCCGCCACGGTCGAAGCCGCCGGTCCGCGGACGGGCCGAACGCTGAGCGGTCGACGCATCGACCGTGTGGATGGAGGCCACCTGCGGACCCTTCGGCCCACGGGCCAGGTCACAGGTGATGGTGGTGCCTTCGTCCAGCGCGTCGTAGCCGGCGGCCTGAACCGCAGAGACGTGCAGGAAGGCATCGGGCGAACCGTCCTCAGGCGACACGAAGCCGAACCCCTTGGTGGGGTTGAACCACTTCACGGTGGCGGTGACGTTGGACTTGGTGATCTCGGGAGCGCGGAAGCCCTGGCGGGGCGGGCGGTCGAACATGTGTCTTCAAGCTCATAGAGTGTGCCGAATGTCTTTTGTCACAGGGATCCGGTCCCAGGTCAAGCCTTCCAAAGGAAAGATGACCAAATCGCCTTTAAATGCCTCACCCCAGGCTCACGCTTGCGGCATCCCCGATGCTTCCGACCGCCCGAAGCGGCACCGAAGTGCCGCCTCGCCACTCCTGCCCGGCACCCCCGGCTTGCCCGCTGCGGCGCGACTCGGGAGGGCTTTTGCACGCGGGCCGTGCGCCGCCGGATCAGGCCGCCGACTGCTTCAAGGTCGGATAGTCGGTGTAGCCGTGGCGGTCGCCGCCATAGAAGGTCTTCTGGTCCGGCTCGGCCAGCGGGGCGTCGATGCGCAGCCGCTCCACCAAGTCGGGGTTGGCGATGAAGGGCCGGCCGAAGGCGATCATGTCGGCATGGCCGCTGGCCGTCGCCTGGATCGCCATGCCGCGGTCATAGACGTTGTTGGCCATGTAGCGGCCCTTGTAGAGCCCACGCAGTTCAGCGAGATCGCCGCCGAATCCGGGATGCGGTCCGCGGGTCACCCCCTCGATCATGTGCAGATAGGCAAGGCCGTAGTCGTTCAGGCGGCGGATCACCGGGGTGAAGGTGCCGACCGGGTCGCTTTCCTGGGCGTCGTTGGCCGGGCTCAGCGGCGACAGGCGGATGCCGACGCGGTCGGCCCCGACCTCCGCCACGACGGCGTCCAGCACTTCGAACAGGAAGCGGACGCGATTCTCGACCGAGCCGCCATAGGCGTCGGTGCGCTTGTTGGTGCCGTCGCGCAGGAACTGGTCGATCAGGTAACCGTTGGCGGCATGCACCTCCACCATGTCGAAGCCGGCGGCCAGCGCGTTGCGGGTGGCCCGACGGTAATCCTCGACGATGCCCGGCAGTTCCGACAGCTCGAGCGCCCGCGGGGTCGGGATGTCCTTGAAGCCGTCGACGGTGAAGGCCTTCATCTCCGGCTTCACCGCGGAGGGCGCCACCGGCAGGGCGCCGCCCGGCTGCAGGTCGGGGTGGGAGATGCGGCCGACATGCCAGAGCTGCAGGCACATGTGCCCGCCCTTGGCGTGGACCGCGTCGGTGACCAGCTTCCAGCCCGCCACCTGTTCGGCGCTGTGGATGCCGGGGGTGTAGGCATAACCCTTGCCCTGCGGCGAGATCTGCGTCGCCTCGGCGATGATCAGGCCGGCGCTGGCGCGCTGGGCGTAATATTCGGCGTTCATCGCGGTCGGCACGCCGGTGGCGTTGTCGGTGCGGCTGCGGGTCAGCGGCGCCATGGCGATGCGGTTGGGCAGGCTATAGCGCCCGATCGTCACCGGCTGGAACAGGGGGGCCGCGTCCTGGCTGTCCGTCATGTCCGATCCATTCTGTATGATTGGAAACTGGACAGGAGTGTGGCCCGGCCGGCGCCACCGGCAAGGTGCCGAGACGCCGCAGCGACGGAACGGGCAGCATGGCTGCCATACCGGCACCTGCAAGGCAGAGGGACCTTTCAGCCCGCCCGGCGGTTATTTCCGACAGTTTCGCCTGCCAGGGAATGGGATCGCCGATGCAACAGCGCTGGCCCGACCGTTTGTGGATCGTCCGCCATGGCGAGAGCGCCGGGAACGTCGCGCGCGACGCCGCCCACGCCGCCGGACATGTCCGGATCGCCATCGACGAACGCGACGTCGACGTGCCGCTCAGCCCGCTGGGCGAGCGGCAGTCCGATGCGCTCGGCCGCTGGTTCGCCGCCATGCCGGCGGTGGAACGGCCGGACGTGGTGCTGACCTCGCCCTACCGGCGGGCGTTGCGCACGGCGGAACGGCTGCACCAGTCGGGCGGGTTGCCGATCGACCCCGCCGATTTCGTGATCGACGAGCGGCTGCGCGAGAAGGAGTTCGGCGTTCTCGACCGGCTGACCACCGCCGGCATCCGCCAGGAATTCCCCGAACAGGCCGATTTCCGCCGCCTGCTCGGCAAGTTCTATCACCGTCCGCCGGGAGGGGAGAGCTGGTGCGACGTGATCCTGCGTCTGCGCAGTGCGCTCGACACCGTCAGCCTGCATCACGGCGGCAGGCGGGTGCTGATCGTCGGGCATCAAGTGGTGGTGCTGTGCCTGCGCTATCTGCTGGAAAACATGACGGAGGAGGAAATCCTGGCCGTCGACGCGGCCGGCGACGTCGCCAACTGCTCCGTCACCGAATACCGCTTCGATGCCCAGGCCGGGCCGCGCGGCGGACTGCTGCTGCACCGCTACAACTTCGTCGCTCCGTTGGAGGAGGCCGGCGCCCCGGTCACCGCCGAGCCGGATGCCGCAGTCGCCGCTCGATAAATTACCGCCCGCTGAGGGCCGCCCGCGGAGGAGAGCCGATTGGACGCCGAGATCCCCATCACCACCGGGCTTCTCCGTGGCATGCCCCTGCCCCAGCCGGATGGCGACGGCGACAAGGAAACCCGCGGCCGGGCGCTGGTGGTGGCCGGCAGCGTGCCGGTGCCGGGCGGCGCCCTGCTGGCCGGGATCGGCGTGCTGCGGGCGGGCGCCGGCAAGCTGCAGATCGCCACCGTGGCCAGCGTCGCGCCGAACCTGGGCCTCGCCCTGCCGGAGGCTCTGGTCGCCGGCCTTCCCGAAACGCCGGAGGGCGGGATCGCCGCCGAGTCGGCCCAGGCACTGGCCGAGCGCGCCTCCCGCTGCGACACGGTGCTGATCGGCCCCGGCATGATGGACGAGCCGGCAACGGCGGTCCTGACCGCCGGCCTGCTGACCCGGCTGGATTTGGGTGACGACGGGCCGCGATTCGTGCTGGACGCCGGGGCGCTGGCCGGGCTGGGGCAGGATCCGGCGCCGCTGCACCGGCATGAAGGCCGCGTGGTCATCACCCCCCATGCCGGCGAGATGGCTGGCCTGTTAGGCTGCCCGCGCGACCGGGTGGACGACGACCCGCTCGGCAGCGCAAGGCAGGCGGCGGCCCGGCTGAAGGCGGTGGTGGCGCTGAAGGGGAGCTGCACCCGCATCGTCGCACCGGACGGTCGCGCCTGGGCCTATCGCGACGGCACGGTCGGGCTGGCGACCTCCGGTTCGGGCGACACGCTGGCCGGGATCGTCGCCGGCCTGCTGGCCCGCGGCGCCAGTCCGGAACAGGCCGCCATCTGGGGGGTCTACCTGCATGGCGAAGCCGGCAACCGGCTGAGCCGCCGGATCGGCCCGCTGGGATTCCTCGCCCGCGAATTGCTGGCGGAAATCCCGGCGGTGATGGCGTCGCTGGCGGAAGAGACGGACGGCTGAGCCTTACTGCGCCGGGACGCTTGCCGGGGCGGGTGCCGCAGCAGGCGCCGGCGGCAAGGCCGGGGCGGCGGGCGGAGTCGCGCTGCGGCGCGGCTGGGCCGCGACCACGTCGGGCGACAGGGCGGCGTCGCGGTCGCGGCAGCGATCGACCACCTTCTGGCCGCAGGCGACGAAGCCCAGATCCTTGTTCAGGCAGACCCGCACCTCCGACACATCGCGGCGGGAGCAGATGACGGCCACCCCCTCCGCCGTCAGGCCGGGGTTGGCCTCCAGAAACAGGCGTTCCACCTGCGTCGCCGGCACGGTCGGGCCGGGAACCTTCAGTTGCTCCGGGATCGCCACCTTGGCTGCGGCGGTGCGCAGCTTGGCGAAATAGTCGGTGGCGTTCAGGCCGGAGCAGGTCCCGTGCTTGCGCCATTCATGCATCATCAACCCGACGCTGGGCATCACTGGCATGGTCTGGTCCACCACCGCCTTGGGCAAGTTGCGGTCGCGGGTGCAGGTGGCGGGATAGCTGCCGTCATTGTATTGCGGCCACAGGCCATGGACGACGAATCCGTATTTGCGGTCGCCGCACTGGTCGGGGTCCGGGCCGTTCTTGTCGCGGGCGCAATAGGTCGGCGTCCAGGACAGCGACAGGAGGTAATAGTCGAAGTTGCCCGGCTCCGCCCGTCTCTGCGCCCAGGAGGGGCTTGCGGTGAGCAGTCCGGCAACCATGACGGACAGGATGGCGGAGACGGCGCTTCTCATGACGATCTTCCCCAAAGATGTGCTTCCCTGCGTTGCATACCATGGAAGGAGATTGCTGTCGCGGGGTCTCGACACCAGTATCACTCAGCCAATCTTCGGCCGAACGTTTGCGCGTTCCGCCCCATCAGCGGGTATAGTGACCGGCATGTTCACCCTGTCCGCCCCGATCTTGCTGCGTGCCTACGCCGCCGGCATCTTCCCGATGGCCGAAAGCGCCGAATCACGGGAGCTTCACTGGTTCGACCCGGAACTCCGCGGCATCCTGCCGCTGGATGCTTTCCATGTGCCGCGCAGCCTGCGCAAGACGCTGCGGCGCTGCCCGTTCGAACTGCGCTTCGACAGCGCCTTCCGCGCGGTGATCGAGGGCTGCGCCGAGGCGACGGAGGACCGGCCGAAGACCTGGATCAACGACGACATCGTCCGCCTCTATGGCGATCTGTTCGATTCCGGCTTCGCCCACAGCGTGGAATGCTGGCGCGACGGCCGGCTGGTCGGCGGCCTGTACGGGGTGTCGATCGGCGGAGCCTATTTCGGCGAGAGCATGTTCAGCCGCGAGACCGGGGCCAGCAAGGTCGCGCTGGTCCATCTGGTCGCCCGGCTGCGCGCCGCCGGCTTCGCCCTGCTCGACACCCAGTTCGTGACCGAGCATCTGAGCCGCTTCGGCGCCATCGAGATCCCGCGCACCGACTACCGCCGCCGCCTCGCCGCCGCGATGGAACGGAAGACCGACTTCCGCGGCGTCGACCAGCAGGCGGCGCTCGCGGACCTGCTCGGTTCCATCGCCGATTAAGCCCTTGGGTGGAACACCCCGCCCGGCATCGGCGCCGGCACGCCGGTGGTCGCCGGCAGGCTGAGCGGCAGCCCCAGCCGGCTGCGCACCGCCAGATAGCCGAAAGCCTGCGCCTCCAGCGCGTCGCCGTCCCAGCCTACGCGGTCGGCCGACTCGACGGGCACGCCCAGCCGGTCGGCCAGCATCGCCATCAGCGTGGCGTTGTGCCGCCCGCCGCCGCAGACCAGCCAATGCACCGGCGCGACCGGCAGGTGGGGCACGACTCGGGCAACCGACTCTGCAGTAAAGGCGGTCAGGGTGGCGGCGCCGTCCTCCGATGACAATGCCGCCACCGGCGCCGGGTCGAAGGCGTCGCGGTCCAGCGACTTGGGCGCCGGACGGCCGAAATAGGGGTGGGCCATCAGTTGGGCCAACGCCGCGCCATCCACCCTCCCCGCCGCCGCCAGCGCACCGCCGGCATCGAAACGGCCGAGCCCGTGGCGCAGCACCCAGTCGTCGATCAGGGCATTGCCCGGTCCGGTGTCGCAGGCGACGACGTCTGCCTCCCCGTCCGCCGGTTCGGGACCGATCCAGCTGACATTGGCGACGCCGCCGATGTTGAGGATGGCGAGCGGACGCGGCAGACCATGGGCCAGCGCCCGGTGGAACAGCGGGACCAGCGGCGCCCCCTGCCCGCCCGCGGCGACATCGGCGCTTCGGAAGTCGTTGACCACGGCAATGCCGGTCGCCGCCGCCAGCCGGGCGCCGTCGCCGATCTGGCGGGTGATGCGCCGGTTGGGGTCGTGGTGGATGGTGTGGCCGTGAAAGCCGATCAGATCGACCGCAGCCGCAGCGACGCCCGCCTTTTCGAGCAGGCGGTGCACCGCGTCGGCATGGGCGTCGGTCAGGTCGCGCTCGACTTCCGTGATCGTCCCGTCCCGATCCGCCCTGCCGAGACAGCCGCGCAGACGGGCACGGAAGCCGTCGTCATAGGGGATGGTCAGGAAGTCCAGAGCCTCAACCCGGTCGCGGCCGTCGGTGCGCAGCAAAGCGGCGTCGATGCCGTCCATCGAGGTGCCGCTCATCAGGCCGACGACCGTGCGCAGCCCGTCCTTCGCTTCCATCATCCGATCCGCAATCCGCTGTGACGATGCGGAGCAGTCTAGCTCAGCTGATCCAGAGCTGCAGCATCAGCCGCTCGCGGCTGGCCGGCGGGGTGGCGCGGTGGTAGCAGGAGGTGTCCTCCAGGAAGCCGGTGCCGGCCGGCCCCTCCACCACCAGGATGCGGTCGCGGGCGAAGCGGGTGAACAGCTCCTCGTCGCGGGCGTTGGCGGACCCCAGCAGCATGCGCAGCGACTTGCCGTGATGGCTGCCGCGGACGAGCGCATGCTCCCCGGAACCGGGGCCGACATCGGTCAGGTAGAATTGCGCCGAGCAGAAATGGAAGTCGTGGACGTCGTAATGCCAGTCGATGGTCTGGCCCAGTTGCCGGCGCTCGTCGTCGGTGGCGTCGGTGACGAAGCTCCAGAACAGGCGCGGGATGATCTTGGTGGCGGGAAAGCCCAGGAACGCCCCGGCACATTGCATCAGCAGCGGATCCCGGCAGACCCGGCGCACCGCCGGGCAGTCCAGCGGATCGGGGACGATGCCCATCACCGCCGGCGACCCATCCTCCAGCCGGCCCTTGCGGACATTGTGGCGATAGAACACGCGGTCGTCGCGCAGCCGCCGCTGCAGGGGGGAGTGTGTGGCGAACTCCACCATCTCCTCCACCATCGTCCAGGGCAGATCGAAACCGAGGGCGATCGAGTCGCGCCGCAGGTCGGCCAGCGCGCGGTCGATGGTCTGGCCGGTGAACAGGCTGATTGGAAGCGGAGGCAGCGATATGGGCGGGCCGGCCGGCGCCCGCTGGCGCGACCGGGGGGACAGACGGCGCAGAGCACTGTAGCCGCGCCGCACCGATTCGAACCGGCCCAGCGCATAGTGAAGCTCTCCGGCGACGAGGCGCCGGGCAATGTTCGCAACGTTCATGGCGTGTGCATCCCTGGGGCAGCCGAAGGACCAAAACCGCGGTGGGTTGCGCGGCCTCTGATGCCGGAATGCACGAAGTGTAGGCTTGTTTGGGGCGATTCTAAAAATACCCTTCGGGCGTAAGTCCACACGCCGGGGGAATAGCCGGGTCGGCGGAACGCCCGTCCCCTCCGGTTCATACCGGGAGAAAAAGGCGCTCCACCTTCCCGTTGGAGGTTACAGCGCCTGCACGGCCTTCAGCACCGCGGCGACATGGCCGGTGACCTTCACCTTGCGCCAGACGTTGCGGACGATGCCGTCCTTGTCGATCAGGAAGGTGGCGCGGTCGATACCCATGTATTTGCGCCCGTACATGCTCTTTTCAACCCAGGTGCCATAGGCTTCGCAAACGGCGCCGTCGGTGTCCGAGGCCAGGGTGAAGGTCAGCTCGTGCTTGGCCTTGAACTTGTCGTGGCTGGCGACGCTGTCCTTGGAGACGCCGATCACCACCGCATCCACGGCGGAAAAGTCGGGCAGTTGGTCGCGGAAGCCGCAAGCCTCCGACGTGCAGCCCGACGTGTCGTCCTTCGGGTAGAAATACAGCACCACCGGCTTGCCGCGCAGGGCCGACAGCGTGACGCTGCCCCCGCCGTCGGTCGGCATGGTGAAATCCGGGGCGGGCGATCCGACGTCTACGGTCATGGCTGCTTGACGATCCTTCTTCTTGCCGGCGGGGAACTGAGCCCTCAGGCCGGAGGCGTGGCGGTGTTGGGTGGGGCCAGACGGCCCGCCGGTTCCTCGACCAGGGCCTTGAAATGGCCATGGGCGCGGGCGGCAACGGCACGGATTCTGTGGTCCAGTTCCGGGAAGTCAACAGTGCCAGGCTCACGCTCGTCAGGAAAGGCGGCGCGGACCAGGCCGGCCAGCAGGCTGGGCGACACCTGATTGGGGTCGAGCACCCCGGCGGTGGTCAGCCGCAGGAAGCCCTGCACCCGCCGCCACAGCCGCACCGTCGTTTCCAGCTCCTCCGCCACCGCCAGGTCCAGCGCCCCCGTCCGGGCGGCGCATCGCAGCGCCTTGGCGGTGCCGATGTGCAGGATGTCCGGCCGCTCGTGGCCGAAGCGCAGTTGCAGGTACTGGGCGATGAACTCGATGTCGATCAGGCCGCCGCGGGCGTATTTGACGTTCCAGACGTTGGTCGTCCCGAACTCTTTCTCAATTCGCCGCCGCATGTCGGAAACGTCCCACAGCAGCCGGTCGGCATCGCGCGGCGCGGTCAGCACCGACCGGATCGCCGCCGACACGCGGTCCCCCAACTCCGGATCGCCGCCGATCACGCGGGCGCGGGTCAGGGCCATATGCTCCCAGGTCCAGGCGTCGGTGGCCTGATACTTGACAAAGGCGTCCAGCGAGGTGGCCAGCGGTCCGGCATTGCCTGACGGGCGCAGCCGCATGTCGACCTCGTAGAGCCGGCCGTCGCCCATCGGCGCGGTGATGGCGTTGGTCAGGCGCTGGGTCAGCTTGATGTAATACTCGTTGGGCGACAGCGGCTTGCTGCCGTCGGACAAGCGCGGCCCTTCACCGGGCGCCACGTCGTAGATGACGATCAGGTCGATGTCGGACGTGATGGTCAGCTGCCGGCTGCCCAGCTTGCCCATCGCCACCACCACCCAGGCGCCGCCGGGGATGCGGCCATGGCGCTGGGCGAACTCCTCCTCCACCCGGCGGGCGAGATCGGGGACGACGATGTCGGCCAGATCGGCCAGGAAGGCGCCGCAGCGGTCGCCGTCGGTGATGCCGCGCAGGATATGCACCCCGGCGCGGAAGCGCTGGTCGTTGGTCCAGCGCCGGGCCAGCGTCAGCGCATCCTCGAAGTCGCGGGCCGGCGCCATCACCCGGGCATGGTCGTCGGCCAGCCCGTCCGCCTTGCCCGGCAACGGATCGAAGAAGTCCGGCGACAGCACGGCGTCGAGCAGCGACGGGTTGCGCGACAGCGTCTTCGCCATCTGCGGCGCGATGCCCATGATCTCCGCCACCAGCTCCAAGAGCCAGGGATTGGCGACGAACAGGGAGAACAGCCCGACGCCGGCCGGCAGCTTCCCCAGGAAGTCGTCGAAGTTCATCAGCGCCGAATCGGGGGCCGGCGTCTTGGCCAGCGCGCTCAGCAGGGCCGGCGTCATCTCGGTCAGCAGCTCCCGCGCGCGTCCCGACCGGGTGGCGCGGTAACGGCCGCGGTGCCAGGCCGACACCACGTTGATGACCCGCGCCGGATCGGCGAAGCCCATGCCCTTCAGCGTTTCCACCGTGCCGGGGTCGGGGTCGGTGCCGGTGAAGACCAGATTGCCCGGTCCCGACAGCGACGGCGCCTCCTCGAACAGTTCGGCATAGCGGTCCTCGACCTGCCCCAGCGTCGCCAGCAGCTCCGCCCGGAAGGCGGTGGGGTCGTCATAGCCGAGGAAGGTCGCCAGATGCGCCACCCCGGCATCGTCGGCGGGAATACGGTGGGTCTGCTGGTCGTCGATCATCTGGATGCGATGTTCGACACGGCGCAGGAAATGATAGGCCCCGGCAAGCTCCTCCACCGTCTGCGGCGGCACACGGCCGACGTCGCGCAGCGCCTCGTTCGCCATCAGCGTCGGGGCGATGCGCACGCGCGGGTCGCGCCCGCCGAAGATCAGCTGCTGGGTCTGGGCGAAGAATTCGATTTCGCGGATGCCGCCGCGGCCGACCTTGATGTCGTGGCCGTTGACCGTCACCTCGCGGTGGCCCTTGTGGGCGTTGATCTGGCGCTTGATCGAATGGATGTCCTGGATGGCGGCGAAGTCCAGGTTGCGGCGCCAGACGAAGGGCTCAAGGAAACGGATGAAGGAGGCACCCGCCTCCGGATCGCCGGCGATGGGGCGGGCCTTGATCATCGCCGCGCGTTCCCAGTTCTGGCCGACGCTGCCGTAATAAATTTCGGCCGCCGACACGGACACCGCCAGCGGCGTGGCGCCGGGATCCGGCCTAAGCCGAAGGTCGGTGCGGAAGACGTAGCCGTCCTTGGTCCGTTCATCCATAATGCGGACAAGATCGCGTGCGAGCCTGATGAAGGTTCGCGCGAGGTTGTCCGGCTGGGGCGTCTGCACAACAGCGTCGTCGTACAGGACGATCAGGTCGATGTCGCTGGAATAGTTGAGTTCGCGCCCGCCAAGCTTACCCATGCCCAACACGATCAGGCCCGAACCGACCCACGGTCGCTGCGGATCCGGCAGCGTCAGCGTCCCCGCCTCTCCGGCGCGGCGCAGCAGGAAATTCGCGGCCAGCTGGACCCCCGTCTCCGCCAGTTCCGACAGGGCGCCGGTGACGCGGAACAGCGGCCACGCGCCCGCGATGTCGGCCAGCGCGATCAGCAGCGCCGCCCGCCTTTTTGCCACCCGCAATCCCGCCATCAGCCGGTCCATCGACTTTTCCTCGCCATGCTCGGCATGGAGCGAGGCGATCAGGGTGGCGAAGGTGTCGTCGAACCCGTCCTGCACCGTCCGGGCGACGAAGGGCAGCTCCCGCGTCAGGATATGGCCGAGATACGGGCTGTTGCCGCACACCGCCTCGATCAGCGCCCGGCCGGGTCCTGAATCGGCGAAGGCTTCCGCCCACGCGCGGGTCTCCGGCTCCGCCGCGGCGGCCTGCTGGCGCCAGCGCTCCATCCCCAGCGCCGCCTGCGCGGTGTCGAAGGGCTTCGGCAAGGGGCTTGAGAACGCGATGGGGCTGGGCATGGCAACCGTCTTTCCTGCTCAAATCATGGGCAGAAAGCTGCACGTGTCGGGCGTGAAGGTCAATCGGACCGATTCCCCTTCTTTTTCCGACGGTAGCCGATGATCCGCCGCACCGCGAAAATCCTCGGTCTGACGCTGACCGGGGTTGGCGCCGTGGCGCTTGCCGCCGGCGGGCTGTTCGCGTGGCGGCTGGCGCAGGGGCCGGTCGCTCTCGACCCGCTGATCCCCTATGTCGAACGGGCGCTGAGCGACCGCGACGGCCGGTTCCACGTCGACATCGGCGAACTGGTGTTGTCGCTGGAGGACGAGGACGGGCTTGAGGGTCCCGGCCGCCGTCTCGACCTGCGCGCCCGCCGGGTGCAGGCGCTGAACGCCGATAACGCGGAACTGGCCGCGGTGCCGGAGATGGGCATCGGCTTCTCCATCCCCGCGCTGTTCCGCGGCACGCTGTCGCCGACGCGCCTGGATCTGGTGCGGCCGCGCCTGACCGTGCTGCGCCGCGCCGACGGCAGCCTCGCCTTCGACGTGCGGGCCGACGCCGAGTCCGCCGGCAGGTCCGAGAATACCGGCCCCGACCTGATGGACGAGGCGCTGGACAGCCTGCGCCGCCCGCCCGACATCGACCGGCCGCTGGGTCTGCTGCGCCGCCTGTCGGTGGTGGGTGCCGACCTGCGGGTCGAGAACCGCATGCTCAATCTGTCCTGGCACGCCACGCGCGCCGACGTCGTTCTGACCCGCGACTCCCAGGGCGCCCAGGGCCGCGCCCGCGTCACACTGGATTTGGGCAACGGCGGCGGACCGGAGGCGCCACAAGCGGTCACTGTCGCCGCCGCCGGCCATTACAACATCGCCGACGCCACCACCGACCTGACCCTGTCCGTCGACGGGCTGGAGCCGGCGGCACTGGCGGAGGTCGGGCCGGCACTGGCGCCGCTGTCGGCGGTGAAGCTGCCGCTGTCCGGCACGGTCTCGGCGCGGCTCGACCCGCGCTTCGAACCGATGACGGTCGACCTGGACCTGCGCGGCGGCAGCGGCAGCGTCGCCCTGCCCGCCACCCTGCGGCCGGAGCCGGTCGCGGTGCGGAGCCTGGAGCTGCGCGGCAGCCTGGACGTGCCGGGCCGGCGGCTGCGGATCGACGATCTGTCGCTGGCAGCGGCGGAGGGCGGCGAGCTGCTGGGCCTGAGCGGCCGGGGCGAACTGGTGGAAACCGACGGCAAGCGCGACCTCCGGGCCAGCCTGTCGCTAACCGCCGGCGGCCGGACCGCCGGGCTGGAGCTGTCGGGACGTCAGGGGCCGGACAAGGACGGCCAGGCGACCGCAAGGCTGACCGGCTTCACCCCCGCCGCCGTCGCCGGCCTCGCCCCACGGCTGGCGCCGCTGAAGGCCGCCGACCTGCCGCTGTCGGGAACGGTGGAGGTCGCCTTCGACCCGTCGCTGCAGCCGACCGGCGGCAAGGCCGACATCACCGCCGGGCGCGGCCAGCTGATCCGGCCGGAGCTGTTCGAAGGGCCGGTGCCGATCGAGTCGGCCCGGCTGCGCCTGCATGGCGACCGCGACCGCATCGAACTGGACGGGCTGAGCGCGGTGCTGGGCGAAACCGGCGGGCCGCAGCCGAAGGTCGAGGCCAGCGGCACCGCGCTCCGCCAGGGCGACCGCATGGCGGTGGAGGCGCAGGCGACGGCCCGCGGCGTCGCGCTGGACGAGTTGCACCGCTATTGGCCCACCGTCGCCGGTCCCAACGCACGGGAATGGGTGACCCGGAACCTGTCGCACGGGACGGTGACGGAGGCGCGGGCGGAGGTGGGCCTCTCGATACCACTCGATGGGTCGGGGCCGCCCGAGCAGACGCACTTCCTAGCCACCATGGCCGGGGGGGACATCAGCGTCCGCTATTTCCACGACCTGACGCCGGTGACCGGCGCCGGGCTGGAGGCGACGACCGATGGCAAGACCTTCACCATCCAGACCAAGGGCGGTCGGATCGCCGACCCGAAATCCGGCGACATCGAGATCGGCGACGGCAAGGTGGTGATCGGCGGGCTGGATGTCGGCAAGGAGACGATGGACATCCGCCTGCCGGTCCAGGGTCCGGTACGCTCCATCCTGACGCTGATCGACATGCCGCCGCTGGGCTATCCGACCAAGCTGGAGATGGACCCGAAGCGCACCCAGGGCACCGCCGAGGCGCAGCTGCATTTCGCCTTCCCCCTGCTGGCCGACCTGAAGGTGGAGCAGCTGGAGCTGGACGTGACCGGCAAGCTGCACAAGGTGGCGGTGGAGAAGGTCGCGGCCGGGCTGAACGCCACCGATGGCGAGCTGTCGCTGGCGCTCAACCTCAAGGCGATGCAGATCAAGGGCGCCACCAAGCTGGACGGCATTCCCGTCACCGTCGACTGGAACGAGTCCTTCGACAGTGCCGCCAAGGGTCCGCGCACCCGCATCGCGGTGAAGGGCGACGCCACCGCCGACGATCTGCGCGCCCACGGCATCGACCTGGAAGACCGGGTGCAGGGTCCCTTCGGCGCCGACATCCTGTTCACGGTGGACCGCAAGCACAAGCTGCTGCTGACCGGCACCCTGAACCTGGAGAAGACCCGACTGTCGATCGAGGAGCTGGGCTGGGCCAAGCCCCCCGGCAAGCCCGGCACCGGCAAGCTGACGCTGGAGTTCGACAAGGACCGCCCCACCCGCATCAGCAACCTGACGATCGACGCCGGCGGCCTGAAGAGCGTCACCAATCTGGAACTGGCCGACGGCGGCAAGCGGGTGGCGCGGGTGCAGACCCCCAGCTTCAAGCTGGGCCAGACCGACCTGCGCGCCGACCTGACCGTGTTGCCTCCCGCCAAGCCGGGCGGTCCCTCCGGCGGCTACGCCGGCACCATCACCGGCGCCAGCCTGGACGCCCGCGGCCTGACCGGCAAGACGCCGTCGGGCGAGGGCGCCGTCACACCGCCGCCCAAAAAGCCGCCCTCCCCCACCGACGACGGCCGCAAGACGCCGCTGGACGTCGCCATCAAGTTTGATTCGGTGGTGTTCGGCGAGGGACGGCGGCTGCGGCAGGTCTCGGGAACCATGCGGCGGAACGCCACCGCCTGGACTCTGCTGGACCTCACCGGCCGCAGCGAAGGCGGTGGCGTGTCGCTGAAATGGCGGCCAGGTCCGCAGGGCGTCTACGAGCTTGCGATCAATGCCGAGGATCTCGGCTCCGCCCTGCAGGCGATGGATCTGAACGACCGCATGCGCGGCGGCCGGCTGACCCTGACCGGCCGCTCGGCCGAGCCGCGGGCCGATGCCGCCATCGTCGGCAAGGCCGAGATCCGCGATTACACGCTGATCGACGTTCCGGCGCTGGCCCGCATCCTGAACGCCATCTCGCCGTCGGGCTTCGCCGAGCTGCTGGGCGGCGGGAAGGGCATCTCTTTCGGCCGCATGGTCGCGGATTTCCGCAAGGAGGGCCGGCTGCTGAACCTGAAGGACCTGCGCACGTCGGGCTCGGCACTCGGCCTGACGCTGGAGGGCCAGATCGATTTGGAAACGGAAACCGCCAACCTGCAGGGCACCATCGTCCCGGTCTATGGCCTGAACCGGCTGATCGGCCAGATCCCGCTGCTGGGCGACATCCTGAGCGGCGGCGAGGGCCAGGGCATCTTCTCCGCCACTTGGCACGTCCAGGGACCGCTGTCCGACCCCGACGTGTCGGTCAACCCGCTGGCGGTGCTGGCTCCGGGCTTCCTGCGCAACCTGTTCTTCCTGGGCGGCGACGGCACGCCGATGCCCGACACCAAGGCGCCGCCGGAGGCGCATACGCGCTGAGGCGTCAGGCGACCGTCCCAAGCAAAAGGGGCAGGATCGGGGGATGACCCCGAGCCTGCCCCTCCAGCAACTTTACCTTACAGTCTTACAGCGCGCGGACGTCGGCCAGATGGCCGGTCACCGCCGCCGCCACGGCCATCGCCGGGCTGACGAGGTGGGTGCGGCCGCCGCGGCCCTGACGGCCTTCGAAGTTGCGGTTGGAGGTCGACGCGCTGCGCTCGCCAGGAGCCAGACGGTCGGCGTTCATTGCCAGGCACATGGAGCAGCCCGGCTCGCGCCACTCGAAGCCGGCCTCGGTGAAGATCTTGTCCAGCCCCTCTTCCTCGGCCTGCTCCTTGACCAGACCCGAACCGGGAACCACCAGGGCGCGCACGCCCTCGGCGACCTTGCGGCCCTTGGCCACCTCGGCGGCGGCGCGCAGGTCTTCGATGCGGCCGTTGGTGCAGGAGCCGATGAAGACGGTGTCGACCTTCACCTCGGTCAGCGGCTGGCCGGGGGTCAGGCCCATGTAGGCGAGCGAGCGCTCGACGGCGGCGCGCTTGCCGGCATCGGCGATCTCGGCCGGGTTGGGCACGGTCGCGGTGATCGGCAGCACGTCTTCCGGGCTGGTGCCCCAGGTGACCTGCGGGACGATGTCGGCGGCGTTCAGCACGACGGTGGCGTCATAGACCGCACCCTCGTCCGACGGCAGCGTCTTCCAATACTGGACGGCCTGCTCCCAGGCGCCGGCCTTGGGGGCCAGGGCGCGGCCCTGGACGTAGGCGAAGGTCTTCTCGTCCGGGGCGATCAGGCCGGCGCGGGCGCCGCCTTCGATCGCCATGTTGCAGACGGTCATGCGGCCTTCCATCGACAGGTCGCGGATGGCTTCGCCCGCGAATTCGATGACGTAGCCGGTGCCGCCGGCGGTGCCGATCTTGCCGATGATGGCCAGCACGATGTCCTTGGCGGTGACGCCCGGATTCACCTTGCCGTCCACGCGGATCAGCATGTTCTTGGCCGGCTTCTGCAGCAGGGTCTGGGTGGCCAGCACATGCTCCACCTCCGACGTGCCGATGCCGAAGGCCAGCGCACCGAAGGCGCCATGGGTGGCGGTGTGGCTGTCGCCGCAGACGATGGTGGCGCCGGGCAGGGTGAAGCCTTGTTCCGGACCGACGATGTGCACGATGCCCTGGCGAACGTCGTCCATCGGGAAGTAACGGACGCCGAAGTCGCGGGCGTTCTTGTCCAGCGTCTCCACCTGGATCCGGCTTTCCTCCTCGGTGATGCCCTTGGAGCGGTCGGTGGTGGGGACGTTGTGGTCGGGCACGGCGAGAGTGGCTTCCGGACGCCGCACCTTGCGGCCGGCGACGCGCAGTCCTTCGAACGCCTGCGGGCTGGTCACTTCATGGACCAGATGGCGGTCGATATAGAGGATGCAGGTGCCGTCGTCCTGGCGATGCACGACGTGGCTGTCCCAAATCTTGTCGAACAGAGTGCGCGGCTTGGACATCGGAAAAACTCTCTCTCGCGGTACGACAGGCGCAGAACAATCGGAGGCCGCACCATAGCCTTGTGTCGCGCCGGGGACAAGCGCGGCCATACGTCTTTCGCCGCAAGCCTGTCCCCCGCAATATTATGACGCGGGCGGCCGGTGAGGGGGTATTCAGGGAAGCATCTTGCCGGGGTTCAGCAGACCCTTGGGGTCGAGCGTCGCCTTGATGGCGCGCAGCATGTCGAACTCCACCGGCCCTTTGATGACCGGCATCTCGTCCTTCTTGAAGCGGCCAACGCCATGCTCGGCGGAGATCGAGCCGTCGAGCTTGAAGATCACCTCGTTCACCACGTGGCAGATCTCGTCCCAGCGGTCGAGATAGGCCTTGGTGTCGGCGCCTTCGGGCTGGCTGAGGTTGAAGTGGATGTTGCCGTCGCCGACATGGCCAAAGGGGGTCGGGCGGATGCCGGGGCAGGCCTTCGCCACCGCGGCCTCGGCCAGTTCGATGAACTCGGCGACGCGGGACACCGGGATCGACACGTCGTTCTTGATCGAGCCGCCTTCGAACTTCTGCGCCTCGACGATCGCCTCGCGGATGAACCACAGCTGCTTGGCCTGGGCGTCCGACTGGGCCAGCGTGGCGTCGGTCGCCAGTTCGGCCTCGAACGCCTCGCCCAGCGCGGTCTCCACCGTCTCCTGGAAGGCGTCGGACTGGGTGCCGGCGGTCAGCTCGGTCAGGACGTACCAGGGCGACGGCTCCGACAGCGGGTCGACGGTGCCGGCAACATGTTTCAGCGCGAAGTCCAGGCAGCGGCGCGACATCAGCTCGAAGGCCGACACGGCGTCGCCGGAGGCGGCGCGCAGGCGGGCCAGCAGCTCGATGGCCGCCGCCGGGCTCGGCACGGCGACGAAGGCGGTGATCGACTGGCGCGGGCGCGGAAACAGCTTCAGCACGGCGGCGGTGATGATGCCCAGCGTGCCTTCGGCGCCGACGAACAGGTTCTTCAGGTCGTAGCCGGTGTTGTTCTTGCGCAGCCGGCGCATGCCGTCCCAGACGCGGCCGTCGGCCAGAACCACCTCCAGACCCAGAACGAGGTCGCGGGTGTTGCCGTAGCGCAGGACGTTGATGCCGCCGGCGTTGGTGGAGATCAGGCCGCCGATCTGCGCCGTGCCCTCCGCCCCCAGGCTCAGCGGGAACAGGCGGTCGGCGTCGGCCGCGGCCTCCTGCACGCTGGTCAGCACGACGCCGGCCTCCACCGTCATGGTGTAGTTCAGCGTGTCGATGTCGCGGATGCGGTTCATGCGCGACAGGCTGAGCACGATCTCGCGCCCCTCCTCGTACGGGATGGAGCCGCCGACGAGGCTGGTGTTGCCGCCCTGCGGCACGATGGGGATGCCTGCCTCGGCACAGACCTTCACGACCGCCGCGACTTCCTCGGTGCTGGCCGGGCGGACCACCGCCGGGCTGTTGCCCTTGAAGCGCCCGCGCCACTCCGCAAGGTACGGGGCCATGTCGGCGGCGTCGGTAAGGATGCCGGACGGGCCGACAATGGCGCGGATCTGGTCGAGAGCGGCGGCGATGTTGGTCATGGCGCTTGAGGTCCGGCAGGTGGAGGTGTCGCAGTGAAACACGACACTTCTACAATCTGGCCGTCCTCATTTCCATGCAACTGTTGCGCAGACCAGCCGCCACGCGGTGCGTTAGCTCCGCGGCGCGGCAGCCCGGCGCAGGCGGTCGTTGATCGCCATGCCCAGCCCGACCTCCGGGATCGGCATCACGGCGATGCGCTTGGCCCCGCTCTGATCCAGGTTCCGCAGGTGGGAGAACAGGTTGGCCGCCGCCTCGTTCAGGTCGCCTTCCAGGCTCAGGTTCAGGCGGGTGGTGCCGCCGAAGACGAAGCGGTCGGGGCCGAAGGTCAGGAACGCCTCGTTCTCTTCCGCCGACGATGCATTGAGGCGCACCGCGGCATTGGGGGCGTAGTGGCTTTCCAGCTGGCCGGGCGACTTGGGCGCGGTCGGGTCGCCGGCCGACAGGCGGACCGGACCGATCAGCCGCTCCATCTCGTCGGGCAGCACGGCGCCGGGGCGCAGCAGCACCGCCTCCGGGCCGGTCAGGTCGATGACGGTGGACTCCAGCCCGACCATGCATTTGCCGCCGGTGACGATGGCGTCGACCCGGTCGCCCAGGCTTTCCAGCACATGGTGCGGCGTGGTCGGGCTGACGGCGCCGGAGCGGTTGGCGCTGGGCGCGGCGATCGGCTTGCCGGCGGCGCGCAGGATGGCCTGCGCCACCGGGTGGTTGGGCACGCGGATGGCGATGCTGTCCAGCCCGGCGCTGACCAGCAGCGACAGCGCGGAGTTGGCCGGGCGCGGCACCACCATGGTCAGCGGGCCAGGCCAGAACTGCGTCGCCAGATCGTGGGCGCGGTCGTCGAACAGGCCCCAGGAGTGGGCGGCGGCCAGATCGGGGACATGAACGATCAGCGGATTGAACTGCGGCCGGCCCTTGGCGGCGAAGATGGCCGCCACGGCACGGTCGTCGGTCGCGTCGGCACCCAGGCCATAGACCGTCTCGGTCGGGAAGGCGACGAGACGGCCGGCGCGCAGCAGCTCGGCCGCGCGGGTGATGCCGGCGGCGGTGGCCGGGATCAGCGCCGGGCGCTTTTCACCGGTATCGGGTGCGGAATGGTCAGTCACGGTGTCCTTCTAGCCCGTGCAGCACCGGTGTCAATTCGCGCGGTTGCACCGGTGCCATGCCCAAGGTTATGAGGGGAGTGCGCAATCACCGAACACAACATGATGGGTGCGGGCATGACGGGCAAGGTCTTCACCGTGGCGCAGCAGAAAGGCGGCGCCGGCAAGACCACGCTGGCCGCCCATCTCGCCATCGCCTGGGCGCAGCTGGGATACCGCGTCGCCACCGTCGACATCGACCCGCAGGGCAGCCTGACCCGCTGGCACGCGGTGCGGGCCGAGGCGACCGGCGGTCAGCCCGGCTTCACCCATGTGCAGATCACCGGCTGGCGCACCCAGGCGGAGGTGGAGAAGCTGGCGCGCGCCCACGACATCGTGGTGATCGACAGCCCGCCGCACGCCCAGACGGAGGCGCGCATCGCCGTGCGTGCCGCCACCCTGGTGGTGGCGCCGGTGCAGCCGAGCCCGATGGATTTGTGGGCGGTGCATCCGACCATCGATCTGGCGGCGCAGGAGAAGCGCCGCCTGCTGCTGGTGCTGAACCGCGTGCCGCCGCGCGCCCGCATCGCCGACGAACTGATTGCCAAGGTGCATGACCTGGTCGACCCGCCGGCGGTGGAGCTGGCGACGGCCCAGGTCGGCAACCGCACCGCTTATGCCGGCACGCTGATGACCGGCCTGTCGGTGACGGAGGCCGCGCGCAAAACCCAGGCGGCGGCGGAGATGCAGGCACTGGCGGAGGAGATATTGGGGCGGGTTTGAGGGGGGCGGTAGCAGTCATTGCCCCCTCCCTAACCCTCCCCCGCTAACGCGGGAGAGGGAACTCCGCCGCTTCGGCGGTTAAGTCTCGCCAACAAGCGTCCAACCCCCTCTCCCGCGAAGCGGGGGAGGGATGGGGAGGGGGCATTCGAAGCCACCTCCCCCCAACCTCAGTCCTTGAACTCGCCCATCGCCGACTGGATGTAGTTCGGCAGACCGATGTCGTCGATCAGGCTCAACTGGGTTTCCAGATAGTCGATGCGCTCTTCCGACTCTTCCAGCAGTTCGGACAGCTCGTCGCGCGACACGTAGTCGGCCTTGGCCTCGCACACGGCGATGGCGTTGGCGATGCGGTCGCGGGCCTCGCGCTCGGCGGCGAGGTCGCTGGAGAGGATCTCCGGCACGTCCTCGCCGATGTGCAGCTTGCCGAGGTCCTGGAGGTTGGGGATCGCCTCGATGAACAGGATGCGTTCGATGATCTCGTCCGCGCTCTTCATCACCTCGATGGAGGCGTGATACTCCCACTTGCCCAGGGCCCTGACGCCCCAGTTCTTCAGCATGCGGGCGTGCAGGAAATACTGGTTGATCTGCGTCAGCTGGTCCTTCAGGACGATCTGAAGCTGGGCGATGACGTCACTGTTGCCTTTCATGATCCGTCCTCCGCTCAGCTCGGGAAGCCGCCCATGGCCGACTGCAGGTAATTCTGCACGCCGAGCATGTCGATCAGGCCAAGCTGCTGTTCCAGCCAGTGGGCGTGGTCTTCTTCCGTGTCGACCAGCAGTTCCAGCAGGATGCGGCGGGTGTCGTAATCCTTCACCTGCTCGCAATAGGCGATTGCCTCCTTCAGGGTGGCCACCACCTCGTATTCGAGGTTCAGGTCGTTCCGCATCATCTCCGGAACGGTCTTGCCGATGTGAATCGGGTCGCGGCTGGCGACGTCGGGCGTGCCTTCCAGGAACAGGATGCGGCGGATCAGCTTGTCGGCATGTTCCAACTCCTCTTCCCGCTCGTGCGAGATGCGCCCGCTCAGCGCCTTGAGGCCCATGTCCTCCATGCTACGCGCATGGGACAGATACTGGTCGGCAGCGCTCAGTTCGCCGGTGAGCAGCTTGTTCAAACGGTCCAGGACCCCTTGATCGCCTTGCATGGTGGGATGCTCCTGAATGGATAATTTGTCGCACCTTGTCACAGACGAAGGACTCGCACAATAAAAATCTCCTGTAAAAACAGAAGTGTAGTTGATAGTCACTATCATTTGGAGCGCCTGTGAGCTGCACAAAATACAGTCAGGCCGTGATGTCTATTTTGCGAATCAATGTCAATTGCGATAAGGCAGGAATTGGGGAAATCCCCCGGCTCCACTTGTGGTCTTAGACTTGCGGCAACGCAGCGATGCTTGAACCGGAGAACAGGCCGACGTGTGGAGCGGTTCCCGCCACCCCGATCCGGCCGCCGCATTGAGGCAGGGGCCGTTCCGTGGTAACAGACCGCGGGAATTCTGCCACCCTGCCCCGCCCTTCATTTCAACGACAGCCGGATTGCGGCCATGACGACGACCACCCCCTCGGCTCCCACCTCGGAGTTCCTGCGCACCCTTCAGGAGCGCGGGTTCATCCACCAGTGCACCGACCTCGCCACGCTGGACGAGCGGGCGCAGAAGGGGCCGATCGTCGCCTACATCGGCTTCGACTGCACCGCCGACAGCCTGCATGTCGGCAGCCTGCTGCCGATCATGATGCTGCGCTGGCTGCAGAAGACCGGCCACAAGCCGATCGTCCTGATGGGCGGTGGCACCACCAAGATCGGCGACCCGTCGGGCAAGGACGAGGCGCGCCAGCTGCTGACCGACGAGGTCATCGGCAACAACATGGCGGGCATCAAGCGCATCTTCGGCCGTTACCTGACCTTCGGGGATGGGCCGACGGATGCGGTGATGGCGAACAACGCCGACTGGCTGGACGAGCTGAAATACATCCCGCTGCTGCGCGACATCGGCCGGCATTTCACCATCAACCGCATGATGACCTTCGAATCGGTCAAGCTGCGGCTGGAGCGCGAGCAGCCGCTGACCTTCCTCGAATTCAACTACATGATCCTGCAGGCCTACGACTTCGTGGAGCTGAAGCGGCGCTATGGCTGCACGCTGCAGATGGGCGGGTCGGACCAGTGGGGCAACATCGTCAACGGCGTCGAGCTCGGCCGCCGCACCGACGGGGCGGAGCTGTTCGGCCTGACCACGCCGCTGCTGACCACGTCCTCCGGCGCCAAGATGGGCAAGACCGCCGCCGGCGCGGTCTGGCTGACCGCCGACAAGCTCAGCAGCTATGACTTCTGGCAGTACTGGCGCAACACCGAGGATGCCGACGTCGGCCGCTTCCTGCGCCTCTACACCGAACTGCCGCTGGACGAGGTCGCCCGGCTGGAAAGCCTGCAGGGCGCCGAGATCAACGAGGCCAAGAAGATCCTCGCCAACGAGGTGACCAAGCTCGCCCATGGCGAGGAAGCCGCCTTGGAGGCCGCCGAGACCGCGCGCCGTGCTTTCGAGGAAGGCGCCGCGGCCGAGGGGCTGCCCAGCATCGAGGTCTCCCGCGCCGATCTGGAGGCCGGGCTGCCGGTGGTCGACCTGCTGGTGTCGGCCGGTCTGGCGGCGTCGAAGGGCGAGGCACGTCGCCTCATCAAGGGCGGCGGGGCCAAGCTGAACGACGGGCCGATCGCCGATGAAACGGCGAAGGCGACGGCGGCGGACCTGAACGCCGACGGCGTGGTCAAGCTCAGTGCCGGCAAGAAGCGCCATGCGCTGGTGAAGGTGGGGTAAGCAGGGTCACGGTGCCGGCCGGGGCCTTGAGTCGCCGGCCGGCACCTCCCGCCTAATCTCCCCTGCCCCGCGCCTGCCCCATCAGTCCCTGCGGCCGGTAGATCAGGAACAGCGTCAGCAGCCCGAACGCGACGATGTCCTTGTAGGCGAGCGCGAAATAGGCCGACCAGAAGGTCTCCACCAGCCCCAGCAGGGCGCCGCCCAGCATCGCCCCCGGCACCGAGCCGATGCCGCCGACCACCGCCGCGGCCAGCGCCTTGAATCCGATCAGATAGCCGGTGAAGAAGTTCACCCCACCGTAATACAGCGCGATCACCGCCCCCGCCGCAGCGGCCAGCCCGCCGCCGATGGCGAAGGTGGTCGCAATCGTCCTGTTGACGTCCACCCCCACCAGCTCCGCCGCCGCGATGTCGTCGGTGCAGGCGCGATGCGCCCGGCCGAAGGCGGTGCGCTGCATGATCCCCCACAGCATGGCATAGAGCCCGCCGGTCAGCGCCAGGATCGCCAGCTGCGCCGTCAGCGCGGTGACGGTGAAGGCGCCGTCGCTCAGCAGGTCGAAGCGCTCGGTCATCACCGGCGCCGGCCACCAGTCGCGGGCGCCATGCAGCAGCCGCACCCCCTCCTGATAGGCGATGGACAGCCCGACGGCGACGATCAGCGGCGTGTGGCTGCGCACACCGCGCAAACGGCGGAAGACCAGCCGGTCCATCGTCCAGCCCTGCACCGCGGTGAAGCCCATCACCAGCACCAGCATGCCCAGCAGGGCCGGCGGCCATGTCGCCCAGCCGGCCATGCCCAGCCCGGCCGCCGCCATCGCCGTCAGCATGGCGCCGAGCATCGTCAGTTCACCCATCGCCAGATTGATCTGGCCGAGGATGGCATAGACCAGGGTATAGCCCAGCGCCAGCAACCCGTAGACGCAGGCCACCGTGGCGGCGTTGATGATTTGCTGGACCAGAAACAGGATGGGCGTCCAACGCGTCGGCTGCGGCCTGTCGATCTCCACCACCCCGCCGACGGCATCGCGCGGCGGTCTGATGCGCAGCCACTGCTGCAGCATGGCGAAGCGCATCCCGGTCAGCCAGCCGCTGCGGTCGGTGGCTACCGCCTCCAGGGTCCGCCGCCCCTCCTCCATCGACGTGCCGGCGAAGCGGCAGGCGATCCAATGCGCCTGCCCGCCGCTGCGGTAATCGACACGCAGCACCCGCTTGTCCTCGGCGTAAGCGCGGGTGGACAGGTCGGTGACGGGTCCGTCGTCGAAGGCCGGGATTAGCTTCCGGCACAGCGCATCCTGGTCGGCATCGACGCCGCACCCGGTGAGCAGCAGCAGGACGAGGCACAACAGCGGCAGGATGCGAGGCACGGAACCGCCCGGTCAGGTGGGATGGTTCAGCCTACCGACAATTTGGGAGGGTGGGAAGCGTCCGCTATTTGCCCCCACCCGCCCCTTCACTCAACCATGTAATCCCGCACCAGCAGCTCGGCGATCTGCACGGCGTTCAGCGCCGCGCCCTTGCGCAGGTTGTCGGCGACGCACCAGAAGGACAGGCCGTTCTCCACCGTGAAGTCGTCGCGGATGCGGCTGACGAAGACCGGGTTGTCGCCGGCGACCTCGACCGGGGTGACATAGCCGTCACCGCTCTGCTGGTCGACCACCGACACACCGGGGGCGGCGCGCAGGACGACGCGGGCCTCCTCGGCGCTGATCGGCTCCTCCGTCTCGATGTTGATCGACAGGGCATGGCCGATGAAGGTCGGCACGCGGACGCAGGTGGCGGCGACCTTGATCTTGGGATCGAGGATCTTCTTGGTCTCCACCATCATCTTCCACTCTTCCTTGGTGGAGCCGTCCTCCATGAAGGCGTCGATCTGGGGGATGACGTTGAAGGCGATCTGCTTGGGGAAGACGC
>CBFGPE010000026.1:0-56490 GCA_965650625.1 uncultured Azospirillum sp. | reverse complement strand
ACGCTCGACGAGATGGAAGCGTTGTGGCAGCAGGCCAAGCGCGAGGAACGCGGCGAGGCCTGACGGCTCAATAGCCCCAGCGGTCGAAGGCGAAAGCCCACTGGCGCCGCACCGCGCTGCGGGCCGGGTCCTCCAGATCGTGACGGGCGCGCTGGTAATCGCGCACGTCGGCAAGGTAGCGCTCGGCCCGCGACCGCACCGGCTCGAAGGGACCAAGATCGAGCCCGTCATAAACCTCGTCCAGCGTCTCCAGCGGGTCGGCGATGAAGCGGTCATAGCGGATTTCCACCAGCCGGCCGGGCGGCAGCAGCGCCCGGTCGCGGTCGAACCGCGCCATCATCGCCGGGTAGAGGTCCAGCACCAGCCCGTCCACCGCCCGCGGATCGTAGGATTGCAGCGAGAACTCCCGCAGCAGGGTCAGCAGCATGCGGCGGGTGGAGCTGAAGACCTCGTAGGGGTCGCGGTGGATGTGGACGAAGACCGCGTCGGGACGCAGGGCCAACAGTTCCGCCAGCTTCGGGGTGTGGGCCGGATTCTTGATCAGCAGGCGCCGGCCGCCGCAATGGATCTGCATCTTGGTCAGGTAGAGATCCATCCGGCGGCGCCACAGGTCGACGGCCTCCGGGCGGCAATCCTCGAACAGCACGCCCCGACGGAAGGCGCAGCGCAGATGCTTGGGGAAGAAGATGCCGTGGTAGTAGGACAGCGGCTGCATCAGCGCCAGGGCCAGTTCGTCCTCCTGCGGGGAGGTGGGGTCGACCGGCATGGCGTCGATGATGCGGTCGGGCGGCAGCCATTCCTCCAGCCGGGACCGCCAGAAGGAACTCAGGCCCAGAAAGCCCCAGGGCAGGCCGACCGCCAGCGGATCGGGGGCGGCGAAGCGCGGATCCTGGGCCAGCAGGTTCAGCAGATGGGTGGTGCCGCTGCGCCAGTGGCCGAGGATGAACAGCGGCGGCGGCCCTGCGGCCCTGCCCTGCCCCGTCAGCCGCTTCACCCGCCGCTGTTCCAGCAAATCGAGCGGCGCGCGGATCGCGGCGGCCCCCAAGGCGGTGGCGATTCGGTGCAGGTGCAGCGGCCCGACACCGCCGCCGTTGCGCAGAACGGCCGCCAGCGTGGCGGCGTCGGCCCCGGCCAGCGGGTGGAAGATGCGGTGCCCGTTCCGGCGCAGCCAGGGGGTCATGGCGCGTCCGGCCCCGGCCCGGCCGGATAGGCCCTGCCCCGCCATTCGGACGGCTTGCCATGGCGGGCACGCAGCAGCGCCGACCATTGGATCGCCAGCATGATGAGGATTCCAACCGGGTGCAGCAGGGCGCCGACGACGCTCTGGCGGAAGCGGACGGCCAGCAGCAGGCGGAAAATCACCCCGGCCGCCGCCGCCAGCCCGGCCAGGATGACAGCCGCCATTGGCAGCGGGTGCAGAGCCGCCCAGCCCAGCACAATCCATGGCATTACATGGCCGCCGAACAGCAGCAGGGTCCAGACCGGCAGGGCCGCTGGGGTCGCCATCCCCTCCGTCGCGTTCTTGGAGAAGCCGGACCACACCTCGCGCCAGCCGCGATACATCCGGCAGCGGGCAAGGCCGGTGGCGTCGAACAGGTCGGTCCCCTGCCCGGTGCGGCGGAAGGCCCGCGGCAACGTCACCCCGTCATGCAGCGATGCGGCGATGGCGGCATGGCCCCCGGCCGCCAGATAGGCGTCCTTCCTCACCGCGATCAGTTGGCCGCAGGCGGCGCCGAAACGCGGGTCGGCGGAGCGCCGCATCCCCGCCATCGGCAGGAAGCCAAGCAAGAGGAAATGGATCAGCGGGATCACCAGCGCCTCGGCCAGCGTCCCGGTTTCCTCGCGCGGGAAGCCGCTGACCAGACCGTTTCCGCCCGACAGCAGGGCGCCGCTGGTCAGCCGGGCGGCGGCGGGGGAAAGCCGCACGTCGGCATCCTGGAACAGCAGCACCGAATGGCGCGCCAGACATGCCAGCACCTGACAGGCATGCTGCTTGCCCGACCAGCCCGGCGGCAGCGGCGGTGCGGGCTCCAGCCGCACGCGCGGGTCGCGGGCGGCGATGCTGCGGACGATGTCCGCCGTGCGGTCGTTGGAATGATCGTCGAGCACCACGACCTCCACCTCGACACCACGGCTGAGCAGCGCCGCATCGACGGCGGCGGCGATGCCGGCCTCCTCGTTGCGGGCGGGGATCAGGATGCTGACGGCGGTGCCCAGCGGCGGGGCGGCGGTGGGACGGCGGTAGAGATACAGGTTGAGGATTCCCTGCCCCAGCGGCAGCAGGGCCAGAAGCAGCGACAGCCCGGCAATCAGGTCGATGAGGATCATGGCCGTTTCACCTCCCGCTGCGGCATCGGCCTCTGCCCATCATTGTGTGCCGCGGAGAAGGCCTGTCCGCCCGCCCAGGCGTGTGCCCGGCGCCACAGGTCGTAAACCCCGCCGATGCCCACGGTTCCCTCCATCAGCGTCAGGAAGCGCGCCGGGTCGCGGCTTTGCGCGTCGAGCGCCAATTGGTCCATCACCGCCTCCAGCCGCCCCTCCAGATCCGCCGCGATTTCCGGCACCGGCAGATCCTTGATGCAGGCGGCATCAATCGGCTCGCCGAAGCGGAGCAGGGCCTCCGGCGTTCGTTCGTCCCAGAACGGGTATTCGACGGCCAGCGGCACCACCAGGGCCGACGGCATGCGGCGGACCAGATGGGCGATTCCCGGCCGCAGGGTCACCGGGCGGCGGCGCGGATCGGTGAAGGCACCCTCCGCCGTGATCCACAGCATCGCGCGCGGATCGGCCAGGATATGTTCGGCAGTGCGCAGGAAGGTGACGGCTCCCGCGCGGCCGGGTTCCAGCCCGAACAGGCCGATCCGGCGCATGAAGCGGTAGCGGCGCAGCATCTCCGCGTCGATCGGCCCGAAGCCCGGCCGACCGCGGAACCGGGTGGTCCCCATCACGATCAGCAGGGCGGGATCCCACCAGGACGGGTGGTTCAGATAGACGATGACCGGCCGCCCCGGCGGCAGCGCCGGCCAGCCCGGCCGCGCCAGCCGCATGGCATGGAAGCCGCGCCGCAGCCGCCGAGCCATGACGCCGCCGAAGAACCAGCAGAGAAACCGCGACCGTAACGCGACCGGATCGTCCCTCATCCTTCCCCGGCCTTCCGTCAGGCCACGGCACGGGCGGCGTCCGCCCCGGCGCCGCGCAGATCCTGGTCCAGGCTGTCGGCGGCGATCCACCCCGACATCAGCACCATCGGCATGCCCGGTCCCGGATGGGCGGCCCCGCCGGCCAGATACAGCCCCTCCACATCGCGCGAGCGGTTGCCCGGCTTGAAGGCGCCCATGAAGCGGCCGTGGCTCGCCAAGCCATAGATGGCGCCGTTCAGGACATTGTAGCGGTCGTGGATGTCCTGCGGCGTCAGCACATGTTCGACGCGGATGCGGTCTTCCAGGTCGGCCATGCCGGCGGTGCGCTTCAGCTTGTCGAACACCACCCGGCGATAGGCCGGCAGCATGCGGCTCCAGTCGTGGCGCTGGCGCAGATAGGGGGTGTGGACCAGCACATACAGCGCCTCCCCACCCTTTGGTGCGACGCCCGGTTCGGTGCGGGCGGGCGCGGCGATGTAGCAGGTCGGGTCGGGTGCCGGTTCCCCCTGGCCATAGATCCAGTCGAACTCCTCCTCCGGATCGCGGGAGAAGACGAAGTCGTGGTGCAGCAGGTGATCGTAGGCGCGGTCAAGCCCCAGATAGAACACCACGCCGGAACAGGCCGGCTCGTAGCTGCGGCGTTTGGAAAACCGCTTGGCGGGCTGCCCGCCCACCAGTTCCTGATAAGTCCGGATGGAATCCATGTTCGACACCGCGGCCGAAACCGGGATGCGCTCGCCTCCGTCGGTTTCGACCGCGACGACGCGCCCGCGCTCCACCTGCAGGCGGCGGACGCCGGTGTTGGTGCGGATGTCGACGCCCAGCCGCCGCGCCACCCGCTCCAGCGCCGCCGGCACGGCACGGGTGCCGCCCATCGGATACCAGACGCCGTCATTGGTCTGCATATGGGCGATGGCGCACAGCACCGCCGGCGAGCCGTAGGGGGAGGAGCCGACATACTGGGTGAAATGATCCAGCATCTGGGCCGCCCGCGCATCCGGCACATGGTTGCGGATGGTGCCGGCCACCGTGCTGCCCATGCGGAGCGCCAGCACGTCGGACAGGGTGCTGGCGTTGAAGCTGTTGCGGAAGTTCAGTGTGTCGCCCAGATCCTCCACCGATTTCCAGAAGAAGAAGCGTTCGGAGATGCCGTGCAGCCGTTCAGACATCGCCTGGAAGCGGCGATAGCCCTCCCCCGCTCCGCGTCCGGGTGCCAGCCGGTCCAGTTCGGCCGCCATGGTTCCCACATTCTCCGACAGGTCCAGCACCGTGCCGTCGTCGAAGAAGCAGCGCCATTGCGGCTCCAGCCGGACCATTTCCAACTCGCGGTCGAGATCGCAGCCGGCCTCTTCCAGGATGCGGCGCAGGACGCGCGGCACCGTCAGGATGGTCGGCCCCATGTCGAAGCGGAAGCCGCTGTCCTCCAGCACCGCCGCCTTGCCGCCGACCCAGCCGTTCTTTTCCAGCAGCGTCACCTTGTGCCCGCGCGCCGCCAGCACCACCGCCGCCGCCAGACCGCCCAGGCCCCCACCGATCACCGCGATGCGATCCGTCATGCCATCCCCCCTGCAACGGCCTGCCGCAGCATGCCGGACAATCCCATGGTCTTTGTGCGCCAGGGCGTCGGCAGGCCCAGTTCCTGGGCCAGCAGCCGCGCCGTGATGCGTGCGCCTTCGAAGATGACCGGCAGTCCGCTGCCGGGATGGGTGCCGCCGCCCACCAGATAGACGCCGTCGAGATCCTCGAACCGGTTGCGCGGGCGGCGGTGAAGCATCTGGTCCAGGCTGTGCGCCAGATTGAAGGTGGCGCCGCGATGAACCGCGAACTGGCTTTCCCAGTCGGCGGGCGTCACCACCCGCTCCACCCGGATGCGGCGTTCCAGATCGGTGAGCCCGAAGCCGGCCAGCCGGTCGAGGATGTGCCGGCGGTAATGCGGCGCCTCCGCCTTCCAGTCGATGTGGCCGCGCTGGTGGCCGACCGGCACCAGGATGTAGAGCGTGCTGCCGCCGGGCGGCGCCATCTCCGGATCGGTGACGCAGGCGTTCTGCACGTAAATCGACGGGCTGCGCGGCAGTTCCCGGCATTCCTCGATCTCCGCGAGGTTGCGGGCGTAATCCTCCGCCAGATAGACGGTGTGGTGGTCCAGCCCGTCCACCTTCCCCTCGATGCCGAGATACAGCATGAAGGTGGAGCAGGAGAATTTCTTGGTGGCGAGGCGGGCGTCGCTCCAGCGCCGGCGCAGATCGTCGGGCACCAGCGTCGTCATCGCCCGCGCGAAGTCGGCGTTGATGACCAGCGCGTCGGCGGGATAGTCGCCGGCCTCCGTCCGCACGCCGACGGCGCGGCGGCCCAGGAACCTGATGTGGCGCACCGTCTCGTTCAGTCGCACGGTGACGCCCAGGCTTTCCGCCACCCGGCGCATCGCCTCCATCACCGCCTCCGTCCCGCCACGGGGGTGAAAGACACCGTGTTCATGCTCCAGGAACGAGAGGATGGTGAACAGGCTGGGGCAGCGGAAGGGCGACATGCCCAGATACTTGCTCTGGAACGAGAAGGCGAGGCGGATGCGCGGGTCCTGGAAATAGCGGGACAGGTCGCGGTCCACCGAGCGGTGCGGCGACAGCCTGCCCAGAGCCTTCAGCATCGGCAGCGAGGCCAGGGCCCAGGGGCTGGAGAAGTCGGATTCCAGAACCGGGCGGAAGCGCTCCATCTTCTCCCGATTGTCGGCCAGAAAGCGCGGCAGACCTTCGGCATCGCGCGGGCTGAGTTTGGCGATCTCCGCCATCAGCGCCGTCATCTCGGCCTGGACGCGCAACTCGCCACCGCCTTCGAACACCAGCCGATAGAGCGGGTCGAGGCGGATCAGGTCGACCTCGTCCGACAGGCGCCGGCCACAGGCCTCGAAGATCTCCTCCAGGATGCGGGGGTAAAGGAAAAAGGTGGGGCCGGTGTCGAAGCGGTATCCGTCCATGGAGAAGCCGGCCGACCGGCCGCCGATGCGGTCCTGCCGTTCCAGCACCGTCACCTTCGCACCCGTAAGCGCCAGGAGCATCGCGGATGCCAATCCGCCCGGCCCCGCGCCGATGATCACGACTTGTCGTTCCATGCGCTTGCCAAACGCTCCTGCGCTGCCGAAGTTTGTCGTGATGGTTACGAAGCCTGGTCGAAAATGGATTGTAAAAACAGCCCTCCTCCTGATGAAGTAACCCTTTCGATGAGAAATGAAGAATGCCGATCATCCGCTGATTACACGGCGTGGAGCGCCCAAGTCATTTCGCTACGACTTTCAGTTATTCGCGGACTTCGCCACCGGATCGCGGCTGATGCCGAAAGGCTCGTGCGATCACTGGAAACACGACCGGGCCGGCGTGCCACGGAGAGCGTCAGTGCCGAAATCCTGCCGCTGGCGGAGGCCTGCCGGTTCCTGGAACGCGAGGCGGCCGGCCTGCTGGCACCAAGGCGGCTGGGACGGCGCGGGCGCCCGGTCTGGCTGTTCGGCGCGGAGGTGGAGGTGCGGCGGGAACCGCTTGGAACGGTGCTGATCGTCGGGCCGTCCAACTACCCGCTGCTGCTACCGGGCGTGCAGGCGGTCCAGGCGCTGGCCGCCGGCAACAGGGTGCTGGTCAAGCCGGCGTCGGGTTGTGGCGCGCCGATGCTCCTGCTGGGGGAGTGGCTGCAGGAGGCCGGCCTGCCGCCGGGGCTGTTCCAGGTGCTGGACGAGTCCGCCGCGGCGGTGGCCGAAGCCATCGCGGCCGGCATCGACAAGCTGGTGCTGACCGGATCCGCCGACACCGGCCGAGCGGTGGCGGAACGGCTCGCCCGCCATCTGGTGCCCTCGACGATGGAGCTGTCGGGCAACGACGCCGTCTTCGTCCTGCCGGGGGCGGAGGTCGAGCAGGTCGCCCGCGCGCTGGCATTCGGCCTGCGGCTCAACGGCTCCGCCACCTGCATCGCGCCGCGGCGGGTCTTCGTTCCGCGGGAAATGGCTGTGGGGCTGGAGGATGCTCTCGTGGGGCAGGTCGCCGCGATTCCGCCGGTGCCGGTGTCCTTGCCGACCAGACGCCGGCTCGCCGCCCTGGCGCGCGATGCGGTGGCGGAGGGAGCGCGTGCGCTTGGGATCGTGCCGAAGGACGAAGACGTTGCGATGACGCCGCTGATTCTCACCGACGCACGGCCCGGCATGGCGTTGCTGCGCGAGGAGATCTTCGCCCCGGTCCTGTCGCTGGTGCCGGTGCGGGACATGGAGGCGGCGCTGGAGGCGGCGGCACACAGTCCCTACGCACTGGGGGCGTCGGTCTTCGGGCCGGTGGCGCAGGCGAGGGAATTGGCGGGGCGGATCGATGCCGGGGCGGTGACGATCAACGACCTGATCGTGCCGACCGCCGACCCGCGCCTGCCCTTCGGCGGACGGCATGCCAGCGGCTGGGGCGTCACCCGTGGCGCCGAAGGGCTGCTGGAGATGACGCAGGTGAAGACGGTGTCGATCCGCAAGGGGCGGCTGCGCCCGCATTTCGAGGCTCCGCGCGAGGGCGACGACGCGCTGATGTTGGCGGCGCTGCGCCTGTTCCATGGCGGCCCCGGCACCCGAGCCGATGCGATCCGGCGGATGGTGCAGGCAGTGCGCCGAGGGTCCCGTGCCTGACAAGAAACGCAATAAAAACGATGGATGATTGAATGTTCGCCCTGATCCTCGCCTTTCTGATCGGTGCCGTCTCCGGTTCACGCACGCTGCTCGGCCCGGCCGCCGTCAGTTGGGGTGCCTATGGCGGCTGGCTCGACGTGTCGGGAAGCTGGCTGTTCTTCCTGGCGCACCCGGTCTCGCCCTGGGTCTTCACCGCGATGGCGGTGGTGGAACTGATCGTCGACAAACTGCCGACCACCCCCAGCCGCAAGCAGCCCTTCCCCTTCGCCAGCCGCATCGCCGGCGGCGCCATCGCCGGGGCCGCCATCGGGGCGAATGCCGGATTGTGGGTCGCTGGGCTGATCGCCGGCGGCATCGGCGCCGTCGTCGGGACGCTCGTCGGCTATACGGTGCGCGTGCGGATGGCCGCCGCCTTCGGCCGCGACCGCCCCGCCGCCCTGCTGGAGGACGCGGTGGCACTGATCGCGGCCGTTCTGATCGTCGCGGCGGCCTGACGGGTCGCTATCCTTCGACGCCCTCCAGCCGATCGGACAGTCCGGCATCCATTCCGGCATAACCACTGCGGATGCGGGCCTCCAGCATGGCGGCTTCCGGCAGCAGCCGGGTCATGAAGAACCGCGCCAATCCGATGCGCGCGTCAAGGAATGCCGGGTCGTAGCCGTCCGGTCGCCGGGCCGCGGCGGAGGCGGTCAGTCCCCACATCCAGCCATAGGCGACCAGCGCGGTCAGCCGCAGCAGGTCGGTGGCCCCGGCCGCCCCGTCGCGCGGGTCGCGCCCCTCCTGGCGCAGCCAGTCGGCCAAGCCGCGCAGCCGGTCGGCAGCACTCCGCAACGGCTCCGCTAGGTCGGCGGTCGCCGGATCGTCGGCCAGCGTCGTCGCCGCATCCTCCACCGCGTCCAGCATCCGCCTCAGCGGCCGGCCGCCATGCAGGGTCAGCTTGCGCTGCACGAGGTCGAGCGCCTGGACGCCGTTGGTCCCCTCATAGATCTGCGTCGCCCGCACGTCGCGGACCAACTGCTCGACGCCATTGTCGCGGATATAGCCGTGGCCGCCCATCACCTGCTGGGCCAGCACCGCCGCCTCGAAGCCGAAATCGGTGCCGGCGGCCTTCACCACCGGGGTCAGCAGCGCCGCCCAATCCTCTGCCTCCTCCGCCAGCGACGGATCCTTGGCGGCCCGGTCGAGCCACAGTGCCACCAATCCGGCGAGCGCCCGTCCTGCATCAGTCAGCACGCGGGCGGTCAGCACCATCCGCCGCACGTCGGGATGATGCAGGATCGGATCCCCCACGGCACCGCCGCCGGGCGCCCTGCCCTGCACGCGGCCGCGGGCATAAGCCAGGGCCGCCTGCGCCGCGCGTTCCCCCACGCCGATGCCCTGGATGCCGACGAACAGCCGTTCGTGGTTCATCATCGTGAACATGGCGGCGAGGCCGCGATGCGGCTCTCCCACCATCCAGCCGACGGCGCCCTCGTAGGACACCACGCAGGTGGGCGAGGCATGCAGACCCATCTTGCGCTCGACCGACAGCACCGACCAGTCGTTGCGGGCGCCGTCGGGCAGGCGCTTCGGCACCACGAACAGGCTGATGCCGCGGGTGCCCGGCGGTGCATCGGGCAGGCGGGCCAGCACCAGATGCACGAGATTCCCGGTCAGGTCATGGTCGGCCGAGGAGATGAACATCTTCTGCCCCGCCAGCCGGTAGGTGCCGTCGCCCACCGGCACGGCCTGCGTCCGCAGCAGCCCCAGGTCGGTGCCGGCCTGCGGTTCGGTCAGCGCCATGGCACCGGTCCAGTCGCCGGCCAGCATCGGCGGCAGGCAGCGCTCCTTCACCGCCGCGTCGCCATGGGCGGCGAGCGCCCGGATGGCGCCCTGGGTCAGGCCGGGGGTGATGCTGAAGGCGAGATTCGCCGCGCAGACCAACTCCGTCACCAGCGTGTCGAGCAGCGCCGGCATCCCCTGCCCGCCATAGTCCGGGGCACCGGCCAGCCCGTTCCAGCCGCCCTCGCGCCAATGCCGCCACGCCTCGCCGAAACCGGCGGGCATGCGCACGCCGTCTCCGTCTACCCGCGCGCCCTCCTCGTCGCCGGAACGGTCGAGCGGCAGCAGAACGTCCACCGCCAGCCGCCCGCCCTGGGCCAGCACCGCGTCGAACAGATCGGGCGTCGCGTCCTCCCAACCCGCTGCGGCAAGCGCGTCGGGAGCCTTCAGCACCTCGTTGACGAGGAAGCGGACGGATTGCAGCGGCGGTTCGTAGACGCTCATGCTGCAGTCTCGCCATAGGCCCGGCGGAGTTCGCGCTTCAGCAGCTTGCCGGCGGTGTTGCGCGGCAGGCTGTCGACGAAATGCACCTGCTTGGGCAGCTTGAAGGGCGCCAGATGGCCGCGGCAATGGGCGATCAGCCCCTCGGCATCCACGCTCTGCCCGTTGCGCAGGACGACGAAGGCGGTCACCGCCTCGATCCATTTCGGGTCGGGCAGCGCCACCACCGCGACCTCTGCGACGGCGGGATGGGTGTAGATCGCCTCCTCCACCTCGCGGCTGGCGACCACCACGCCGCCGGTGTTGATGACGTCCTTGATGCGGTCGACAATGTAGAGATAGCCGGCCTCGTCCAGATAGCCGACGTCGCCGGAATGGAACCAGCCGCCCTGGAACGCCTCTTCCGTCTCGCGCTCCTTGTCCCAATAGCCGACCATCAGCTGGGGGGAGCGATGGACGATCTCGCCATGGGTGCCCGGCGGCACGTCGTTCATGTCCAGATCGACCACCCGCGTCTCGACATTCAACACCGGGCGGCCGGCGGAGGCGGGGCGTTCCTCATGCTCCTCCGGCGACAGGACGGTGGCGAGCGGGCCGATCTCGCTCTGGCCGTAGCAGTTGAAGGCGCGGGCGTTGGGCAGGCGGCGGCGAAGCTCCTGCAGCACCGGAACCGGCATGATCGAGGCGCCGTAATAGAGTTTTTCCAGCGATCCCAGATCATGCGAGTCGAAATCGGCATGGCGCAGAAGCCCGACCCAGACGGTGGGCGGCGCGAAGAAGGAGGTGATCCGGTGCGCCTCGATTAGCTCCAGGCATTGCTTCAGCGCCGGGGCCTGGATCAGCAGGGTGGTGGCGCCGACCATCAGCTGCGGCATCAGGAAGACGTGCATCTGCGCCGAATGGTAGAGCGGCAGCGCCGCCAACGCCCGGTCGCTCCCGGTGAAACGACAGTCGTGGATGGCGCTTTCATACTCCGCCAGCAGGCTGCCGTGGGTCATCATCGCGCCCTTCGGCGCCGCGGTGGTGCCGGAGGTGTAGAGAAGCTGAACCACCGTGTCGGCATCCACCACCACCTCGATGTCCGCCGACGCGCCCGCATCCTGCGCGATGGCCAGCACGTCCAGCTCGCCGGTGCCGGCGGCCAGCGTCCCGGTCCAGTCCAGCCGCGCGGCCTCACCGGCATCGGCCAGAGGGCCGGCCAGATCGGCGTCGTGCAGCACCATCCGCGCGCCTGACTGCGTCAGGATGTAGGACAGCTCCTCCCCCGTCAGGGCGTAATTGACCGGCACATGGATGAAGCCGCCGACCGCGCAGCCCAGCCACGCCACGACATAGGCGTCGGAGTTGCGCCCGAAGGCCGCCACCCGGTCCCCTGGCTTGAGGCCCATGTCCGTGAATCGCCGGGCCACCCGCTTCGCGGCAAGGTGCATATCGGTGAAGCTCCATTCCCGCCCCTCATAGCGGAGGGCGATGCGGCCGCCATACCGCCGCGCGGCTCGTGCCAGAGCCCCGCCGATGCTGATGCCGCGCGCCGCGGCGATCGCGTTTGCAACGTCCATAGGCATGCGTGTCCTCCGGGTTTTCAGGTTTTCGTGGCCGGCGCCGCTCACCGCTGCCCAGGCTGCGGCCAGCCTTCATTTTTACTGTCCAGAACCAAAGTTACTTGAAAGTAGGATCAGAAACAAGTTTGCTGAACCAACTGATGGTATCGCGCCCCTGGACATGGGCACGCTCAAATGGGAAAGCGATGGGCAGGGACGCATGACAAAGATCGAAGGGAGCCTGCGCCGCATGTCGGATTCGCCATGGAAGACCGCCGCCGACCGCCGCAGCGAGCGCGAGGAAAAGCGGATCGCCGTGCTGCGAACCGCCGCGCAGGCGTTCAACGAGCTTGGCTATCACGCCACCTCGCTGGACGACATCGCCCGGCGGCTGAACGTCACCAAGCCGACCATCTATTATTACGTGAAGAACAAGGAGGAAATCCTGTTCGAGTGCGTGCGGATCGGACTGGAACTGCTCGACAACGCGTCCTCCGAAGTGATCGGCCATGGCGGCAGCGCCTATGACGAGTTGGTGGCGGTGATGACCACCTATGTCGGCATCGTCACCATGGATTTCGGCATGTGCGTGATCCGCGTCGGCGAGGAACCGCTGACCGAGGAGAGCCGCCGCACCCTGCGCGGCCTGAAGCGCCGCATCGACCTGAAATTTCGCAGCCTGATCGAGCGCGGCATCGCAGAAGGCAGCATCGCCCCCTGCGATCCGAAGATCGCCGCCTTCACCCTGTCGGGCGCGCTCAGCTGGGTCGCGCGCTGGTACCGCCCGGACGGCGACCTGGACCCGGCGGAGATTTCCCGCCAGTCCATCGCCCTTCTGCTGAACGGCCTGCGTCCGCGACCCGAATAATAGGCCGAAGGTGCGCGGATTCATGAAACCAGCCCATCTATGATCGGCCGCTGAACTCTTTCGTACGCATATCTGGGTACGAATAAATAGGGGTCATCCGCAACCGTTTGCCGGCAATCCGGAACGGCCTCACTTACGTAGAACGATCCTAAAGAGGCACCTGAACCAAGGATCGTCCAAAATCATGACCGTCGAGCTGACAGATTCACAGGCGAAGCGACTTGCCACCTTCTCCATCACCGCTGACGATCTCGCCCGCCTGCGGGGCAACCGTGAATTTGCGGAGCGGCGGCTTCCCGCGCTTCTGGACGAGTGGCACCGGCATTTCGACACTTGGCCGGAGATCCAGGCGGCGCTGAAGCTTCCCGATGTGCATGCAGCGCGGCTGGACCACTGGACGCGCGCGGCGTCGGGCCGGATCGATGCCGAGTTCACCGAATCCGCCAAGCGGCTCGCGACCCTGTTCTACCGGAACGGCGTTCCCGCCTACGCGGTGTCCATCTGCCATTACGTCGTCAGTTCCAACATCGCCCGCGAGCTTGGTCTCACCGGCGGCGACGATGGTCTGGCCGCCAACCTGTTCGGTGCCGCCGCCCGCCGCACCCGCGCCGCTCAGCTTGAGACGCTGAACAAGATCGCGTGGTTCGACATGGAACTGCTTCTGGAGACCTATCGCGAGGCGGAGGAGGAGAGCAAGCGCGCCACGCTCGACCGGCTCGCCGGCAATTTCGAGGACAGCGTAAAAAGCATCGTGGAGGGCACGGTCGCGGCCTCCAACCAGATGCAGGCCCACGCCCAGCGCATGTCGGAAATCGCCAGCAGCACCAGCCGCCGCTCCTCCGACGTGGCGTCGGAAACCGAAGTCACCTCGTCGAGCATGCAGACGGTGGCTGCGGCCACCGAACAGCTTTCCATCTCCATCGCCGATATCAGCCGCCACGTCACCGAATCCACCCGCATTTCCTCCTCCGCGGTCGACGAGGCGGAGCGGACGAAGAGCACCGTCAGCGGGCTGGTCGAGGAGGCCAAGCGCATCGGTGATGTGGTCAAGCTGATCAGCAACATCGCCAGCCAGACCAATCTGCTGGCGCTGAACGCCACCATCGAGGCGGCGCGGGCCGGCGAGGCGGGCAAGGGTTTCGCCGTCGTCGCCAGCGAGGTGAAGCACCTCGCCAACCAGACCGCCAAGGCGACCGAGGACATCTCCAGCCAGATCGCCGGCATGCAGAGCGCCGCCGGCAATGCCGCCGAAGCGATCCATGCGGTCGGCCGCACCATCACCCACATCAACGAGATCGTCACCACCGTCGCCGCCACGGTGGAACAGCAAACCGCCGCGACACAGGAGATCACCCGGAACGTGCAGGAGGTCGCGGTCGGCACCCGCCGGGTCACCGATTCCATCGGTCAGGTGACGCAATCCTCGTCGGAGACCGGCGGCATCGCGCAGGAGGTGCTGTCCGCCGCCGGGCTGCTGCACCGGCAGGCGGACGACCTGAACCGCGGGGTCGGCGATTTCCTGACCCGCATCCGCACCGCCCGCTGATCCGGCCGACCGCTCCCGCGTCCTCCTGCTCCGCTGCCCTGTTCCAAGCCGGCCGCGCATGGCTGCCGCGCCCGTTCACCTGCTGGACGGGCATGGCCGGCGGCAGGCAGCATGCCGGTGACGCAAATCATTCGTATAGGTAAGAGTTCGTGGTCTGGACAAGGCACGGGGCTGAGGGGGGCTGGCCGAAGCTCCGCGCGTGGGCTGTGGCGCAATGGGCGGGCCTGCTCGCCCTGTCGGCCGCGGTGACGTTGGGATTGGAAGCGGTCGGGCTGCCGGCCGCCTGGCTGATCGGGCCGATGATCGGAGCCATCGCGCTGGGTGTCGGCGGAGCGTCCATCCGGGTGCCGCCGTCGGGCTTCACCATGGCGCAGGCGATCATCGGCTGCCTCGTCGCGCACGCCGTCACCTCGTCGATCCTATGGTCCATCGCTCGGAACTGGCCGCTGATGCTGGGAACCGTCGGGTTGACGGTGGTGGTCAGCGGCATCGTCGGCTGGCTGTTCGTCCGCTACGGCAGCCTGCCCGGCACCACCGCCGCCTGGGGCGTGTCGCCGGGCGCCGCCGCCGCCATGGTCGCCATGGCCGGGGAGTACGGGGCCGACGCCCGGCTGGTGGCGGTGATGCAGTATCTGCGCGTGGTGCTGGTCGTGCTCAGCGCCTCGCTGGTCACGCATGCGCTGACCGCCGCCCCGGACGGCGGCGCCTTGCCGGTTGCGCCGGTGGAGGCGCTGGACCTGCGCGGGCTGGCGGCGACGCTGCTGGTCGCCGGGCTGGGCGGCTGGATCGGGCAGCGCTTCCGCATTCCCTCCGGCGCGCTTCTGGTGCCGATGGTGCTGGGCGCGCTGGTCCAGGCCGGCGCCGGGGTGACCCTGCAACTGCCGCACCTGCTTCTGACCGTCACCTATACCGTCATCGGCTGGAGCATCGGCCTGCGCTTCACCCGCGAGGTGCTGCGCCACGCGATGCGCGCGGTGCCGCAAATGCTGCTGTCGACCGGGCTGATGATCGCGCTGTGCAGCCTGTCGGCCTGGGTGCTGGTCACGCTGCTGCCGACCGACCCGCTGACCGCGTTCCTCGCCACCAGTCCAGGCGGGCTCGATTCCGTGGTGGTGATCGCATTGGGCACTGGCGTGGATTTGCCGCTCGTGCTGGCGCTGCAGACCTTGCGGCTGTTCGTGGTGGTGCTGTCCGGGCCGCCGCTGGCCCGGCTGATCGCCCGTTACGCCTGAACCCTGCGGGAGCCGGTGCCCGCGAGCTCTCCCAGCTCGGCTTCGATGGCGGCGGCCAGATCTTCGATGCGATAAGGCTTTGCCAGCACGCGGAAGCCATCCATGCCGCCGACATCCTCGGCGTAGCCGGTGGTCAGCACCACCGGCAGGCCGGAGCGCAGCTTTTGCGCCTCGCGCGCCAGTTCCATCCCGTTGATGGGGCCCGGCATCACCACGTCGGTACAGAGCAGGTCCGCCGCCTCCCCGTTGCGCAGGCGCTCCAGCGCCTCACGCCCGGTCGCGGCATGGGCGACGGCATAGCCCATCTCGGTCAGCGCCGCACTGACCACCGGCGCCACCACCGGATCGTCCTCCACCAGCAGGATGCGGACGCCTTGTCCGGGGGAGGCCGTGCGCTCGACAACGATGCCGGGCTCGGCGGCGACCTGCTGCGCCCGCGGAAGCAGCAGGGTGACGACCGTCCCCTCCCCCGGCCGGCTTTCCACCGATGCCGTGCCGCCCGACTGCCGGGCGAAGCCATAGACCTGCGACAGTCCCAGCCCGGTTCCCTTGCCGACCTCCTTGGTGGTGAAGAAGGGTTCGAAGACCCGGGCGGCGATGTCGGGCGACATGCCGGTCCCGGTGTCGGATACGCGGATACGGACGAAGTCGCCGGACAGCCCGCCCGGCGTGCACTCTTCCAACGTCACGTTCGCCGCGGCGACGATCAGTCGTCCACCGTCCGGCATGGCGTCTCGCGCATTGACCGCGAGGTTGAGCACGGCGAGTTCGAACTGCACCGGATCGGCCTCTGCCCCCCACAGGCCGGGCGCCAGTTCCATCGACACATGGATGTCGGCGCGCAAAGCGCGTTCCAGCAGGCCGTTCATACCCAGCAGACGGTTGCGCAGGTCGAACGGTTCGGGGCGCAGGCTTTGCTTGCGGGCAAAGGCCATCAACTGCTGGACCAAGCGCGCGCCGCGGTCCACCGCCTGCCGCCCGGCATCGAGCAGCGGCGGAATGCCGGGCTGTCCGCCGGCGCGTCGGCCGATCATCTGCAGACAGCCGGACATCGCCTGCAGCAGGTTGTTGAAGTCATGGGCGATGCCGCCGGTCAGTTGGCCGATGGCCTCCATCTTCTGGCTCTGGCGAAGCAGGTCGCGGGCATGCTCCAGTTCGGCTTCGCGTTCCCGTTCCGCGGTGACGTCGCGCGCGACGCAATAGAGAAACCCCTCCGCCGGCACCGCGGTCCAGGACAGCCAGCGATAGCCGCCGTCCTTGCAGCGAAACCGGTTCTCGAACCGCAGCGTGGTCTCGCCGCTCGCCAGCCGCATCAATTCCGCCGCGGTGCGGCTGTGGTCGTTGGGATGCTCCATCCACTGGGTGCGGCGGCCAAGGATCTCCTCCTCCTCCCAGCCAAGCGTGCGGGTCCAGGCCGGGTTGACGCTGATGATCGCACCGGTCTGATCGGCCACGCACAAAAGGTCCTGGGACACCGTCCAGATGCGGTCGCGCTCGCGGGTGCGCTGGGAAACGCGCTCTTCGAGTTCGCCGTTCAGGCGGCGGAGCGCGATCTCGGCCCGCTTCAGGTCGGTGATGTCATGCAGGGTTCCGACCAGCCGGGCCGGCCGGCCATCGGCATCGGATTCGATGCTTGCCCGGCGGGCGATCCAGCGCTCCTCCCCGCTGTCGGCGCGGCGGATCCGGTATTCCGCGAACAGTTGCGGCGCCTCCTCCACGTTACGCAACGTATCGGCCGCCATCCAGCGGTCGTCCGCATGAACCAGATCGCGGAACTGCGAGGACGGCGCCGACCTCATGGGCGGCAGCCCCCAGAGGTGGAAGAACATGTCCGATCCCTCGATCCGCTCCGTGGCGAGGTCCAGCTCAAAACCTCCGACCTGCCCGGCCTCCTGGGTGCGGCGAAGGCGAGCCTCGCTCCGTTCGGTCGCCTGCATCGCCTTCACGCGATCCGTCGTCTCGATGACCGTGCACAGCACGCCGGCCACCCGACCGGTCTCGTCCGGCACCGGGCTGTAGAACAGGTCGCACCACATCTCCTCCGGCGGGCCATTGCGCTCCAGCATGAAGGAATGCCCGGTGTGGGTCTGCACCTCTCCCCGGAATCCCTTCTCCAGAATCCGGCGGTTCCAGTCCCAGATCTCCGGCCAAATGCCCGGCACGGTGCCACCCAGCGCCTGCGGATGCTTGCCGCCAGCGATCAGGGCGTATCCGTCATTGTAGATCATCCGGTGTTCAGGACCCCACATCAGCACCATCGGGATCGGAGAATGGACGATCAGGTCGACGATCGTTCTCAGGCTGCCGGCCCAACTCCCGATTGGCCCGAGGCATGTGTTAGACCAATCGAAATCGGCAACGAGGGATCCGACGACGCTGTCCCGCAACGACAAATGCTGACCTCTGCCGATGTCGCTGGGGGGCAAGGCTTGTCTCCGTCAGGGCGTCCCGATGCGACGTCTTCGTCTAGATACGTTTTTCGGCTATTCCGTTCAATCGGCCGCTTGGCTAGTCCGATGGCCTGTCGGGTAGCTGCAGGGCCGTTGCGCCCCTGTCTCCGGTGGACATATTCTTGTTACCCCCTCATGCCCGATCCTGGGCCCGACACCGGAGTGCCCCGGCAATGACCGACCGTCCCCACCGTCCCGAAACCATCGCTGCCGGCGCCCTGGGCTTCGAGGACGCGGCCAGCGGCGCGGTCATCCCGCCGATCCACCCATCCACCACCTATGTCCGCGACCCCGACAACGGCTATGGGCGCGGGCGGGTCTATGCCCGCGCCGACAACCCTACCTTCGACATTCCGGCGCGGACGATCACCGAACTGGAAAAGGGCGCCGACACGCTGCTGTTCGCCTCCGGCATGGCGGCGGCGACCGCCGTTTTCCAGGCGTTGGATCCAGGTGACCATGTGCTGGTGCCCGACGTCATGTACTGGGCTTTCCGCAACTGGGTACACGGCCCCGCAACCCGCTGGGGACTGAAGGTCGAGGGGGTGGACACCAGCGACACCGACGCGGTGCGCGCCGCGCTCCGCCCCGGCCAGACGCGGCTGGTCTGGGTGGAGACCCCGGCCAACCCGCTGTGGACGGTCACCGACATCGCCGCCGTCGCCGAACTGGCGCACGAGGCCGGAGCGTGGCTGGCGGTGGATAGCACGGTGGCAACGCCGGTGCTGACCCGGCCGATCGAATTGGGTGCCGACATCGTCATGCATTCGGCGACCAAATACCTGAACGGCCATTCCGACGTCGTCGCCGGCACCCTGACCGCCGCCCGCAAGGACGAGTTCTGGGGCCGCATCAAGGCGGTGCAGAGCCAGCAGGGCGGCATCCTCGGCAGCTTCGAGGCGTGGCTTCTGCAGCGCGGCCTGCGCACCCTGTTCGCCCGCGTCCGCTGGCAGAGCGCCGCGGCGATGGCGCTGGCGGAGCGCTTGACCGCCCATCCGCGGGTGGCGGAGGTGCTCTATCCCGGCCTGCCCGGCTTCCACGGCCACGGCATCGCCTCCCGCCAGATGACCGGCGGCTATGGCGGCATGCTGTCGATCCGGGTGAAGGGCGGCACCCAGGCCGCCATCGACACCGCCGCCCATGTCGGCATCTGGCGCCGCGCCACCTCGCTCGGCGGCGTCGAGAGCCTGATCGAGCATCGCGCCAGCATCGAAGGCCCGACCTCGCCCGTGCCGGGCGACCTGCTGCGCCTGTCGGTCGGCCTGGAGTCGCCCGACGATCTTTACGAAGACCTGGATCAGGCGCTCGTCCAATCAGTCGGCCAGGGCTGAGCGCCGGGACATATCGACGCGGCACCGGCCGCCTGCGCTTTTCCGAGTACCCCCAACGCGGATAGGGCTTGACAGTGAGAATGATTCGCGACGTTATTCGCTGAGAATAAGTCGCACTTGCTGTCATTACCGACCACCGACGTTCGAGGAGACCTCCATGTCGAAGCGCGCTGCCGGCTTCGCCGCCGTAGCCGTCGTTGCCCTGCTGCCGTTCGCCGCCCAGGCGGCCGGACCGGCTTACAAGGACGTGGCGAAGAATTACGCCGACATCGCCCATGCCGCCTATCAGGATGCCACCAACGGCGCCAAGGCGCTGAAGAAGGCGGTGGACGCCCTGGTCGCCAACCCGACCGAGGACAATCTGGCGAAGGCCCGCACGGCCTGGAAGGCCGCCCGCGTTCCGTACATGCAGACGGAAGCCTTCCGCTTCGGCAATCCGGTCGTCGACGAGTGGGAAGGCAAGGTGAATGCCTGGCCGCTGGACGAGGGCCTGATCGACTATGTCGACGAGGGCTATGCCGGCGGCGAGAGCAACCCCTACGCCAAGGCGAACGTCATCGCCAACCCGAAGATCACGGCCGGCGGCAAGACCATCGACGCCACCAAGATCACCAAGGAACTGCTGGCCGACAAGCTGCACGAGGCCGGCAAGGTCGAGGCGAACGTCGCCACCGGCTACCACGCCATCGAGTTCCTGCTGTGGGGCCAGGATCTGCACGGCACCGGTCCGGGCGCCGGCGAGCGCAAGGCCACGGACTATGCCAAGGGCAAGGATTGCACCAACGGCCACTGCGACCGCCGCGCGCAGTATCTGAAGGTCGCCACCCAGATGTTGGTCGACGATCTGTCCGAAATGACGGCCGATTGGGCCGCCAAGGGCAAGGCCCGCGTCTCCATCGCCAAGGCGCCGGAAAGCGAGGGCGTCGCCCGCATGCTGACCGGCCTCGGATCGCTGAGCTACGGCGAACTGGCCGGCGAGCGCATGAAGCTCGGCCTGATGCTGCACGACCCGGAGGAGGAGCATGACTGCTTCTCCGACAACACCCACAACTCGCACTATTACGACGAAGTCGGCATGGTGAACGTCTACAACGGCAGCTACAAGCGCACCGACGGCAAGACCGTGTCGGGCGCCTCGCTGTCGCAGCTGGTCGCCGCCAAGTCCGCCGACGCCGACGCTACGGTGAAGGCCGCCATGGCCAACACCATGAAGGCGATGCAGGCGATCAAGGACACCGCCGACAGCGGCAAGATGGCCTACGACCAGATGATCGCCGCCGACAACGAAGAGGGCAACAAGCTGGTCTCCAACGGCATCGACGGGCTGGTCGCCCAGAAGAAGGCGCTGGAAGGCGCCGTCTCCGCACTGGGCGTCTCGGTCAGCGTCCAGGGCTCCGACAGCCTGGACGACCCGTCGAAGGTCGGCAAGTAAGCCTCGACAGGTCAACACGCCTACCCCGGCTCCGGTCCCACGCCGTCCCGCGCATGACCGAACCACCCGCGCTTCCCTTCCGGGCCGATCCGGCAAGGGGCGGAGGCGGGACCGGAGCCGGCTCTCTTCCCGCCTGAAGTTTCTGGACCGCCGTCATGCCGCATCGCCTCGCCGTTCCTCTGTCCCGCCGCTCCCTCCTGCGTGCCGGGGGTGCCGCCATCGCGGCGACGGCGCTCGGCGGGACCGGAATGACGGCTCCCGATGCGGGCGCGCTGAAGCCCGGCCTTGCCGGCCCGGCGCCCGTCGCCTCGACCGGCGATCTGGTCGAGGTCGAACTGGTCGCCAAGCAGCGGATGCAGCGCATCCTGCCGGAACCGGCGGAACCATCGCCGCTCATCACCTATGCCGACCACTTCCCCGGACCGATCATCCGCATGCGCAAGGGCCAGCGGCTGCGCGCCACGCTGGTGAACGAGCTGGACGAGCACACCTCCGTCCATTGGCACGGCATCCGCCTGCCGAATCTGGAAGACGGCGTGCCCTACCTGACGCAGCCGCCGACCAAGCCGGGTGAGCGCCATGTCTACGAGTTCACGCCGCCGGACGCCGGGTCCTTCTTCTTCCATCCCCATTGCAACACGGTGGAACTGCTGGGCCGTGGCCTTGCCGGCGTCCTGATCGTCGAGGAACCGGACGCGCCCAAGTTCGACGCGGACCTCGTCTGTCTGGTCAAGGACTGGCAGCTGGACAAGACCGGCAAGTTCGGCACCTTCCTCACCGACCGCGGCGCCTCGCGCGCCGGCACCTTCGGCAGCGTCTCAACCGTCAACGGCGCCATCGATCCGGTGATCGAGGTTCCCACCAACGGCGACATCCGCGCCCGCCTCTACAACATCGACAACACCCGCGTGGTCGATCTGCGGGTGGAGGGGGCGGAGGCCTGGATCATCGCCGTCGACGGCAACCCGCTTCCGCCGCGGCCGCTGGACGGCTGGCCGATGGGGCCGGCGATGCGCATCGACGTGCTGTTCCGCGCCCCGGCCAAGGCGGGCCAGACCCTGCGGCTGACCAACGTCTATTCGGCCGAGCCCCGGCCGCTCGCCACCTTCCGCGCCGTCGGTCCCGCCCTGCCGAACAAGCGCTTCAAGCCGCGCGCCCTGCCCGCCTCCGCCATCCCCGAGCCGGACCTGAAGGACGCGCCGATCATCCCGATGGCCTTCTCCGCCACCGCGGTGGCGCAGAGCTTCGCCCCCGACGTGCTGGCCGGCCTGCCCTATGCCGACGCGCTGTGCCTGTCGGCGAAGACCTTCTGGGCGATCAACCAGCAGAGCTGGCCGGAGGGCGGACACGAGCATCTGCCGCCGCCGCTGGTCACGCTGGAAAAGGGCCGCAGCTACATCTTTGAGCTGGCCAACCTGACGCCGCACCTGCACCCGATCCACATCCACGGCTACACCTTCAAGGTGCTGTCCTCCGACGGCCGCAAGGTGGTGCCCCACCATGCCGACACGGTGCTACTGGAGCCGAAGGAGCGGCTGCGCGTCGCGATCAAGGCCGACAATCCCGGCGACTGGATGTTCCACTGCCACATCATCGAACACCAGGACACCGGCATGATGGGATACATCCGCGTTGCCTGAGTTTACACACCTCCGAATTGCTTTTGCCGCTGCACTGTTTCTGGCTGCCCCCGCCGCCCAGGCCGCCGACAGCCTCGACAACCGGATCGGCGAGGCGCTGTTCCGCCGCATGTGGGTGGCGGCGCCCACCACGACCCAGGCGGCGGACGGCTTGGGACCGCTCTATAACGCCCGCTCCTGCGCCACCTGCCATCCGCGTGCCGGCGGCGGCCGGCCGCCCGATCCGGCGGTGGAGGGCGACCAGGGCGTAGGCTACGCGATCAAGCTGAACAGCGACCCGGTCTATGGCCGGCAGATCCAGTCCAACGCCATCCTCGGACAGGTGATCGAAGGCCGCCCCCGCGTCAGCTACCGCGAGGAGGAGGTGCGCTTTCCCGATGGCGAGACCGTCCTCCTGCGCCACCCGACGCCGGTCATCGAGGATCTCGGCTATGGCCCGCTGGCCGAGGCGACGGTGATGTCCGCCCGCGTGCCGCCGCGCATCCATGGCATGGGGCTGCTGGACCGCATCCCGGCCGAAGCCATCGAGGCCGAAGCCGCGCGGCAGGCGGCATCCGGCACACCCGTCGCCGGACGGGTGAACCATGTGACGGTGGACGGCAAGCGTCAGGTCGGCCGTTTCGGCTGGAAGGCGATGCACCCCACCCTGGACCATCAGGATGCGGAGGCGTTCAGCCTCGACATCGGCATGTCGACGCCAGCCTATCGTGAACCGTGGGGCGACTGCACTCCGGCGCAGACCGCCTGCCGAGAGGCGCCGCACGGCGATTCCAAGCAGTTCGAGGGGCTGGAGATCCCCAGCACGATCATCGGCCTGATCGACGGTTATCTGCGCGACCTGCCGCCCGACGGCAGCCTGGTGGCGCCGGGGGACAAGGCCGGGACCAAGCTGTTCGCCGACACCGGCTGCGCCGCCTGCCACCGTCCATCCTGGCGCACGGCGGAGGACCCGGCCAACCCGGCACTGTCCAACCGCGAGATCTTCCCGCACAGCGACATGCTCCTCCACGACCTCGGCCCCGCATTGGGGGACGAGTTGCCGATGGGCGAGGCCAAGGGCTCGGACTGGCGCACCACGCCGCTGTGGGGCCTGAACCGGCTTGCCGGCAAGGACGGGCAGCTGTCGCTCCTGCATGACGGGCGCGCCCGCAGCGTCACCGAAGCGATCCTGTGGCATGGCGGCGAAGCGGAGGGAGCGAAGGACCGCTTCATGTCGCTGCGGGGTGAAGAGCGGAAACGGCTGGTGCGTTACGTGCTGGGTTTGTAAAGGAAGGGCGGGGGCTTCGTACCACGCCAACGGCAAAAGGGATTTCATCGTATGCGACGCCGCATAGTGCTTGGACTGATGTCGGCCGCCGCCGCCGTGGCGGCTCTGCTGCCTCGGACGCCGGCCTTCGCCGCCCGCCAGTCCGACAAGGATGCCGCCTTCCTGGGCGGCATGGTCCGCACCCATGCCCTGCCGCGCTTCGACGCGCTGGTTGCCGCCGCCGATGGTTATGTCGACACGCTCGACCGCTTCGCCGCCGGCCCCACCGCCGCCGGGCTGGAGGAGGCGCGCGCGGCCCACATCAAGGTCACCGATGCCTGGGCCTCCGTGCAGCATCTGCGGCCGGGTCCGCTGACCATGAACCTGCGCGCCGACCGCATGTCCTTCTGGCCGGAACGGCCGGGCGTGGTCCAGCGCCAGATCGGCCAGATCCTGCGCGACCATGACCCCAAGTTGCTGCAGCCGGGTGCGCTCGCCCGCCAGAGCGCGGCGGTGCAGGGTCTGACCGTGTTGGAACGGCTGCTGTTCGACGAGGGCGTCTCCGCCGACAACTTCATCGGCAGCGACGTCAAGAAATACCGCGGGCAACTGGCCGTCGCCGCTGCCCGCAACATCGCCGCCATCGCGACCGAAGCCCGCGACGGCTGGAAGGAACTGGAGGCGCCGCTCGCCGCCGGCCAGCCGACCGTTCTCGGCCCGACCGCCTCGGAAGCGGTCAACACGCTCTTTTCCGCCGCCATCACCGCCATGCAGGTGGTGATCGACCAGAAGCTGATGGCCCCGCTCGGCGGCAGCATCGAGGACGCCAAGCCGCTGGTGGTGGAGGCGCTGCGCAGCGGCCGGTCGCTCCGCAACATCGCGCTGAACCTGGTGGGGCTGCGCGCCCTGCTGATGGGCGAGCATGGCGGGCCGGGCTTCGTCTCGCTGCTGCCGGCCAACGACGACGGCGCCACCGCCAAGCAGGCCATCGACGAGAGCTTCGCCGCCGCCATCGGCGCGGTGGAGGCGATCCCCGGCCCGCTGGACAAGGCGGTAACCGACCCCGCCACCCGAAAGAAGACGGAAAGCGCGCTGCGGCTGGTCAAGGCGGCGCGGGTGGAGATGCTGGGCACGCTGGCCCCGCTGCTGGACATCACGCTGGGCTTCAACGAACTGGACGGAGACTGACCATGGCGATGGACCGCAGGAACATCCTCGGCATGGTCGCCGGACCGGTCTTTGCCGGGCGCACTCTTGGCGGGCGCATCGTCGGCGGACTGCTGGCGGTGCTGACCGGCAAGGCCCACGCGGCGAACGCCGGCACGCTCTACCTCAACGCCTATGCCACCGCCGGAGCGGAGCCGAGCTTCGGCGTTGCGGCGCTGGACCGCAGCGGCAAGGTGCTGTTCACCACCGCCACGCCCGGCCGCGCCCACGCCATCATGCCGCGTCCCGGCGTGGCCGAGGCAGTCGTCTTCGCCCGCCGGCCCGGCCGCTGGTTCCAGACCCTGTCGCTGGCCGACGGCACCCCCGGCCCGGTGGTGCGGGCGCCCGACGACCGCCGCTTCACCGGCCATGGCGATTATTCCGCCGACGGCCGCATCCTCTATGTCGCCGAGGACGATGTCCCGCGCGAGGAGGGCGCCATCGGCGTCTATGACGCCACCGACGGCTATCGCCGGATCGGCGTCATCCCGACCCATGGGCTTGGTCCGCACGAGCTGATCCTGATGCGCGACGGCTCGACCCTGGCCGTCGCCAACGGCGGCGTCATCACCCACCCCGACACCGGCCGGGCCAAGCTGAATCTCGACAGCATGGACAGCTCGCTGACCTATGTGGAGGCGGCGACCGGCAAACTGCTCGACAAGGTCCGCCTGCCGGAGGAGCACGCCAATCTCGGCATCCGCCACATCGCCCTGCTGGACGACGGCGGGGTCGCCTTCGGCGTGCAGGACGAGCGTCCGATCGGCATGCTGCAGCCGCTGACCGGCGCCCATCGTCCCGGCAGCGGCGCGGTCCGCCAGTTCGACGCGCCTGAGGATGTGCTGTCGCGCATGCAGGGCTACATCGGCAGCGTCGCGTCGGATGGCAGGACGGTGGCCGCCAGTTCGCCGATGGGCGGGCTCATCGGGCTGTGGAACGCGGCGGACGGGGCGTGGTTGGGCTCCACCGCTTTGGCCGACGGCTGCGGCCTCGCGCCGAACGGCGAGGGCTATCTGGCGACCAGCGGGCTTGGCGTGATCGAGCCGGTGTCGGTCAGCGCCGAAGCGGGACCGGAGCGAAAGGCACCGGCGTACCGGTGGGACAACCACCTGACGCGGCGCGTGGCGTGACGCTAAGCGTCGATGGAGGGGGCAATGACACCCCTCCCAATCAGCCCCTACCCCACCAACGCCGCTGCATGGTGGCGCAGGTGATCCTCAATAAACGTGCTGATGAAGAAATAGCTGTGGTCGTAGCCCGGCTGCATGCGCACCGTCACCGGGTGTCCGACTTCCTGCGCCGCGGCGACCAGCGCCTCCGGCTTCAGCTGCGCTTCCAGGAAACTGTCACGGTCGCCCTGGTCAATCAGGATCGGCAGCCGCTCCGGTGCGGTCTTGATCAGCGCGCAGGCGTCCCACTCCAGCCAGCGGTCGCGGTCCGGCCCCAGATAGCGGCCGAAGGCCTTTTCGCCCCACGGCACCGCCGCCGGGTTGACGATGGGGGAGAAGGCCGACACCGCCTTGTAGAAGCCGGGATGCTTCAGCGCGCAGACCAGCGCGCCATGCCCGCCCATCGAATGGCCGGCGATGGAGCGGCGGTCGGTGACCGGGAAATTCGCCTCGATCAGCGCCGGCAGCTCTCGCGTCACATAGTCATGCATGCGGTAGTTGCGCGCCCACGGCTCCTCGGTCGCATCGACATAAAAGCCGGCGCCCTGGCCGAAATCCCAGGCGCCGTCGGGATCACCGGGCACACCCTCCCCGCGCGGGCTGGTGTCGGGGGCGACGATGGCGAGGCCAAGCTCAGCCGCGACGCGGAAGGCGCCGGCCTTCTGGGTGAAGTTCTCGTCGGTGCAGGTCAGGCCCGAAAGCCAATAGAAGATCGGAACCGTCGCGCCGTCCTCCACCTGCGGCGGCAGGAAGATCGCGAAGGTCATCTCGCAATTCACCGCCGCGGACTGGTGCCGCACCCGTTTCAGCCGGCCGCCGAAGACACGGGTTTCCGACAGGGTGGTCAGGGGGTCGGTCATGGAAACGCCTTTTGAAAATCGATGGCGGGAAGGCTCCCTCCCCCCAACACGGAGAAGGGAGCCTTCGTCACCTTACTGGTTGTAGAGGATGACGGAGCGGATGCTCTTGCCCTCATGCATCAGGTCGAAGGCGTGGTTGATGTCCTCCAGCCCCATGGTGTGGGTGATGAAGGTGTCCAGCTCGAACTCGCCGCGCAGGTAGCGCTCCACATACTCCGGCAGCTCCGACCGGCCCTTGACGCCGCCGAAGGCGGAACCGCGCCAGACACGGCCGGTGACCAGCTGGAACGGACGGGTGGAGATTTCCTCGCCGGCGCCGGCGACGCCGATGATGACCGACTCGCCCCAGCCCTTGTGGCAGCATTCCAGCGCGGCGCGCATCACCTTGACGTTGCCGATGCATTCGAAGCTGTAATCGACGCCGCCGTCGGTCAGTTCGACCAGCACTTCCTGGATCGGGCGGTCGTAGTCCATCGGGTTGATGACGTCGGTGGCGCCCAGCTGCTTGGCGATCTCGAACTTCGATGGGTTGATGTCGACGCCGATGATGCGGCTGGCCTTCGCCATGGTGGCGCCGATGATGGCCGACAGGCCGATGCCGCCAAGGCCGAAGACGGCGACGGTCGAACCCGGCTCCACCTTCGCGGTGTTCATCACCGCGCCCATGCCGGTGGTGACGCCGCAGCCCAGCAGGCAGACCTTCTCCAGCGGGGCGGCCTTGTTGATCTTGGCGAGCGCGATCTCCGGCAGCACGGTGTATTCGGAGAAGGTCGAGGTGCCCATGTAGTGGGCGATCTGCTTGCCCTTCAGGGAGAAGCGGCTGGTGCCGTCCGGCATCAGGCCCTTGCCCTGGGTGGCGCGGATCGCCTGACACAGGTTGGTCTTGCCGGACAGGCAGAATTTGCACTTGCCGCATTCCGGCGTGTAAAGCGGGATGACGTGGTCGCCGACCGCCACGGACGTGACGCCGGGGCCGACCTCCACCACCACGCCGCCGCCCTCATGGCCGAGGATGCAGGGAAACACGCCTTCGGAATCCTTGCCGGACAGAGTGTAGGCGTCGGTGTGGCAGACGCCGGTGGCGACGATGCGGACCATCACCTCGCCGGCCTTGGGCGCCGCGACCTCGACCTCTTCGATCTCCAGCGGACGGTTGGCTTCCCAGGCGACGGCGGCGCGCGACAGAACCATGTGGGTTTCCTTCCCCAATGCGGATGGCTTTTTGATTCGCACAGTGTAGACGCCTCAGGCCATTGCCAGAACGGCGATTTCGGGAATAGATTTTTGCGGTATGGGGATAATGGCGGCGTTTGAGGGAATAATGCCGCCCGGGGGAAGACTGCGATGAGCGGCTGGGACGGCATCGACGAGTTCGTGGCGGTGGCGGAGAGCGGCAGCTTCTCCCGCGCGGCGGAGCGGCTGCGCGTTTCCTCCTCCCATGTCAGCCGCAGCGTGGCGCGGCTGGAGGACCGGTTGCAGGCCCGCCTGTTCTACCGCACCACCCGCAAGGTCAGCCTGACCGAGAGCGGCCGGGCCTTCCTCGCCCGCTGCCAACGCTTGGCGGAACAGCGCGACGACGCCTTCCTGGCGGTCGGCGCATTGCAGGGCGGCAGCGACAGCGAGGTGAAGGGGCTGCTGCGCATGACCAGCGCCACCGCCTATGGCGAGCAGTTCATCATGCCGCTGATCAACGACCTGATGGAGCGCCACCCGCAACTGAGCATCGAGGTGGAATTGACCAACCGGCAGCTCGATCTGGTGCAGGAAGGCTACGATCTGGCGATCCGGCTGGGACGCCTCAGCGAATCGAGTCTGGTGGCGACCCGCATCGCCCCGCGCGTCATGCATCTGTGCGCCGCCCCCAGCTATCTGGAGCGTCACGGCACGCCTGACAGTCTGGCGAGCCTCAGCAGCCATCAATGCCTGATCGGCACCACCGACCATTGGCTGTTCGACGACAACGGTCAGGACTGGCTGTTCCGCCCGCGCGGGCGCTGGCGCTGCAACAGCGGCTTCTCGGTGCTGGACGCGGCGCTGCGCGGATTCGGGCTGTGCCAGTTGCCGGACTATTATGTGCGCGAACCGGTGGCGGAAGGGCGGCTGGTTTCCCTGCTGGACCATCACCGGCCGCCCAACACGGCGGTGTGGGCGGTCTATCCGCAGAAGCGGCATGTGCCGGCGAAGGTGCATGCGGCCATCCGGCACCTGAAGGACGGGCTGGCGCGGCGGCCGGAATACCGCTGAGCGGCCCCAAGCAGGTCAGCCATGAGCCGGGCCGGACAGGTCGAGCACATGGTCGGCGAGCGCGAGGGTAGACGGGCGGTGGCTCGCCACCAGCACGGCGGTGCGGCGGTCACGCAGGTCGGCGAACAGGGCGGCCTGGATATCCTCATCCAATGCGGCGGTCGCCTCGTCGAGGACCAGCAGGTCCGGATCGCGGGCCAGCGCGCGGGCGATCAGCAGCCGCTGCATAAGCCCTGCCGGGAAGGAATCTTCCCCCACCAGCGTCTGAATGCCCATCGGCAGGACCGCGATGTCGGCGTCGAGCCGGACCAGCCGCGCAGCCTCCCACGCACGCTCGACCGGCAGCGGCTCCATGCCCAGGATGACCGACCTGATGGTCGCCACCCCGATCCGCTCGTCCTGCAGAACGGCGCCGATGCGGCCACGGACGGCGGCGGTATCCAGGCTGCGAAGGTCGCGGCCATTGATCCGCACCACGCCCGAATCCGGCCGAAACAGACCAAGCGCCAGCGCAATCAGGGTCGATTTCCCGTTGCCGGACGGGCCGGCGACCGCCACCACCTGCCCCCGCGCAAGGCTGAGCGACACGCCGCGCAGGCAGGGCGCCGGTGCTCCAGGATGGGTGAAGGTGACGTCGCAGAGGTCCAGGCGCTCCACAGGTCCAGGATCGGGCTCCCCAGGCGGACTGTCGGGCGCGGCCTCCAGCAGCGGGCGTAGGGGGCCGATCAGTTCGCCGTCGGGAAGCCGGCCGAACGCACCCGCAAGCCCCAGCACGGCCTGTACCACTGGCAGCGCCGCCAAGGCTGCGGCGGCTGCGACCGGCTGGCCGCTGCCCTCCCGCATTGCCAGTCCGCCGACCAGAATCGGCACTCCCAGCATCAGAGCCTGTGCGACCGCTTCGGCATCGGCCCTGCGTGCCGCTGCAAGGCCGACCTGGGCGGACAGGTTGCGCAAGGCCGACTTCGCCCGCTCCGTCGCCCAGCGATCGGCCCCCAGCAGGCGAAGCTGTGGCAGGCTGGCGGCAGGCAGTTCCATCCTGTGCCAGGATTCCGCCGCGGCATCCCTCCCCGCCCGCCGCGCCCGTGTGGACCGGCGCAACAGCCACGCGCGCAGCAGCCCGCCGACGGCGGTCAAGCATCCGCCAGCCAGTGCCGGCCAAGGCGCAGCCCAACCCATAACCGTCAGCGCCGGCCCCAGCCGGGTCAACGCCTCGACCATCGCAAGGCGCCGTCCGACCGCCTGCTGCATCGCGGTGATGCCGTCGCGCAGCCGGTCTTCCTGAACGGCACCGGGAATTGTCCGCAGCGTGCCGGGTGGTACGGCCAAAAGCCGCTCCCACAGCAGGCCGTGCAGCCCGAGGTCGGATGCCGCGCCGGAGCGTGCCGAGGCGACCCGCCGCACCCGTTCGCACAGCCCTGTCGCCAAGGCCGTGAACAGGAGAACCATCGCCAGGGCGGCAACGGCCGCCGTGTTGCCTGCCAAGGCGCGCTCTCCCAGCAGCAGCACCGCCACCGCCGGCAGCACCGCCGCAACGCCGCCGCCGGCGGCCGCCGACAGCGCCAGTATGCGGTCGTCCCGGCCATCGCTCAGCGCCATCCTCAGCCAACGCTCGGGCGCCAGCGGCTCGACACCTCCGGCTCGGACGGGTGCGCAGGCATCGGGGGAGAGCGTTACGGCGAGGGTGGCGTCCACCGGGCGCGAACAGCCGTCCGCCTCCTCCATACGATAACCGCCACGCCGGTCGGGGAGCAGCAGCACCGGTCCGCCATCGATCTGCCGGAAGGCCAACAGCGGCCCCTGGTCGCGCTGCCACCAGGGCGTCGTCCCCCGGCTTCCCAGCGGCAGACGCACCCGGCGCAGGCGCATTTCAAAGGCTGGAGCCGCCGCGCGCAGGTCCGCTTCCCGGCCGCCATCCCGGATCACCTTGCGCAGTCCGTCGACGATGTCGCCTGCCCCACCGGTCATGACGTCCTCTCCGCCCCGGCCGCCGACTGATCGAGGTCAAGGCGCTGTTCATAGCCGTCCAGCGTGGCGGGGCGCCGGCTGGTCACCAGGACGATGCGATCGGGCCGCCGCAGCTCGTCGAGGATCGAACGCGCCAAATCGGGCTCCAGCGCATCCAGTGCATCGTCAATCACCAGCAGGACCGGGTTGCGCACGAGCGCCCGCGCCAAGCCCAGCCGGCGCCGCTGTCCCCCGCTGAGTTCCGGCCCGCTTTCGGTCAGTCCCAGGGAAAGGCCGCCGCGCGGCTCCAGATCGCTCCAAAGCCCGACCTGTTCCAGCGCCGCCACCAATGCCGCATCGGTTGGGGAGAGGTCGCCGACCCGCAGATTTTCGGCGATCGTGCCGGCGATCACCGGACTGGAACGGTCGACCAGAGCCACCGCGCCGGGACATTGGCGGGCGACCGTCACGACCGGCCGGCCGTCCAGCAGAATGTGTCCGGACGACGGTTCCAACAGCCCACAGACGAGCTTGGCCAGCACCGACTTTCCGGAACCGGAGGGGCCGCAAATCCCCAACCGTTCTCCCGGTTCGAGGCGCAGATCGACTGCGGACAGAACCGGCGGCGACTGCGACGATGGTTGGAACCCGGCGGATTGGACGCACAGACGGGCGGCAGGGCGCTCCGCCGCAGGTGGATGCTCCGCCTCGGTTGCCGCCGCCTCCAGATCGTCCAGGCGATGCAGGGCGGCTTTCACATCCTGCAAGGCCGGCATGACGCGGTCCAAACGCAGGATCTGCCGATGCGCCGCCAGCGTCAGCGCGGCAAGCGTCACCACTCCACCGCTGCCGATCCGGCCGGTGGCGAGGCTTGTCACCAACACAGCGGCAAGACCAACCCCGGCGATGCCGGTGAGCCACCCCATGAGCTGCGCATGGCGGGCCACCGACTTCTGCCCCCAGATGGTCTGCACCGCATGGCGGCCGGCAAGCTGGGCCAGCACCTCGCCGTCGCGCCCACCCGTCCTGTGGGTGTCGAGCGTCGTGATGGTTCCTCCATCCGGAACCAGAGGTGCCGGCGCATCCCGGCGCGCCGCCACGGCACCGCGCTGGAGATGAACCCGGCCAAGCGCAACCAGGGCCGTGACGACGGTCAGCAGCAGCACCGCCCCGCTCCACCCGTCGATCCAAAACGCGGCTGCGACCGGGAGGACCAGCAGCGGCAATTCCACCAGCCGCATGATGGCGCCGATGTGCCGTTGCAGCGCGCCGCCCGCCAGCGTCACCTCCAGCACCTGTGTCCTGTCCCGGCGGTCGAACCAGCCGTCAGGCATCCGCCGCAGCCGGCCGAACACGCCGACGGCGGTGTCGTCGGCGAGCCTCCGGCCCAGAAACGCGGTCAGCCGGTCCTGGCCCCAGCTGGCGACGACCGCAGCGGCACAGGCACCCGTCAGCGGAATCAGGCCGGCGCTGCCGTCGGCCCAACTTCGTGCCGCGAGTGCCGCACCCACACCGGCGGCGCGACCAAGCGCTGTGGACAGAAGAATGGCGGCGACGGTTCCCGCTTGCGGCCGAAGCCGCGCCGCCAGAGCCCGCGCCGGTGTCGGCGGACGCCAAGCACCCTGCGGACGGTGTGCGCCGGGCTCCAGCGGCTGGATTGTGATGACGATGCCGGTGAAGCTGTCGTCGACCTCGTCCCAGCCCATGACATGCGGCCCGCCGCCCGGGTCGTTGACCAGAAGCCCGACACGGGTCTCGGCCTCTACCACCACGAAATGGATGAAGCGGCTATGAGCGATCAGGGGAAAGCCGAGGGAGGACAGGCGGTCGGGCTCGGTGCGGAAGGCACGGGCGACCATGCCGTGGTCGCGGGCGATGCGGATCAGGGCGCGGGCATTGACGCCGAGCCGGGTCGATCCCGCCTCCTCCCGCAACTGCTCCAGCGGTACCGGCCGGCCGTGATGCGCCAGCATGATGCCGAGCGCGGCCAGACCGCACTCGGCGATCTCGCCCTGGCGCAGTTCGGGCGTCGCCGTCCGCCTTCGGCCATGACCCTGACCAAGGCGGGCAAAAATCGATGGTGAAGAGTTGCTCATTTTTGCCGGGCGTTGCGTCCGCGGGGATGAATTCCGCAGGACGCAACGCCTGCCGGTTCTGAAGACCTCAGCGGCCGAAGCCGGAACCCTTCTTCGTTTCCTTCTCGCCGAACCCGACGGGCGGAAAACCGCCGGCAACCATATCGAGTTCCTCGTCGCTCAGTTCCGCCTCGCTGTTGTCGGCCGGAACGGCAAGCAGCTCTCCATCGGTCTCGACCAGCCGCATCGGGATCGGCAGATCGACATCGTAATGGCGTTTCACGGCCGCGTTCAGGTCTGCCTGAGCCTCCGCACGGAAGGCGTCGTCGGTCTTCAGACGCTCCGCCGCCGCGGCGATGGCGTCGGCGCCGTACATCTGCTCGAAGTCAATGCTGCTCATTTTGAAAACACTCCAGTTGGCGATTGATTGGTGGCAACTCTGCGCCTGGCGGTCACGGCGAACCGGTAGCGGGTTCGCGGGTCATCTCGAAGGTCTCGTCCACCCGCAGCGAAATCGGGGCGAAGCGGCGGCGGACCAGCGATATCATGCGGGGGAACATGGTGCCAAACATGGCGATGGAAGTCGGACCAAAGGCGGCCACCTGCCGGGCATAGGCGTGCCAATAGGCGCCGACCAGCATCCCCGTATGCCAGAGCGACCGCGCCAGATAGGCGCTGCGGTAATCGATCGCCGGCCGGTCGCGATAACCGTCGAGCGGCACGCTGTCCGCCCGCTCCGCCAGCACCCAGCCGACCAGCGCACCCTGCCGCCGCACCGCGATGGAGCAGGCGGGCTCGATCCGCTCGGCACGGACTTCGGGATGCATCAACGGATGATGGTCGGGCTCCGCCGCCAGCGCGGCGATGGCGGCGCGGTCGTCGGCGTCCGGTGTCCGCCAGGGATCGAAGCTGAAACCCTCGGGATCGCGCAGCCGGCCAGTCAGCGACGGCCAGCTGCCGACCGCCTCCACCATCGGCGCCGCCTCTCCGATCGCCCGGACATGGGTCAGGCGCGGCGCGGTCCAGCCGGTGGCCGACAGGGTCGCGGCCAGTGCGGCGCGCTCCGGCAGCTTGTCCGAAAAGGCGGTGACCAGACCGGCGGCGCCCGCAGCAGCGGCGGCCTTCCCCCACCCCGCGGCAAGGGTCCGGCCGATGCCGCGGTTGCGCAGGCTGCGCGCGACCGTCAGCGACAGCAGCCTTGCCCCATCCTCTTGAATCTGCCCCAGCGCCACCCCGGCGGGCAGTCCGCCGACGGTGGCGCCAACGGCCACCCACGGCGGCTCCAATTGATCCAGCACCGGAGCCAGCCGTGGAAAACCGAGAGTGGCGAAAGCAGCGGCATTGCCGGACAACGGCGCGACACGAAGGCCGGCGATGCCGCCGTTCGGCGCAACGACATGATCAATCCCAACCCGATCCTTCACGCCAGCGATCCCGATCTTGCACACTCTGGAAGAGATGGAGACCCTGCGAAGTCCGCTGGACAATCCGGATACTCTCTAACCATTATGCGTGCGATACGATGGGGTGCAAGCAATAAGCGGTGTCAGGGCTGACATGGAACTGTTTCAGCTCCACAATGAAATTTCTTGGCTTTCAACGCCGACGCGCATTCCAAAGCCCGCTGGACAAGGGGTTTGATGATGCAGACTGCAGCCGGACCGCAGGGTGCCGAACGGCTGTTCCGCCGCAAGGCGCTGGAGCGGCTTACGACAACCGAGGATTTCGACCAGCCGCCGACCCTGGTCAGCCCGCGTGGGCTGCGGCTGCAATTGCTGCTTGCCATCCTATGCATCGTGGCAGCGGTCATGATCCTGGCCGCCGTCGCCTGATTTCCGGGGCGGCTGCCCGGTCAACCATGATGGCGCAGATAGGCGTTCGGGTCGCACTCCTCTCCCAACGCCATGGCGCGGGCACGGTGGATGTGCTGCATCAGCACGTCGCGGAACTCCTGTGCGGTCAGGTCGCTCCATTCGGGCGTCTCGCTGGCGAAGGTCATCTGCGCGGCGGTCGCTTCGAACAGGCGCAGCCAATCGTCAGCCTTGCCGGCGGGGTCGTCGTCCTTGCGGAACATCTCCGCCATCATCTTGGTCATCAGCGTGCCAAGCGCCAGCAGGTTCACATGCAGCAGCATGTTGCCCAGCATCACATCGGGCTTCTCGTCGAGCATGGGTCCGTCACTCCGGGCGATGTCTTGACGGTTCACACGGACGGGCCGGCGAAAGCTGGCGCGGAATCTTGAGCAAAAGGAATTTTCGGCAAAAAGAAGGCCCCTCCCCGCGAGTGCGGAAAGGGGCCAGGGTCGGGAGGACGCCCGAGAGGAAAGGGAGTAGCGGTCAGGCGTGCGCGCCGGCCCCCTGGACCGCCGTCTTCGGTGCCGCCGCCGTTGCGGCAATCGGCTTCTTCAGGATGCGCAGCGCAACCGCGGTGACCACCGTGCCGACCACAAGGGCCACCACATAACCCAGCAGATGAGTCACCGCGTTCGGGATCGGCAGGACGAAGATGCCGCCATGGGGCACCTTCAGCTCAGCCCCCACCGCCATCGACATCGCACCGGTCAGCGCGCCACCGATCATCAGCGCCGGGATGACGCGCAGCGGATCGCGTGCGGCGAAGGGAATGGCGCCCTCGGTGATGAAGGCGATGCCCAGGACGGCGGCGGCGTTGCCGGCCTCACGCTCCTCATGGGTGAAGCGGTCGGCGAACAGCTTGGTGGCCAGCGCCAGCCCCAGGGGCGGCACCATGCCGGCGGCCATGGCGGCGGCCATCGGGGTGTAGACCTGCGACGCGATCAGGCCGGTGGAGAAGGCGTAGGCCGCCTTGTTGACTGGACCACCCATGTCGAAGGCCATCATCGCCCCGATCAGCAGGCCGAGCAGGATGGCGCTGCTGCCCTGCATGCCCTTCAGCCAGGCGCTCATCCAGGCAAGCGCCTCGGCGACCGGCGTGCCGACCACGTAGATCATCAGCAGGCCGGTCAGCAGCGAGCCCAGAAGCGGCAGGATCAGCACCGGCTTCAGCCCTTCCAGGTTGCGGTGCAGCTTGATGTGCCGGTTCAGGAAGGCCGTGCCGTAGCCGGCGATGAAGCCGGCGACGATGCCGCCGAGAAAGCCGGCGCCGATGCTGCCGGCCAGCATGCCGCCCACCATGCCGGGGGCGATGCCGGGGCGGTCGGCGATGGAATAGGCGATGTAGCCGGCCAGCGCCGGCACCATCAGGGCGAAGGCGCCCTTGGCACCGATCTGGAACAGGGCGTGGCCCAGCGTTCCGGCATGGGCATCGTCATAGACGTAGATGCCGCCCAGCGCGAAGGCGAGCGCGATCAGCAGGCCGCCCGTCACCACGAAGGGCAGCATGAAGGACACACCGGTCATCAAATGCTTGTAGGGGCCGGTGCGCTGGGCCGACCGTTCAGCCTTGCCAGCGGCGACCGCGTCAGCCAGCGGGACTGCCGAGCCGTGCGTCTTCGCCTCGGCAAGGGCGCGGTTGACCAGGGCCTTGCCGTCATTGATGGCGGGCTTGGTGCCGCTCAGGAACACCCGCTTGCCGGCGAAGCGTGACAGGTCGATCTGGGTATCGGCGGCGATCAGGACGACGTCCGCCTCGCGGATCTCGTCCTCGGTCAGCGTGTCGCGTGCACCGACGGAGCCCTGCGTCTCCACCCGGACCTTGTGGCCCAGCGCGGTCGCCGCCTGCTGGATGCCCTCGGCCGCCATGAAGGTGTGGGCGATGCCCGTCGGGCAGGAGGTGATGGCGACGATCCGGCGCGGGGCCGATGCCGCCGACGGAGAGGAAGAGCCGAGCACGCTCTCCAGCACGGCGCCGGGATTGCCCAGCACCTCGTTCAGCGAAGCGGAAACACGCTTGACCGCGCCGAAGCGTGCTTCATCCAGATCGCCGCTGCCGACGAGAACCACGCCATCCGCCGCCGCCAGCGCCGTTGCGTCGAGCGGAGACTGGATGCCGAGACTGGTGCGGATTTCCACCTGGATGCGATGGCCGGCCGACGATGCCGCCTTGCGCAATGCTTCAGCGGCCAGAACGGCCTGGGTGGTGAGGTCTCCCGCCGCGATCACGGCCAACAGGTTCGCCATTGTTTCCTCCTGGCGGGTTCATGCCCGCGCCTGTCACTGTGTTTGAGTCCCGTCCGATGTCATCGGCACTGTCAGTCAAGCCCGGTCAGCGTCACCTGAGCCGCAAGCGCCCGAACCGTTGCCGGATCGGGCAGGTTTGGGCCGAAGCAGCCGAGCTTGGCGGCGGCGAAGGCCACCGACAGCCGGGCCACATCCTCCAGCCCGCCCTCCTGCTGGAAGGCAGCGATCAGCCCCGCCACCATCGCATCGCCCGCCCCGACGGTGCTCAGCGCCTGGACCGGCGGCAATCGGCCATGCAGGGCGCGGGCGCCATCCACAAAGAGCGCGCCTTCGGCCCCCAGCGACACCACCACCACGGCAACACCACGCCGGTTGAGGCCGCGCGCCGCGTCCAGCAGGTCGGCGTCGGTCGGCAGCGGCCGGCCGGCCCAATCCTCCAGTTCGTGCCGGTTGGGCTTGATGCAATGGGGCAGAGCGCCGGCGGAGGCCAGCGCCGCCGCCAGCGGCGCCCCACTGCTGTCCAGCACCACGCGCGCGCCGGCCGCCGCCAGATCGGTGGTCAACATGGCATAGGCGTCGGTGGGCAGTCCGTCCGGCAGGCTGCCGGCCAGCAGGACCGGCGTGCCCGGCTCCACCAGCCGGTGAACCGTCTCCTGCACCCGGCCGAGCGCGCCGAAATCGGCGGTGAGACCCGGCAGGTTGATGTCCGTCGTGTCGTTGGCCGTAAGGTCGGCGATCTTGATGTTGACGCGCGTTTCGCCCGGCAGCCGCAGGAAGGCGTCGGCGATGCCCTTTGCCTGGAACAGCGCCTCGAACGGCGCCGCGTTGCCGGTGCCGAGAAGTCCGGTGGCGACCACCGGCGTCCCCCAATCTGCAAGGCAGCTGGCAACGTTGACGCCCTTGCCGCCGGCATTGTGGCGCACCGCCTTGGCGCGATGGACGCTGCCGGGTTTCAGCGCCTCGACCGTGATGGTCTGGTCGATGGCCGGGTTCAGCGTGACGGTGACGACAGGCTTGGCCGCCGCAAGCTGGCTGCTCATGACGCCTCCCCCTCCAGCGCCCGCACCTCGTCGGAGGATTCGCAGTCCAGCGCCCGCCGGGCCAGCGCCTGTAGTCCGGCGAGGTCGCTGTCGCGCAGCTTGTCCTTGACGCCGGGGATGTCACGCGGGGTCATCGACAACTCGCGGACGCCGAGGCCGGCGAGCAGTGCGGCGCCGAACGGATCACCGGCGATGCCGCCGCAGACGCCGACCCAGCGGCCATGTTTCTCGGCTCCCTCCACCGTCATGCGGATCAGGCGCAGCACCGACGGGTGCAGGCTGTCGGCCTCCGCCGCCAGTTCGGGGTGCTGGCGGTCGACGGCCAGCGCGTATTGCGTCAGGTCGTTGGTGCCGATGGAGAAGAAATCGACGTGGCGGGCCAGCACGTCGGCCTGGATGGCGGCGGCCGGCACCTCGACCATGATCCCAAGCGGCACTGCCGGGGCGTCCAGCTCCGCCCGGATGCGGTCGCAGACGGCGCGCAGAGCCTCGATCTCGCGCAGCGTGGTGATCATCGGGAACATGATCAGCAGCGCATCCGGCTTGGCGTCCTTGGCGGCGCGGTAAAGGGCGCGCAGCTGCGGTTCCAGCAGTTCCGGATGCCGCAGCAGCAGGCGGGCGCCGCGCACGCCGAGGAAGGGGTTCTCCTCATGCGGCAGCTGCAGGTGCGGCACCTGCTTGTCGCCGCCGATGTCGAGCGCGCGGACGATCAGCGGACGGCCGTCCAACGCCTCCAGCATGGCGCGGTAGGTCTGGTACTGCTCCTCCTCGCTGGGGGCGTCGCCGCGCTCCAGGAACAGGAACTCGGTGCGCATCAGGCCGACTCCTTCGGCCCCCTGCGACAGGGCGACCGGCACCTGATCGGGGCGGTTGACGTTGGCGCCGATCTCCACCGTGTGGCCGTCGCGGGTGCGGGCGGGCAGGCCGCGCCGCTCCTCCTGCTGGGCCTTTTTGACGCGCTGCTCCTCGATCCAGCCATGGGCGGCCGCGAGGTCGGCGTCGGTGGGCTCCAGGTAGAGGCGGCCGGACTGGCCGTCGAGGATGGCGGTGGTGCCGTTGGCAAGCTCGGTCAGCGCGCCGCCGCCCGCCACCATCGCCGGCAGCCCCAGCGTGCGCGCCAGGATCGCGGTGTGGGAGGTCGGGCCGCCTTGCGCCGTCGCCAGACCGATGACGCGGCCCATGTCGAGCGCCGCGGTGTCGGACGGCGACAGGTCGTCGGCGACCAGGATGCAGGGGGTGTCCGGCAGGTCGCGGATGGAGCCGCCGCGCAGATCCGGATCGATGCGGGTCAGCACCCGGCGGCCGACATCGCGCAGATCGGCGGCACGGCCGGCCAGCACCGGGTTGGGGTTGGCGGCCAGCTTGGCGGCGCTGCGCTCGACCGCCTCGTTCCACGACCAGCCGGGGCCATGCCCCTCCACCATCAGTTGGCAGGCGAGCGTGATGACGTCGGTGTCGTTCAGCAGTTCCGCCTGTGCGGCGAAGATGCCCGCCTCGGCGGGGCCGAGCCGACGGGCGGTGTCGTCGGCCAACGCCTTCAACTGCTGGCGGGTCAGGTTCAGCGCCTCGTGCAGGCGGTTGCCGCCCTCCAGCAGCGGCGCCGGACGGTCGGGAACCGTCAGGTCGGCCTTCGGCATCACATGGACCGGCCCGATGGCAAGACCGGGGCTGGCACCGACACCGGCAACCACCGGCATCTCGCGCCCTGCCGCGGGCGGCGGTGTCCAGCCCTGGACCACGGCCTTCGCCTTGCGGGCCGCGGCGGCGGCGTCCGCCTTCTCCCGCGCGCTGAGGCCGGTGATGGTGGCGCGCAGGCGGTTCAGCACCGCGCGCGCGTCGGGACCGTCGGCGGACACGGTGATGCGGTCGCCGGGGCGCAGGCCGAGTTGCAGCAGCGCCACCAGCGTCTTGCCGTCGACGGACTCCTCGCCGTGGCGCACGCGGACGCGGCCGGCGGCGGTGCGGGCGGTTTCGACCCAGGCGGCGGCCGGGCGGGCATGCAGGCCGGTCGGGTAATCCACCACCCACTCGAAGCTTTCCGCGAGGTCGCCGGCCTCGGACGCGGGCGTGGCCGGCGCGGCGCTCTCGTCCGACAGGGCGGCGGCAAGATCGGCCGGATTGCCGGTAATAAAGAGGGCGTTCAGCCGCGCCTCGTCCTGCATCAGGCGGGTCAGGCGGCGCAGGATGGCGATGTGGGCATCGGACTGCGCGGCGATGGCGACGACCATCCGGGCGGTCTGCCCGTCGTTCCAGACCACGCCGTCCGGCACCTGCAGGATGGCGATGCCGTTGCGGCGGACCAGATTGCGGTCGTCCACCATGCCGTGCGGGATGGCGACGCCATGGCCGAGGAAGGTGTTCACCACCGATTCCCGCCGGATCATGCTGTCGGCATAGGCGGGGTCGATGCATCCCGCGGCGATCAGCAGCTGCGCCGCTTCGCGGATGGCCGCCTCCTTGCCGGCCGGGGCGGCGCCCAGGCGGATCAGATCGGGGGGAAGGCTCAAGGGGTGCGTGTCGGTGGCCATGGCAACCGTCTCCTCCGCGTGTTCTTGTCTGTCCTCTTGATCCCCAGTGAAAACGATTACAGTCGAACTGTCAACGGCTGCCGCAATGCAACATAAGCACTTTTTTGGCAGAGCGTCTTGTCAAGCGGGCCGAAATGGGGAATGCTCCTGCCATCCGGCTGGAAACGTTTTCAAAAAATCTTCCGGCCCATACGGTTCCAGCCATCCCTCTCTGGTCATACTGGACCGGGCGCGTCTAAGATCGCCTCCCCATTCTGGGTGCCCCTACCACCACTGGTTTGCAGATGAACGCCTCCGGTAAGACCGCCAGCATCAAGGACGTGGCCCTGGCCGCCGGCGTATCGGTCGCCACCGTGTCGCGCGTGCTGAGCAACGGCCCGGTCAGCGAGGCATTGCGCAAGCGGGTGGAGGATGCGGTGCGCGCCACCGGCTACCGACCGAACCTGTCGGCACGGCGGCTGCGCTCGCAGCATTCGCAGACCATCGGGCTGGTGGTGTCGGACATCCGCAACCCCTTCTTCACCGCCGTCAGCCGCGCGGTGGAGGATGCGGCCTACCGCGCCGGCATGCGCGTGATCCTGTGCAACAGCGACGAGAATCCGGAGCGGGAGGAACTGTATCTGCGCCTGATGCAGGAGGAGCGGATCACCGGCCTGATCTTTGCCCCGACCCGTGCGACGCTCGACCGGCTCGACACGCTCGACCTCGACTTTCCCGTCGTGTTGATCGACCGCAACGCGCCGACCGCTCGCCACGACGCGGTGGTCCTGGACAACCCACGCGCCGCGGCCATGCTGGTGGAGCATCTGCACGCCCAGGGCTATCGCCGGATCGCCGGCCTGTTCGGCAACACCAGCACCACCGGTCAGGAGCGGTACGAGGGTTATCGCTCCGCCATGTCGGCCCGTGGTCTGGCGCCGGCTGCCCGCTTCCTCGCCCCCTATGCCGATGCCGCCGAACAGGCCGTGGTGGAGTGGATGGCGGAACGCGACCGGCCGGAAGCCTTCATCGTCAGCAACAGCCTGTTCCTGATGGGTGTGGTGAAGGCCGCCCGCCGGCTGAAACTGTCGATCCCAGATGGGCTGGCGGTCGCCGGATTCGACAATGAACCCTGGACGGAACTGGTCGGCCCCGGTCTGACCGTCATCGAGCAGCCGGTGCAGGATATCGGCCAATCGGCGATGGCCCTGCTGTTCGAACGGCTGGATGCGCCGGACCGTCCCCGCCGCCGCCTCGTCCTTGGCGGCACCTGCATCGTGCGCGGCTCCACCGCCGCGCGGATGGCCGACGCCGACTGATACGGCAGGGCCTGGGGCGATCAGACAAGCGGCCCCGATCGCAACCTTTCGTGGACCGGCCCGACCGGCCGGGCATTGGTGCCCGCATCGAATGGGCTGCGGCACCGCCGCCGCACCCGGCAGCGAAACGCAACCGCGCTTTCCCCTCTCCTCTCGTGTGCCGCCGGTTCGGCAACGGACTACTCCCGATGCCGGAACATGGGCGTTGCCGATAACCAGTGCCCGAAAGATACGCTAAGACTCCCAGTTCCCGGCAACGGACGTTCAAAGAAAAATACTCCCCCGGTGTGCGGGAAGAACAGTTCCGAAAGCGGCGTTGACCGTCGCCCAACACCCCACTACCGTTCAGTTTGCAATGCACAACAAAAATGTTCGCCCGAGCTAATAACGGCGACCACAGATCGCTGTTCCACTCCGCGATAATTTTTAAACTAACCAAGTAATTGTTGAGACATTCAACTAATTCTTGGTGGCTTTCATGACCGATGATGGTCGCCCCTGGTGGGGGCCAGCCTGCCGACAATACAAGAAACACGAATTCGGGGGAGGACGCGGTGCGCACACTTCAGGGACTTCGATGGGGGTGAAGGCGCGATGTTGAAAGGTCTGACCGGACGCAAGGCAGCGGCGAAAGGGGGCAGTTTCGCCCGGCATGGTGTGACGACTGTACTCGTCACCGCCGCCACGATGGCGCTTGGACTGCTGACGGGAATCCTCGTCGCCCGCACCATCGGTCCGGAGGGTCGGGGGGCGCTGACCGCCGTCCTCACCACCATACAGATGCTGGGCTGGCTGTTCGGCATGGGCTGCGGCAAGGCGGTCACCTACGCGCTGTCGCGGGATCATTCGGCCGGCGGCCGGCTGCTGAGCACCTGGGTGCTGATCCTGCTGCCGCTGGCGGCGCTGGCGATCGCCACCGGTTATCTGCTGCTGCCGCTGCTGCTGGCTGCGCAGCCGGTGGAGACGCTGGAACTGGCGCGGCTCTATCTTCCCATGATCGCCATGGCCCTCCTGGCGGAGTTGATGCTCGGGCTGATCCTGGGCGACCAGGACTTCCGCAGCTTCAACGCGCTGAACTTCATCCAGCCGGCCGGCGTCGCCACCCTCTACGCCATCCTTTGGGTTGCCGGCCGCTTCACGGTGGAGGCCGCCGTCGTCGTGCAGGCGGCGATGAGCACGCTGGTGCTGGTGGTGGCGACCGTTCTGCTGGTCCGCCGCCACGGGATCGGCCGCCCCGATCCGGCGCTCGGCCGGCAGACGCTCTGGTATGCGCTGCGCACCCACGGCGACGTGGTGGGCGGCGTCATCACCCAGCGGCTGGACCTGTTGATCATTCCCGCCTTCCTGCCGGCGGCCCAGGTCGGGCTCTATGCGCTCGCGACCAGCCTGTCCTGGCTGATCGTCAGCCTGTCCAGCGCGCTGGCCACCGTGGTGATGCCCGCCGCGACCCGGCGGGGCCAATCGGGGCGGGCGCTGGTGCTGAACAGCCTGCAGGTGACCTTCGCCATCGGCGGGCTGCTCGGCGGCGGGCTGTTCGTCTTCGCCGACATCGCCATCGGACTGGTCTACGGCGCGTCCTTCGCCGACAGCGCGCTTCCGCTGCGGCTTCTGCTGCCGGGTGCCGTTCTCTACGCCGCCGCGTCGATCCTGCTGAACGGGCTCTATGCGGAGAACCGGCCCTTCACCGCCACCATGGCCAACCTGCTGGGCATGCTGGTCACGATGGGCGGCCTGCTGCTGTTCCTGCGCAGCGGCGGGATCCTGGCCGCGGCCATCGTCTCCACGGTGGCCTACACGCTGGTGTTCGCCACCGCGGCGACGCTCTACCGGCGGACGACCGGACTTCCCTGGCGCGTCTTCCTTCCCGACCCGGCGATCCTCGCGGCCTTGCCGCGGCGCCTGCTCGCTCTCGCCAAACCGTCTCCGGCGACCGCCGCTCCGGCCGGACCCGCAGGCAAATGACAAAACCTACAGGATTTGGGGGACCCACAATGCGACTGTCGCTCTTGACGCCCGAATACCCACCCGGCGAAAAGCTCGGCGGAATCGCCACCCACACCCACACGATGGCCCGCGCGCTGGCGCGGCTGGGCCATGCCGTCCAGGTGGTGACCCCGTGGAAGGTCGGCGGCCTGCCGGCCGGCACCACCATCGAGGACGGCGTGACGGTGAACCGCGTCGATCCGGGGCCGCGCCTGCATGCGGTCGTGGACCGATTCCGGACGAACCGCCGGCTGGCCGACGCCGTCCGCGCCTTCCGTCCCGACGTGGTCCATGCCGCCGAGTTCGACGCCGACGCCTGGTGGTTGACCCGCTTCAGCACCATTCCCGTGGTGACGCGGCTGGCGACGCCGACCGGGCTGGTGATGGACACCAACACCCAGCCCTGGGTGCCGCACACCCACCTGCTGAACGCACTCGAACGCGACCAGACCAAGCGCAGCGCGGCGATCTACGCCTCCACCCGCGCCATCGCCCGCCGGGTGGCCGACTACTGGCGCATCCCGCCGGAGCTGATCCAGGTCATCCCCAACAGCATCGACCTCGCCTCGGTGGCGGCAAACCGGATGGCCGAGCCGCCGATGGCGCTGCCGAAGCGCTTCATCGCCTTCTTCGGCCGGCTGGAGGGGCGCAAGGGCATCGCCACGCTGGGCCGCGCCATTCCCGGCGTCCTGGCCGCCAACCCCGACCTGCACCTGATGATGATCGGCGGTGAAGACGTCGCGAGTGCCGCGATCATCGACCAGTTCCGCCGCGACGTGGCGCCGGTGGCCGACCGGGTCCATTTCACCGGCGCCTTGCCGCGAAACGATGCGCTGGCCGTGGTGGCGCGGGCGGAGATGGCGGTCGTCCCGTCCCTGTGGGAGAGCTTCGGCTTCGTGGTGGTGGAGGCGATGGCGCTGGGCGTGCCGGTGGTCGCCAGCGACTGCGGCGGCTTCCCGGAGATCATCGAGCATGGCCGCACCGGCTGGCTGGTTCCGCCGGGGGAGGCGGAACCGTTGCGCGACATGCTGATCGCCCGGCTGGCCGACCCCGACGGGCTGAAGGCCGCCGCCGCGGCGGGGCTGGAGCATGCGAAGAGCTTCGACGTCGACACCGTCGCCGCCCAGGTCGCCGCCCTGCTGGAGAACGCCAAGGCGGAGCGGTCGCAGGCCGCGGGCTCCGGCATCTACAACAACGGCTATCGCCGGCATTTCCGCCCCGACCACCCGACCACCCCCTTCTACCGCATCTATGACGAGAAGCGGCGCGCGGTGGCGGCGGAGTTGGAGCGGCTGCCACGGATGCGCATCCTCGATGTCGGCGGCGGATACGGCCGCATCACCGGCCCCTTCGCCGGCCATCACGACGTGACGCTGGTCGACATCTCGCACGAGATGCTGGCGGAGGCGAAGGAGCGCTTCCCCGCCCTGACCGTCCAGCAGGCCGACGCCCGCAAGCTGCCTTTCGACGACGACAGCTTCGACATCGTCATCGCCATGGACCTGCTCTGCCACCTGCCCGACCTTGAAGCCGGCGTGCGCGAGCTGCAGCGGGTGGTCAAGCCCGGCGGGCGGATCGTCTGCGACACCACCAACGCCAACCCGCTGTGGGTGATCGCCTACCCCCGCTACTACCGCTGGCGGCCCGACCGGCTGCTGGCGACCATGCGCTGCCACGGCGTCCTGCCGGAATGGAAGGCGCTGGTCCGTCACCACTGGGCGCCGGAGATGCGCAAGGCCATCGCCGCCACCGGCCTGACCCTGCAGAAGACCGATCATTTCGGCCCGCCGGGAGTGGCGAAATGGCACCTGTGGTGGTGCCGGCGCGGCGGCAAGGGCACGGAGGGGCACGCATCGTGACCAAACCGCCCCTGCTCCTCTTCCTCGCTCATGGCGCCGACCCGCACCGCGTCGCCATCGCCCCGGTGCTGGCCGCCGCGGCGGAACGCGCCGGCTGGGCCTTCGATCTCTATTACGACGGACGGCGCAGCGGCCGCCATTTCGGCGGCTGGGAGGACGGCAACCGCACCGAGGCGACCGGCACCGGCAGCCTGATGGCCGGCGGCCGGCACCTGGACCATGCGCTGTGGCTGACCACCCGCTACCGCGTCGTGGCGCTGGGCGATCCGGCCTCCCCGCTGTGGCCGGTGGTGGAGGCGGGGGGCGAGTGCGCCCTGCGCAGCACCGACCCGGCCGCGCTCTACGAGGCCGCGTTCCGCCTGCTGGAGCAGCCGATCCCGGAGGAGGTCGCTGTGCTGGACATGGCGCCGCAGACCCCGCTCGGCATCGTCGCCGCGCCGTTCCTCTACCCGCAACTGATGGCGAAGCCCTGCCTCGGTATCGATGTCGGTGCGGACGCCGGGCTGCGGCAGCGGCTGGAGGCGCTGGGCGCCCGCCATTTCACCGGCCATTGCGTCGATCCGGTGCGGGCCCGCCACTTCCCCGGCGGCCTCGACGCGGTCGAAGGCCGGGTGGCGGGGGAAAGCTATGCCAGTTTCAGCGCCGCGCTGGCCCACCGCCATGCCGGCTGGGGTCGTGGAACGTTTCTGGGCGATCCCGACCTGATTGCGGCGCAGCTGCCGCTGGCGGCGGCCAAGCGTCTGCTGCCGCTCTACGGCCGGCCCCAGACCGACGTGATCGAGCGCGCCGCCGACCTGATCCGGAACGGAGCCGACCCGGTCTATGGCCGCCAGTTCGACGACCACGACTTCTTCGCCCTGGGCCGCCTGGGCCGCGGGCTGCAGATCGTCGATCCCGATCCGCCCTTCGCCAGCACGGCCGACGTGCCGCTGCGCATCGCGGAGCCGCCGCGCCCCTTCACCGATTACGAACCGGACGACGCCACCCTGCGCCGCTGGGCGGCGGAGGGACGGGTGCTGACCACGCTGGTGCTGTGGTCCGGCATGATCCGTGAACTGCACTGCATCCCGCGCATCCTCGATCTGGTGGCGGCGACCGGCCTGCGCTGCGGGCTGGTGGTCACCGTCGACAGCCTGACCCAGTCCAGCCCCGCCGACCTCGCGCTGCTGTCGGTGCCGGAGGAACGTGGCGGCGTGCTGGGCCGGGTGGAGCTTCTGCTGGGCAGCACCGGCCGCGGCGTCTGCGCCGAAGGCGAGATGCCCAGCATCGAACTGGCCCGGCTGCTGACCGACGCCCGTGCGGAAATGGCGACCATGCTTCCGCCGGGGCTGATGCCGCGCGGCTGGTGGCCGCTGGTCGACTCCCCCCTCGTGCCCGGCCGCACCCCGCGCCTGCATTGGGAGGAAGGCCGGCCCGTCCTGCGCATCTCGCCCCGTCCGCGCCCGTCGGAAACCCCGGCCGCCAGCGTGGAGGCCGCGGCGGAGGGCACACCGCGCAAGGCGCCGACGCGGGCCGGGGCGCCGGCCATGGATGCCAGGCGCATGATCGGCAACGCGCTGCGCCGCTACCGGCTCGACCGCTTCTACGAGGCGTGGCGGCCCTATGACAGCGCCCGACCCGGCCCCCTGCGGCGGGAGGTCGCCGCCACCGTCCGCTCCGCCGGCTTCGACTACATGTGGACCAAGGCCTCCTTCGGCTCGGCCGAACCGGCGCTGGTCGACGGGGAGTTCGTGGCCCTGCCCTTCACCGCCGGCGATTGGGACGGCTGGTCGCCCTTCTACACCATCCGCAACACCGCCCAGGTGCGGGCGGCCGAACGCCGGCTGACCCGCGGCGGCCGGCCGGGATGGCTGACGTCCAACATCGATTCCATCCTGTGGATGCTGCCGGGCGAGGTGCTTGAGAAGGGACGCGCCCTGTTCCAGGTCGCCCGGCTGGTCGCCGGCGGCGGCGGGACCGGAGCGCTGGTCAACGTCACGCCGAACACCGTCGCCCGCTACGCCCGCATCCTGGCCGAGGCGAAGACCGGACGGGGCACACCGGCAACCCCGGAACTGCCGGCGGAAATCCGCGGCGACCCGGCGCCGGACGCCCCCACCTCCCCCCGCCAGCCCAGCCGTGACCCGGCAGAAGTCGCCTGACCTATTGGTCGCCTGAACCAACACGGCCGCATCGCACCTCCACGCACCGTTTGTCGAGATGAAGGAGTTCAGCCCATGGACGCACCGGAACACCGATTGCCGCCAGGCACGGCCGGTATCCCCTCCGGCTTTGTCGCACCGCCGGTCGGAACGGGCGCCGACAAGGTCAATGTAGGCCGGCTGGTACAGACGCTGTGGCGCCAGAAATGGCTGATCCTGGGGCTGACCGCGGTGCTGTGGCTGCCCGCGGTGCTGCTGATCAACTCGATGACGCCGCTCTACAGCGCGTCGGCCGTCGTGGTGATCGATCCGCATACGAACCGCGTCATCAACATCCCCTCGGTGTCGGAACCGATGGGAATGTATCTCGACACCGTCAACACCGAGGTCGAGATCCTGCGGTCCCGCGACCTCGCCCGCCGGGTGGTGGAGACGCTGAATCTCGGGAAAGAGCCGGAATACGCCGCAACTCCCGACAAGCCCGGCCTCCTGACCCCCCTGTTCGAGGAAGGACGCGCCCTGCTGACGGAGGTGGCGTCCGGCCTTCCCGAACCGCTGTCCGCCCTGCTGACGCCGGCCGCGCGGCCGCCCGCTCCGACCGGCAGTGCGGAGGAGAAGGAAACCGCCCGCCTGATCTACGCCTTCCAGAAGAACCTGCGCATCAGCCCCGGTGTGCAGTCGCGCGCGATCCGCATCACGGTCGAGGCCAAGGACCCGCAGCTGGCGGCCCGCGCCGCCAACGCCGTCGCCGACGCCTACATCGCCATCCAGGTGGAGGCGAAGCGCAATGCCACCCAGAACGCCAGCGAGTGGCTGCAGAGCAAGCTTGATGAACTGCGCCAGGACATGACCATCACCGGCCGCGCCGCCGTCGAGGCGATGCGCGCCGAAACTGGCATGGCCAAGGGCCGCGATGCTCCGCTGGTGAACGAAGAGATGTCGGCCCTGAACGCCCAACTGGCGGAGGCGCGCACCGCGCTGACCAATGCCCAGGGGCGGCTGCGCCAGCTGCAGTCCGTCCAGCCCGGCAACCCCGAATCGCTGACCGGCGCCGACATCGGCGGCGACCCGCTGATCACCGGCCTACGCCAGCGCCAGACTGCACTGAGCGCCCAGCTGGCCGAGCTGCGCGCGCAATATGGCGACCGTCACCCGGCGCTGGCGCGGCCCGCGGCGGAGCTGCGCGAACTGAATGCCGCCCTCGCCACCGAGGTGGATCGCGTGATCCGTAGCCTGCGGGGTGAGGTGGAGCAGCAGGTCGCCAAGATCCAGAACCTGTCCCGCCGGCTGGAGGCTCTGCGCACGGAATCCTTCGACAACCTGCAGGCGGACGTGAAGCTGCGCGAACTTCAGCGGCAGGCCGACGCGTCCGACGACAACTATCGCCGCGCCGTCACCCGCCTGAAGGAGACCCAGGTGCTCCAGGCGCTGGAGATGACGCCCGACGTACGCATCGTGTCCACCGCCGACGTTCCGGTGGGGCCGGTCGGGCCGGGCAAGACCGTGCTGGCGGCGTTGGCCGCGGTGGTCTGCGGCGCCTTCGCCACCGGCATCGCGCTGGTGCGGACCGCCAGCCAGCGCGGCGTCTACAGCTCCCATCAGGTGGAGGCGGTTCTGGGCCTTCCGGCGGTCGGCATCGTGCCGCTGCTGGGCCGGGTCAAGCGGTCCGCCCGCTCCGACGCCGACGGCGATCCTTATTCCAACACCGGCGGCGGCGAATTCGCCGAGGCGGTCTGGCGGCTTTGCGCACGGCTGCATCTGGTCCGCACCGGCGCCGAGCCGGCCACCGTCAAGGGCGGCGAGGTGGTGATGCTGACCTCGTCGGTCGCTGGCGAGGGCAAGACGACGCTGGCGGTGGCGCTGTCCGCCTTCCTGGCCGACACCGGCCGACGGGTCGTCATCGTCGACTGCGACACCCGCCGCCCCGCCGTGCACCGGCTTCTGGGCGGTACCCGGCCGCCAAAGGGGCTGACCGACCTGCTGGAAGGCGATGCGACGCTGGATCAGGTGGTGCAGATCGACGACCGCCGCCGGGTCGCGGTGATCACCGCCGGCCGGCCGGTCGACCGGCCGCAGATCCTGTTCGGCTCAAAGGCCATGCTGTCGCTGCTGGTCGAGCTGTCCGAACGCTACGACGTCGTCGTCCTCGACACGCCGCCGGTGCTGTCGGTGTCGGACGCGCTGATCCTGGCGCCGCTGGCCGACCGCGTCCTGTATGTCGTGCGCTGGGCGCGCACCGCCACCAGCCTTGCCGGCGCCGGCATCAAGCAGGTGCGGCAGGTCGGCGGGCGGATCGGCGGCGCGGTGCTGTCGATGGTCAACGCCCGCGACCACGCGAACCTGGAATACGGCGCCCGTCCGCCCAGCGGCCGTTCTTACCGCCTGCGCCGCATCGCCTGAGCCTGAAAAACCCTCGGCCGAAGTCGAAGGCCTGCCCCTTGCCGGAGGACCCACAATGAAAGTCGCGATCGTCCATTACTGGCTCGTCGGGATGCGCGGGGGGGAGAAGGTTATCGAAGCCCTGTGCGAGCTGTATCCGGAGGCCGACGTCTTCACCCACGTCTACCGGCCGGAGCGGATCTCCCCGATCATCCGCAGCCATCAGGTCACCACGACCTTCATCGACCGGCTGCCGATGGCTCACCGGATGTATCAGAAGTATCTGCCGCTGATGCCGCTGGCGCTGGAACAGCTCGACCTCAGCGCCTACGATCTCGTCATCAGCAGCGAATCCGGGCCGGCGAAGGGGGTCCTGACCCGGCCGGACGCGCTGCATGTCTGCTACTGCCACACGCCGATGCGCTATGTGTGGAGCGGCTATCACGATTACCTGCACTCGGCCGGACCGATGATCCGGCCACTGATGCCCTATGCCATCCACCGGCTGCGGCAATGGGATCTGGCGACGGCGGCGCGGGTCGACCGTTTCATCGCCAATTCCGAGACGGTGGCGAAGCGGATCTGGCGGGTCTACCGCCGCGACTCCACCGTCATCAACCCGCCGGTGGAAACCCGGCGCTTCGCCACCGCGGAGCCGCCCGGCGATCATTACCTGTTCGTCAGCCAGCTGGTCTCCTACAAGCGGGCCGACGTGGCAATCGAAGCCTTCAACCGCATGGGCCGCAAGCTGGTCGTCGTCGGCGAAGGCGAGGAGTACCGCCGCCTGAAGCAGATGGCCGGGCCGACGGTGGAACTGCTGGGCCATTGTTCCGCCGAGGAGCTGGACCGGCAGTATGCCGCCTGCCGCGCCCTGGTCTTCACCGCCAACGAGGATTTCGGCATCGTTCCGGTGGAGGCGATGGCCGCCGGCCGGCCGGTGATCGCCCTGAACCGCGGCGGCGCGACCGAGACGGTGAGGGACGGCCTGTCCGGCCTGTTCTTCGACCAGCAGACGCCGGAAGCGCTGATCGAGGCGGTGCAACGGTTCGAGGCGCAGGAACGCCGCTTCAACCCCACCGTCATCCAGGCCTACGCCGCCCGCTTCGACCGTTCCGTGTTCAAGGCGCGGCTGCGCGAGACCATCGACAGCTGGGTGAACGGCGAGGAACCGGCCCTGGCCCCGGCACGGGCCGCCGCCAACGACGCCCGCGGGCGGGAGCTGGCTCCGGCATGAGCGTCACCATGAACCCCACCGGCATGCCCCGCCCCGCCCCTCTCGTCCCGATCGACCCCCATGCCGCAGAACGTCTGGGCGTCACCGTGATCGTTCCGACCTATCGCCGGCCGGACCAGTTCGCCGGCTGCCTGGACGGTCTGGTCCGGCAGACGCTGGCGCCGGTCCAGGTGGTCGTCACCGTGCGCGACACCGATCCGGAGTCCGCCGAGGTTGCCCGGCGCTACGCATCCATCCTACCGATCGAAGTCGCCGTAATCGACGTGCCTGGGCAGGTGGCGGCGATCAACCGCGGCATGGATCATGCCCGCGGCGACATCGTCGCCATCACCGACGACGACGCCGTCCCCCATCCCGACTGGGTCGAGCGGATCGAGGCGTGGTATCGCGCCGATCCCCGCATCGGCGGCGTCGGCGGCCGCGACCATGTCTATCACGACGGCGTGCCGGAAACCGGGGAGGCCCAGGTCGTCGGCCGGCTGCAATGGTTCGGCCGGGTCATCGGCAACCATCATCTGGGTGTCGGCCCGGCCCAGGACGTGGACGTGCTGAAAGGCGCCAACTGGAGCTTTCGCCGCGCGGCGATCGACGGCCAGCGGCTGAACACCCGGCTGCGCGGCAGCGGCGCCCAGGTCCGCAACGAGGTGGATTTCTGCCTGCGGCTGTCCCGCCAGGGATGGCGGCTGGTCTACGACCCGATGGTGGCGGTCGACCATTTCCCGGCGGTGCGCTTCGACATCGACCAGCGTGGGGCGAACCATTTCCATCCGCTGGCGCAGGAGAACGCCACCTTCAACGACACGCTGGCCCTGATGGCCCATTTCGGCCCGACCAACCGCGCCGCCTTCGCCGCCTGGGCCATGCTGGTGGGGACCTGCGAGTTTCCCGGATTGGCGCAATGGGCGCGGCTGACGCTGCGCGGCGACCGCCACGCCGGGGCGAAGCTGCGCGCCACCCTGCGTGGCCGGCTGGAGGGGATGCGTGACTGGCGGGAGACGGCGGCATGACCTTCGCCACAGCCGGCTTCGAGCATAGTCATCATGACATGCCTCATCACGGAACGGGCGGCCTGCCCTCCCTGAACAAACTGGCGGCACCGGTCTTCTGGTTCCTGGTGGCGGTTCCGGTCCTGATGGGCCGGGCCGGCGTGCTGGAGATCGTCTTCCCGGTGGGGGCGCTCGCCGTCGGTGCGCTGCTGGTGACCCGAGACCCCGCCCGTTTCGCCGCCTTCACATGGTGGCTGTGGTTCCTGACGCCGGAGGTGCGCCGGCTGGTCGATTACCAGTCGGGCTGGAGCGTCATCAGCCCGATCATGGTGACGCCGTTTGCCGTCGGCGCGATGACCGGGCTGGTGATCGCGCAATATCTGCCGATGCTGCGCTATCGCGCCTATTTCGGCTTCCTGCCGGTGATGCTGGGCATCTCCTACGCCTACTTCAATGGAATCTCCCAGGCGGGCGTGGCGGCTGCGACCTTCGCACTGCTGAACTGGGTGGTGCCGGTCATGCTGGGGCTCTATGTCGCCCTGCACTGGCCGCTCTATCCGCAGATGCGGGACGCGGTGCTGCGCGCCTTCGTCCTGGGGCTGACGCTGGTCGGCGGCTATGGCCTGATCCAGTATTTCATCATGCCGGCCTGGGATGCGCGATGGCTCATCAATGTCGGGATGACCAACCAGGGCATGCCGTTGCCCATGCAGGTTCGGGTGTTCAGCACGATGAACTCCTCCGGCCCGCTGGCCTTCCTGCTGGTCACCGGGCTGGCCGTTCTGCCCGCCGCATGCGGCATCCTGGTGCCGGTCGCCGGCGCGCTGGCGCTGGGATCGCTGCTGCTCAGTCTGGTGCGGGCGGCCTGGCTGGCCGGTCTGTTCACCTTCACTTGGCTGATGCTGACGATGCCCGGCCGCCACCGCATCCGCCTGATCGCGGTCGGCGTCGGTTTGGTCCTGTGCTCCCTGCCGCTGCTGAGCGTGCCGAGGGTCAACCAAGCGATCGTTTCCCGGTTCGACACGCTGAATTCGATGGAGAACGACCGCAGCTATCAGGACCGGCAGGAGTTCTATGTCACCTTCCTGTTCTATGCGCTGACCGAGGTGCGCGGCGCCGGGCTCGGCACCATCGACACCGCGACCAAGCTGACCAACGAGGACGGGCAGCTGGGCGTCATGGCCTATTTCGACAGCGGCATCCTGCGCGTGCCCTATGAACTGGGCTGGCCCGGCGCGTTCGGCTATGTCGCCGGCCTGATCATGCTGACGGCCGGGATGCTGCGCCGCGGCGGCGCACCGCCCGACCCGTTCGCCCGCTGCGCCGAAACGGCGGCTCTGACGATGCTCGGCTGCATGGTGTTCGAACACACGCTGGTGAAGGTCACCGGCGTCGGCTTCTGGTTCTTCCTGGGCATGGCAATGGCAGCCAAGAATTACGGACTTGCCAGCCTGCAGAGCGCCGTCCCGGCGACCGTTCCCGCCCATCAATTCCAAGAGGACAAGCAATGGACGGAAGCCTGATCCTGCCCGACGCGCTGCGGGGGCTAACGCGGGAGGCCAGCGTGCTTCAGCTTGGGCTGGGTTGGTTCCCGGAAACCCATGGCGGGGCGGAGAACATGTTCTACAACCTCGCCCGCCACCTGCCGCAGCAGGGCATCGCCTTTTCCGGGCTGGTGCTGGGCACCGTTTCCCGGACGCTGAACAACGGTGCCCGCATCGACAGCTTCGCACCGTCGACCGCCTCTCTGCCGCGCCGGGTGGCGGCGGCGCGGATCGCCATCGCCGAGACGCTGCGCCGGCAGGCGCCCGACCTTGTCGCCTCCCATTTCGCGCTGAACACGGTGGGCGCCCTGCCCGCCTTGCGCAACCGGCCGCTGGTCGTCCATTTCCACGGCCCCTGGGCGCTGGAAAGCGCCGCGGAGGGTGCCGGCCCGCTGGCGGTGCGGCTGAAATTCATGGTGGAGCGGCTGGTCTATCGCCGCGCCGCCCGCTTCGTCGTCCTGTCGCAGTCCTTCGCCACCATCCTGGCCGAGCGCTACGGTGTGCCGCCGGAGCGCATCCACCGCGTGCCGGGCGGGGTCGATGCCGAGCGCTACGACCTTCCCGACAACCGCCATCAGGCGCGCGCCCGCCTCGGCTGGCCGCAAGGGCGCCCCATCCTGCTGACGGTGCGCCGGCTGGTGAAGCGCATGGGGCTGACCGCTCTGGTCGACGCCATGGTGGAACTGCGCCGCCGGGTGCCCGACGTTCTGCTGGTGGTCGCCGGACGCGGGCCGGAAGCGGCGGCGCTTCAGGACCGCATCGGCGCGCTGGGGCTGGAGGAGCATGTGCGGCTGCTGGGCTTCGTTCCCGACGCGCATCTGCCGCTGGCCTACCGTGCCGCCGACCTGTGCGTGATGCCGTCGCAGGCGCTGGAGGGCTTCGGCCTGACCGCCCTGGAATCGCTGGCGGCCGGCACGCCGGTGATGGTCACGCCCGTAGGCGGGCTGCCCGAGGTGGTGGAGGGGCTGGACGGCGATCTCGTGCTGGCGGGGATCGACGCTCGCTCCATCGGCATCGGCCTTGCGGAAGCGCTGACCGGCGTCCGCCGCCTGCCCGACGCCGACGCCTGCCGGGCGCTGGTGCGCAGCCGCTTCGACTGGCCGGTCATCGCCGCCCGCACCGCCGCCGTTTATCGCGGCGCCCTGCAATGAGCATCCCGCGATGAGCACGATCGTCATCCTCTGCGACCACGCCCACCCCAGCGGCGGACTGGCGAAGGTCGCCATCGCCGGTGCCGTCGGGCTGGCCCGGCGCGGCCACCGGGTCCATTTCTTCACCGCCGTCCCGCCCATCGACCCGGTGCTGCTGACGGATGGCATCACCGTCCATTGCCTGGAGCAGCCCGACCTGAAGGGCAACGCCGACCGCGTGCAGGCGGCGCTGCGCGGCATCTGGAACCGGGAAGCCGCCCGCGCGCTGGAAAGCCTGCTCGGCAGTTGTCCGGCCAACGACACGGTGATCCATATCCATGGCTGGGCCAAGGCGTTGTCGCCCAGCGTCTTTCCGGTCTGCCGGAAATCCGGCCTGCCGGTGCTGCTGACCCTGCACGACTATTTCCCGCTCTGCCCCAACGGCGCCTTCTTCGTCTTTCCCGAGGGCGTCAACTGCCCGCACCGGGCGCTGTCCACCGGCTGCCTCGCCACCGACTGCGACGCCCGCGCCCGGCACCACAAATGGTGGCGGGCCGCCCGTCATGCAGCGGGGGCGCTGGCCGGCGGCTTCATAGATGGGATGGCGCTGGTGACGCTCAGCGACCGGCAACGCGCGGTGATCGCCCCCCATCTGGCGCCCGGTACCGTCACTTTGCCCGTCCCCAATCCGGTTGAAGTTGAAGACCGCGGCCCCGCTCCGGTCGCCGGCAACCGCCCCGTGCTGTTCGTCGGCCGGATGTCGCGCGAGAAGGGCGCCGCTCTGCTGGCCGAGGCGGCGGCACAGGCCGGCTGCCCGGTGCGCTTCGTCGGCGATGGCGACGAGGCGGCGGTGGTGCGCCGGCTGAACCCCGCTGCGGAGCTTGCCGGCTGGCTGCCGCCCAACGCCGTGCTTGAGGAGGTGCGGCGGGCGCGGGCTGTGGTGGTCCCGTCGCTGTGGTACGAGACGTTCGGCCTCGCCGCCTATGAAGCGCTGGCGAACGGCGTTCCCATCGTGGTCAGCGACAATTGCGCCGCGGCGGAGGCGGTGCTGCCGGGAGAGAACGGCTTCCTGTTCCGCAGCGGCGATGCCGCCGACCTTGCCCGCTGCCTCCGACTGCTGTCCCACGACGCGGAGGTGGAGCGGATGGGCCGCAACGCGCATGACGGGTACTGGCGCGCGCCCTTCACGCTGGACCGCCATCTCGACCGGCTGGAGGAGGTCTATCGCGACGCCGTGAGCGGCCGACACCATCATCCGACGCGGGCTTGCGCGCTATGAGCGGCGGCGCAGGCTGCCGCATCGGCAGGCGCGCGCTCCTGGGGGTTGCCCTCGCCATGCCTGCAGTCGCCCAGGCCGCCCAGGACAAGCCCTCGCGCCCGGCACCGGATCCGCCGCCGAGAAGCGGCCCTGCCCTGTCGATCCGCGACCGCGGTGCCATCGGC
>CBFGPE010000025.1:0-57665 GCA_965650625.1 uncultured Azospirillum sp. | reverse complement strand
CGTGCGCGGCGATGCCGACCACCCGGCGAACCGGGGACGGCTCTGCTCCAAGGGATCGGCGCTGGCCGACACGCTGGTGCCGGAGGGGCGGCTGCTCCATCCAGAGATCGGCGGGCAACGGGTGTCGTGGGACGAGGCGCTGGACGAAGTGGCCCGGCGCTTTTCCGAGACCATCGCCAAGCATGGGCCGGACTCGGTGGCTTTCTACGTCTCGGGCCAGCTGCTGACCGAGGATTATTACGTCGCCAACAAGCTGATGAAGGGCTTCATCGGCTCGGCGAACATCGACACCAACTCGCGGCTGTGCATGGCGTCATCGGTGGTCGGGCACAAGCGCGGACTTGGCGCCGACGCGGTGCCGGGGACCTACGAGGATTTCGAGTGCGCCGATCTGGTGGTGCTGGTGGGGTCGAACCTCGCCTGGTGCCATCCGGTGCTGAACCAGCGGCTGCTCGCCGCGCGGGCGGAACGGGGCACGCGCATCGTCGTGATCGATCCGCGGCGGACCGATTGCGTCGATGCCGCCGACCGCCATCTGGCGCTGACCGCCGGCACCGACGCGCTGCTGTTCAACGGGCTGCTGGCCTATCTCGACAGCCGTGGGCATCGCGATGCCGGATACGTGAACGCCCATGCCGAGGGGGTGGAGGAGGCGCTGGCCGCCGCCCGTGCCGATGCGCCGAATGTGGCGACGGTGGCGCGCCGCTGCGGGCTGGACGAGGCGGAGGTCGCCGCCTTCTATGCCGAGTTCGCGGCGACGGAACGGGTGGTGACGGTCTATTCGCAGGGCGTCAACCAGTCGTCCCAGGGCAGCGACACCGTCAACACCATCCTGAACGTCCATTTCCTGACTGGGCGCATCGGCCGGCCGGGCTGCGGTCCCTTCTCCGTCACCGGGCAGCCGAACGCCATGGGCGGGCGCGAGGTCGGCGGGCTGGCGAACCAGCTGGCCGCCCATATGGGCTTTTCGGCGGAAGAGGTCGAGCGGGTCGGCCGCTTCTGGACCGCGCCGCGCATGGCCGACAGGCCGGGGCTGAAAGCGGTGGACCTGTTCCGCGCCATCAAGACCGGGACGGTCAAGGCGGTGTGGATCATGGCGACCAACCCGGCCGTCAGCATGCCCGACGCCGGCCGCGTCCGCCGGGCGCTGGCGAAGTGTGAGACGGTGGTGGTTTCCGACTGCATCCGCGACACCGACACCGGCCGCTTCGCCCATATCCGCCTGCCGGCCAAGGGATGGAGCGAGAAGGACGGCACCGTCACCAACTCCGACCGCACCATCTCGCGGCAGCGGGCCTTCAAGGCGGAAGCCGGGGAGGCGCGGGCCGACTGGTGGATCATGACCCAGGTCGCGCGGCGGATGGGGTTTGGCGATGCCTTTCCGTATGAGACTGCCGCCGCGGTGTTCCGCGAGCATGCGGCGCTGTCGGATTTCGAGAATGGCGGGACGCGCGCCTTCGACATCGGGGCGCTGAGCGGGCTGGACGATGCCGGGTACGATGCGCTGGCTCCCTTCCCCTGGCCTTGGCGTGCCGGGGGCGAGCCGCAGAAGCGGCTGTTCGGCGATGGTCGATTCTTCACCGCCGACGGGCGGGCGCGCATGCTGGCGGTCACAGCGAAGCCGCTGCCGCGCACGGTGCCGGACGGTGCCTTGCTGCTGAACACCGGGCGGCTGCGCGACCAGTGGCACACGATGACCCGCACCGGCCTGTCGGCGCGGCTGTCGGCCCACGCGCCGGAGCCTCGGCTCGACATCCATCCGGCGGATGCGGCGGCGCGGGGGCTGGTCGATGGCGGAATTGCCCGGATCGCCACGGCGGCGGGGGAGGCGCTGGCGCGGGTCCGCGTTACCGATGCCCAAACAGAAGGCACCGTCTTCCTGCCGATGCACTGGACCGAGCGCTTCACCGGCGCCTGCGTCATCGGCCGGCTGATCGACGACGAGGCGGTGGACCCTTTCTCCGGCCAACCCGACCTGAAGCGGATGCCGGCGACGGTGGAGCCCTGGCGGCCGCATTGGACCGCCTTCCTGCTGACCCGCCGGGCGGTCGAGCCGGCCCATGGCGGCTATTGGGCGCGCCGCGCGGTGGCGAGCGGGCATCTGGTGGAGATGGCAGGGATCGGGGCGATTCCCGATCTCGCGGCATGGCTGCCCGGTCTCGACCCGGCCGAAGCGGCGGTGGAGTTCCGCGACCACGCGCGCGGCGGCCTGCGGATGGCGTGGATGGCAGGGGACCGGCTGGAGGCCTGCCTGTTCGTTGCCGCCGACGGGCGTTTGCCGCCGCGCGGCTGGCTCGCCGGGCTGCTGGAGGCCGACGGGCTGGACGATGGGGCGCGGGCCGGGCTGCTTGCTGGGCGGGCGCCGGGGGCTCAGGCCGATGAGGGGCGGATCGTCTGCGCCTGCTTCAGCGTCGGGATCAACCGGCTGGTCGGCGCCATCCGCGACCGGCGGCTGACCAGCGTGGCGGAGATCGGTGCGGCGTTGAAGGCCGGCACGAATTGTGGTTCCTGCGTGCCAGAACTCAAGGAGGTGCTTCGTCATGCTCATCAGCGCGAAGTGGCGTGATGGCCTCGCGGCGTTGGCGCGCCTCGCTTTTCTGCGATTTGCGGGTGTTGGCGGCGGTGCCCCCACCCTGACCCTCCCCCGCTTCGCAGGGGAGGGGACAAGTGCTTGTTCTGGAGAGTGGCGGCAGTCCCTCCCCCGCCCAGCGGGGGAGGATAGGTGGGGGCAAGTGACCCTCGTCGGCGCCGGTCCCGGCGACCCCGACCTGCTCACCGTCGCCGCCGTCAAGGCGCTGGCAGCGGCCGAGGTCGTGCTCTACGACGCGCTGGTCGGCGACGGCATCCTCGACCTCGCCCATCCTGGGGCGGAGCGCATCTGCGTCGGCAAGCGGTCTGGCCGGCATTCGCTGCCGCAGGGGGAGATCAACGCGCTGATCGCCTTCCATGCCCGGCGGGCCAAGCGCGTCGTCCGCCTGAAGGGCGGCGATCCGATGGTGTTCGGCCGGGCCGGCGAGGAGATCGAGCATCTCGACAGCCTCGGCATTCCGGTGCGCGTCATCCCCGGCATCACCGCGGCGCTCGGCTGTGCCGCCTCGACGGGACTTTCCTTGACCAAGCGCGGGGTGTCGCGCGCCGTCACCTTCGTCACCGCCCATGGCCGCGACGGCGAGCGGTTCGAGCCCGACTGGGCGCGGCTGGCCGATCCGCAGGGCACGCTGGCGATCTATATGGGCCGCGAGCAGGCCCGCACCGTCGGGCAGGGGCTGACCGAGGCCGGGCTGTCCAGCGACACGCCGGTGCTGGCGGTGGAAAACGGCTGCCGCCCCGACGAGCGCCGTTACTGGACGACGCTCGGCGCGATGGCCGAGCAGGGGGTGGCCGCCGGCAAGGGACCGACCCTGCTGCTGGTCGGGGAGGCGCTACGCCCGCGTAATGTTGGGACGGCGGACTCCGTTGATCTCCGCGCGTTTGGCGACCTCGCTCAGCGGTTCGATCACGACTGACATGGTGAAGACGGTGGCGTGCAGCAGGTTCGTCCCGTCCACCATCAGCCCAACATGGCCGGGGAAGAAAACGATGTCGCCGCGCCGGTACTCCACGTCACGGCCATCGTCGGAGAGCCATTCCCCCAGCCGCTCGTCCTTGCGCTGCATGCCACTGCTGTGGTGGGAGACGACGCCCGCCGCCGCCATGGCGGTCAGCACCAGCCCCGAACAGTCGATGCCGAAGCTGCTGCGCCCGCCCCAGACATAAGGCGTCTCCAAAAAGCGCAGGGCGGTGGCGATGTGGTCGGTCGCGGGTGCCGCATCCACCGGCGCCAGCCATCCTGCGAACAGCCAAAGCCCATCGTCGGTGCCGACCCAGCCATTCTCGGCCCGGCCGTCCAGCGTCACCAGCGACCCGAAGCTGAGCGTCGCCACCGGCGGCGCCCGGTGCGTCGGCCCAGGATGCAGGTCCGCGCGCAGGGCCCGCACGCGGTGGGTGGGGGCGACCTGCTCCCGATGCGCAATTCCCGGCGGCAGCCAGCCGACATGGCCGTCGAAGGCATTCTCAGCCCGCAGCCAGCCCTCCCGCTCCTCCAGAATGCGGAAATGCTCGCCACGGATCATCTCGCTGGTCTGGGGGACGCCCTGTTGCGGCTCCTCCAGCAGGACGGCGTGCGGGGCGGTCAGTTGGCGCGTGGTCATGGGTGCGGGCCGGGCTTGGTGAAAACCGGCTGCGACGATAGCGCCGGTGCCGATGCCGCGCGAGGGATAAAGCGCATCCGTCATTTCAACGGCACTTCCGTCATTCCGCCGGAAATCTCCTGCCTCCCCGGCGCATTGCCCGGTTCAACCCGCCCCCAACCGCCGACACCTTTTGTGTGCGAGCCAAATCGCCAACACAGACGGCTGAAACAGAGGAGCGGGAGAGATGGCAACGATGAAGGTTCTGGTTCTGGGTGCCGGCAAGATCGGGTCGATGATCGGCACGCTGCTGTCCGAGACCAATGATTTCGCCGTCACCATCGGCGACCGGGACGACGCGCTTCTCCACCGCGCCGAAAAGGCCGGGCTGCGGGTGACGCGCGTCGATGTGGAGGATCCGGCGTCTCTGCGCGCCGCCATGGCCGGCCAGCATGCGGTGCTGAGCGCCTGCCCCTTCACCCTGACCCCGGCCATCGCCACCGCCGCTGTCGCGGCCGGCGCCCATTACCTGGACCTGACCGAGGATGTCGCCGCCACCCGCAAGGTGAAGTCGCTGGCGGAAACCGCCAACAGCGCGCTGATCCCGCAATGCGGTCTGGCGCCGGGCTTCATCTCAATCGTCGGCCATGACCTCGCCCGCCGCTTCGACGAGCTGCACAACCTGCATCTGCGCGTCGGCGCCCTGCCGCAGTATCCGACCAACGCCCTGAAGTACAATCTGACCTGGAGCACCGACGGGCTCATCAACGAATACTGCAACCCGTGCGAGGCCATCGTCGACGGCCGCCCGCACGAAGTGATGCCGCTGGAGGGTGACGAGCGCTTTGCGCTGGACGGCGTCGATTACGAGGCGTTCAACACCTCGGGCGGGCTGGGCTCCTTGTGCGAGACGCTGGCCGGCAAGGTGCGGAACCTCGATTACAAGACCGTGCGCTATCCCGGCCACCGCGACATCGTCCGCCTGCTGATCCGCGACCTGCGGCTGGGCGAGCGGCGCCACCTGCTGAAGGACGTGCTGGAGACGGCGGTGCCGTTGACGCTGCAGGACGTGGTTCTGGTGCTGGCGACCGCCACCGGCGTGCAGGAGGGTGAACTGCGGCAGGAGACCTTCGCCACCAAGATCTACAGCAAGCAGATCGCCGGCCGCACCTGGAGCGCCATCCAGGTCACCACCGCAGCCGGCATCTGCGCCGTGCTGGACCTGCTGCGCGAGGGTTCCATCCCGCAGGCCGGCTTCATCCGGCAGGAGCAGGTGCCGCTGGACGCCTTCCTGAACAACCGCTTCGGGCGGCACTACAAGGGCTGACCCCTGTCGCCCGGCGGGCTGATGATCAGCAGCGTGTCCTGGGACTGGATGATGTGGCGGTTGCGTTCGGTGAAGGGGATGTCGCGTCCGTGGCTGTGGATCTGCACCACCATGCCGCCGGTGACCTCCGCCATCGTCAGCCCGACCTCGTCCGGCTCCGCCCGCCGCTCGCTGAGCACCATCTGCCCGCCGGTCGACATCAGGTCGCACAGGAAGGGGGTGGCGTGGCGCGTCTCCACCGCGTCGGCCATCAGATAGCCGCCGATCTTGGGCGGCGACACCACCAGATCGGCGCCGCTGAGGTTGGCGAGCTTGATGTTCTCCTCCTGCTTGATGTTCGCCACGATCTTGGTGTCGGCGGACAGGTGGCGCACGGTCAGGATGACCAGGATGGTGGTGTCGTCGCGCCCGGTGCTGACGATCACCGCCTTGGCATTGCCGACGCAGGCGTTGGTCAGCGTTTCCTCACTGGTGGCGTCGCCGAGCAGGCCGATGAAGCCGGCTTCGGCCGCCAGCTGGATGCGATCCTCCGATTCGTCGATGACGACGATGTGGTCGGCGGGGTGGCCCTTCGCGACCGTCTCCTGCGCGGCGATGAACCCGCTGTGCCCGAAGCCGCACAGCACGATGTGCCCCTGCAACTGCTTCTGAATGCGGCTCAATCGGAATTCCTCCACGATCCTCTGCACCACCAGTTCGTACGCGGTGCCGAGAAAGATGAACCAGATGAAGATGCGGATCGGCGTGACCGCGAAGGCGTCGATCAGGCGGGCGGTGTGGCTGACCGGCACGATGTCGCCATAGCCGACGGTGGTCACCGTGATCATGGCGAAGTAGAGAATATCGGGAAAGCTGATGTGGCCGTCGATCTGGTCCTTCAGCCCGTCGCGGTCGAACCAGAACACCGCGATGACCAGCGCGATCAGGACGGCGACGATGCCGATGCGCAGCAGCAGCGTCTTTTCCGGCGACAGGCCGGAGCGGACATGCAACAGCCGCCCCTTCTTCAGGGACGGCTTGCCTCGTCTTCTGTCCTGTATTCGCCGCTCCACCGGGTCCTGTTTCCGCTGTTCGTCCGTTCGGGCTTTCTGCCCGATAGTCTGAACGCGCGAGACCGCGATCCGGGCGCGGCGCCACCGTCTTTAAAATTTGAAAACCGCCTCCATGCCGGCGAAGTGGATGGTCTTGGCCGGGCCGCTGTCCTTCAGGAAGGGGCCGGGGCGGAACAGCGAATAGGAGACCAGCCCCTCGAAGGAACGGCCGGAGCTGTAGGACAGCACCAGTTCGCCCTGGGTGCCGACATAGCGTGCCCGTGACGTGCCGCCGGAGCGCAGCAGGCCGCCGGTCAGGTCGTAGACCCCATCGTCCAGGCTCTCGCGCCAATAGGCGATGGCGGAGGCGGACAGGCTGAACGCGTCGGTCAGGGCGAGGTCGAGCGTCGGGTGCAGGTTCATCAGATTGTAGGGGCCGATCGGCGTCAGCTCGCCGAAGTATTTGGCGCGCGGGAACAGCGGATTGAAGGTCTCCAGCCGGTCGTCGCGCGGGTTGCCGTCGCCGCTGGCGATGTTGGCCTTCAGGCTGAGGCGCGGTTGCAGCGGCAGCGTGGTGAAGCGATAGCCGCTGTTGGTGGCGAGAGACCATGCCCGGATCGATCCCCCGCCGAAGCGGCCGAACTGGCCCATCGCCTCCCAGTTCCAGTCCCAGCCGGCGGCCTTGCCGAAGCTGCGCAGGCCGATGGTGTGGCGTAGTTCGCGCCCGACGCCGGAGTCGAAGCCGGTGCGGCGGTTGCGGTAGCCGATGTAGTAGGCATCAAGCCCGGCGCTGTCGGTCCAGCCGAGATCGAGCGGTCGTGTGGCGTAGAGCGCCCAGGCGGTGCGTTTGGCATCGCGGCCGTCGTCAAACAGATCCTGCGTCGGCTGGACCGGACCGCCGAGGAAGGCGTCGATGCGCCAGGGACCGGCACTGACGATCCCCTTCACCGCGTCGAAAGAGCGCGGGACGTTGGCGCCGTAGCGTAGCGAGATCAGCCGCTCTGATCCATAGGCCAGCATCTGGCGGCCGACGCGCAGCGTGCCCTGGGCGTCGCCCAGCGGAGCGTTCAGGTCGGCGAAGCCCTGCATCAGGTCGATGCGGTCGGCGTCGGGCGGGGCGAGCGGGTCCAGCTTGCCCGCCGTGCCGGCCATGACGAGCTGCCCGAACAGGCGGAGGCTCTGCCCGACGCGCAGGTCGGCATAGGGCAGGGCGCGCCACAGCCCGTAGGCGTCGTTGCGCGGCTCGTCCTGTCCCCAGCCGCTGTTGCGGATCGCCTCGCCGCGCAGACGAAGCTCCAGCCCGGTGGAGAGCGAGGCGGTGCCGTCGCTGGTGACCGGCATCGCCTTGAACCGCTCCCAGAAGGCGCCGGAGCGGGCCTGGGGCGAGAGCAGATAGCGGTAATCCTCGTCAAAGCGGGTGTTGGTCAGCGGCGGCGGTGGATTTGTCGATTGGGCCGCATGGGCCGAACCGATCCACAGCAAAAGGGCGACCGCCGCCGCGCGAAGGCGGGCCGGCATGGGGCATCTCCGTGATGGCGCTGGACTGCACCGATCCTAGGGAGATGCCCGGCCGGGTGATTGCTCCTTCCGAACCGCTTTTGCCGGTTCTGCGCGCCCCTTACCCCACCGCCGCCATCGGCGACGCGGAATCGGCCGTCCGCGTGGTGCCGTAGCGGCGGATCATGGCGGCGCAGAACTCCGCGAACTCCTCGGCCACCTGGGGCGGGCTGGTGTGGTGGGGTTCGACGCCGCGGTGTTCGGGGGTGAAGCAGAAGGTGACGGTGACGTCGAAATCGGCCAGCGCCTCCATCTGGCGGTCGAACCAGTCCAGCGCGTTCGGCCGGAAGCTGTCGGCCCAGGACAGGCCGGTGCGCAGGTGGCGGACACCCAGCCGTTTCAGCCAAGCCACCGCCTCGTCAAGCCGGTGGTCCTCGTAATGGAACCACTGGCAGATGCCCATCTGGCCGGCATAGGGGGCGAAGGCCTCCACCGCCGGTTTCGGCGTGCCGTCGGCGCGCAGCAGGCCCATGTGGAAGTGACGGTAGTAGGACGACCCCTCCGCCTCCTTGTGGCGGGTGGTGGCCTCCCAATGGCTGGGCAGGTCGTACAGGCTGTACCAGTGGATGCGCGGCACCTTGCCGATCAACAGCTCGGCGGTGCGCTTGACCCCCCAGGCCTGCACCTCCTCGGCGCCGAAGGAGGAGACGCCGGCCTCGGTCACCCAGATCGGCTTGTTGGTGACGGCGCGGATCTCGTCGATCTTGTTCGGCCACTCCTGGATCTGCCAGAGATTCCAGTCGAGCGGGAAGCCATGGACCGCCACCACGTCGATTTCGTCCAGCACGCCGCGTTCCTCCAGCCGGCGGACGAAGGACGGGTCGATGGGCGACATGCCGCCCAGCACGCGGGTGATGGTGGAATTCTCCGCCAGGATCGCCTGCCCAGCCAGGACGGTCATGCGGGCGAACAGGTCCCATTCGGGGTCGAGGTTGGGGTCCCAGTGCGACTTGTTGTTGGGCTCGTTCCAGATCTTGGCGGCTTCGATCATCCCTCGGTCCCTTTCTTCACGGCGTCTTCTTGTGGCTGGGCCGGATAGACCGCACCGGCTTCGGTCGGGCGGTCGACCCGGCGGCAGACATAGACCTCGCGTTCCGGATGCTCGGTGATGGCGAAGCCGGCGCTGCGCAGCATGGCCTCGGCGCAGGCGGCGTTGGGCGCCCACCAGTTGGTCCAGTCGCGGGCGTAGTCGTGTTCGATGAAATGCAGCTTCGGATAGCCGGGATCGTCGAAGTGATCCTGTTCGAAGAAGTCGTAGTCGGTGCGCACCGGCGCCACCTCGGCCGAGCCGCGCTGCATCGACTGGAAGATCATCAGGTCCCTGGCGACATGGTCGTGGATCAGGTCCAGCGCCAGCAGCGGGTGGCGCAGGTGATAGAGCACGCCCATGAACAGCACGACGTCGAAGCTCTCGCCGAGCCTGGCGACGTCGTAGACCGACATCTTGTGGAATTCGATATCCTGGCCGGTCACCTCGGCGGCGAATTTCGCCTGGGCCAGATAGCGGTCGTCGAAGTCGATGGCGACCACCCGGTCGGCGCCGCGGCGCTTCATCTCGATGGAGTAGAAACCGCCGTTGCAGCCGATGTCGAGCACGGTGCGGCCTGTCAGGTCCTTCGGCACCGCATGCTCGAAGCGTTTCCACTTCACGTTCGGGTAGTCGTTGAGAAAATGATTGGGCGCCGTGCGCACGCCGTTGAGGTCGATGTTGTGGAACCAGTCGCCGAGTTCTGTCACCCGTTCGCGGATCTGGTCGGCCGTCAGGCTCGTCATGCCGCACCCTCGTTGATGCTGTGGACCTTCAGCCCCCAATCGCCGGCGATCAGGACGCTGCGGGAAGCCGGGCTGATTTCGAATCGCCCGTAAAAATCGAGCGGCAGGCCCATGGCGTGGGCCAGCGCCGCCTTGATGATGTCGCCATGGCTGACCAGGGCCAGCGTGCCGCCGGGATGGGCGCGGCGCAGCCGGTCGAGCAGGGACGCGATCCGGGTCTGCGCCTCCGTCATGGATTCGCCGGGTGACTCGCCGGGAGTGGGGCGGCCATGGCTGCGCGCCCGGTTCCACAGGTCCCAGGCGGGATCGCCGTGCAGCTCCTCGAACCGCTTGCCGCTCCAGGCGCCGAGGTCGAGTTCGTTCAGCGCCGGTTCGATGGTCGGCGACAAGCCCTGCCGCTCGGCGATGGGGGTGGCGGTCTCAATGGCGCGCTCCAGCGGGCTGGACAGCACGGCAGTCAGGCGCTGGCCCGACAGGCGGTCGGCCAGCAAGTCGGCCTCCGCCCGGCCTTGGGCACTCAGCGTCACGCCGGGCATGCGGCCGCACAGGACCGAGCCCAGCCGGTCGTGCGAGCCGTGGCGGATCAGGATGAAGATGGTTTCCATGCCGCCGCTCACATCAGGCGGGTCGGCTTGGTCTCCAGCGGTTCGCCGGCGATGAAGCGCAGCGTGCGTTCCCGTGCCTCGTGGTCGGTGAACTGTTCGGGCGGCGACTTCATGAAGTAGCTGGACGGGCCGACCAGCGGGCCGGCGATTCCGCGGTCGAGCGCCAGCTTGGCACAGCGCACAGCATCGATGACGATGCCAGCGGAATTCGGGCTGTCCCAAACCTCCAGCTTCAGCTCCACATTCAGCGGCACGCCGCCGAAGGTGGTGCCTTCCAGCCGGATATGCGCCCATTTGCGGTCGGTCAGCCACGGCACATGGTCGCTGGGGCCGACATGCACGTCGTCGGGATCGAGCGGCACGTCCAGCTGGCTGGTGACCGCCTGCGTCTTGGAGATCTTTTTCGACTCCAGGCGCTCGCGCTCCAGCATGTTCTTGAAGTCGGTGTTGCCGCCGAAATTCAGCTGATAGGTGCGGTCCAGCCGGACGCCGCGCTCGCGGAACAGGTTGGCCAGCATGCGGTGGACGATGGTGGCGCCGACCTGGCTCTTGATGTCGTCGCCGATGATCGGCAGCCCGCGCTCGGCGAAGCGCCGTGCCCAGACGGGGTTGGAGGCGATGAAGACCGGGATGCAGTTGACGAAGGCGCAGCCGGCCTCCAGCGCCTGTTCGGCGTAGAACTCGGTGGCCTGCTGCGACCCGACCGGCAGGTAGGAGACCAGGATGTTGGTTCCGGTGCGACGCAGGGCTTCCGCCACATTCACCGGCCGCTGCTCCGATTCGGTGATGTCGCCGGCGAGGTATTTGCCGATGCCGTCCAGCGTCGGGCCGCGTTCCACCTGCACGCCAAAGCGCGGAGGCTTGGCAAAACGGAAAGTATTATTGGGAGGCGCAAAAATAGCCTCTCCGACGTCGAAGCCCACTTTCGATGCTGCAACATCGAAGGCTGCAGAAATCTCGATGTCTCCAACGTGATAACCGCCGAGATCGACAGTCATAAGCCCAGGAGGCGGCTCATTGGCTTTGGCGTCGGCATAATAGCATATCCCTTGTACAAAAGATGATGCACAATTTCCGACGCCAGCGATTGCTACCCGGAGCTTTTTCCCAGTCACTGAGATCTCCCGTCCTTAAATGCACGTCATTTCACGGAGCGCGTATATTTGTAGACTTTAAAATGAGTCATCGGAAGATTGGTCGTTAGTAGCAAGCCTTTTGGACGAGGTGCGCAATTTTTCACGCCGGTGTTAACGTCGACGGTACGGCCGACGTGACTCCGACAATGAGTTGCGAGCCGGTCATGAAATAAAACCGCACAGGGTGCCCTGGGCAACTTGCGGGGACGAGCGGGGGGCTCGCGGTGACGATATCCGCTGGCCCTGCCCCTTGTTTCCGCTCGTCAACGTCAAAAATCGTTTGAAATTCCTCGGAGGGACTTGTGGGAGAGACCGTTCTCGTCACTGGCGGAGCCGGCTTCATCGGCCGCCACGTCGCCAAGGCCCTGCTTGCCCGCGGCGACCGTGTCCGGGTCTTGGACAGCCTGATCGAACAGGTGCACCCGACGCAGCAGCGTCCCGATGAACTGGACCCCGACGTGGAGCTGCTGGTTGGCGACGTGCGCGACGAGGGGATGGTCGCCCAGGCGCTGGAAGGTGTCGATTCGGTGATCCACCTCGCGGCGGAGGTCGGCGTCGGCCAGAGCATGTATGCGGTCGACCGCTACACCTCGGTGAACGACTACGGCACCGCCGTGCTGTTCCAGCGCCTGATCGACAAGCCGGTGCGCCGGGTGGTGGTCGCGTCGTCCATGAGCATCTATGGCGAGGGGCTGTACCGCACCGCCGACGGCACGCTGATGGAGGACGTCGTCCGCGGCGCCCGCAACCCGGATGGCACCTGGGACCCGCTGGACCAGCAGGGCCGGCCGCTGGTGCCGGTGCGCACCCCGGAAAGCAAGCGCCCGGCGTTGAAGTCGGTCTATGCCATCGGCAAGTACGTCCAGGAACGGCTGACGCTGACGCTGACCGCGCAGTACGGGATGGAGGGCTCGGCCCTGCGCCTGTGGAACGCCTATGGGCCGGGGCAGGCGCTGTCCAACCCCTACACCGGCGTGCTGGCGATCTTCGCCTCGCGCATCGCCAACGGCCAGCGCCCGATGATCTTCGAGGACGGGCAGCAGCGCCGCGACTTCGTCCATGTCCGCGACGTCGCCCGCGCCTTCCTGCTGGCGCTGGACAACCCGGCCGCCAGCGGCGAGGTGTTCAACATCGGCTCCGGCGAGGAGCGCACGGTGGAGGAGGTGGCGCTGATGCAGGCCGCCTCGATGGGGCGGTCGGACCTTTCGCCGGAGATCACCGGAAAGGCGCGGGCAGGCGACATCCGCCACAACATCCCCGACCTGACCAAGGCCCGCACCGTGCTGGGCTATGACCGGCAGGAAAGCTTCTCCGAAGGGCTGGCCGAACTGGCGGAATGGGTCGCCCGGCAGGAGGCGCAGGACCGCGTCGCCGACGCCCGCCGCGAACTGGAAGAGCGGGGTCTGGTGGCATGAGCGGCAGCAAGAACCCGGTTCTCATCACCGGCGGCGCCGGATTCATCGGATCGAACCTTGCCGATCGGCTGGCGTCGGACGGGCATGACGTGCTGATCTACGACGCGCTGCGCCGTCCGGGGGTGGAGCGGAACCTGCGCTGGCTGCAATCGCGTCACCCGTCGCGCATCAGCGCCGTCATCGCCGACCTGCGCGCCGAACAGGCGCTGGTCGAGGCGGCGAAGGACGCCAAGGCGGTGTTCCATCTGGCCGCCCAGGTCGCGGTGACCACCAGCATGGTCGACCCGGTCGATGATTTCGAGGTGAACATCCGCGGCACGCTTTCCCTGCTGGAGGCGGTGCGCCGATCCGGCCGGCGGACGCCGGTGATCTTCGCCAGCACCAACAAGGTCTATGGCGACCTTGCCGACGTGCCCCTGGAACTGGTGGACGATGCCTACGCGCCGGTCGATCCGGCGATCCGCGCGCATGGCGTGTCGGAGGCGCGTCCGCTCGACTTCCACACCCCCTATGGCTGCTCCAAGGGCGCGGCGGACCAGTATGTGCTGGATTACGCCCGCAGCTTCGACCTGCCGACCGCCGTGCTGCGGATGAGCTGCATCTATGGTCCGCGCCAGATGGGGACGGAGGATCAGGGCTGGGTCGCCCATTTCCTGATCCGCGCGCTGAACGGCGAGCCGATCACCATCTACGGCGACGGCCGGCAGGTGCGCGACGTGCTGTTCGCCGCCGACACGGTGCAGGCCTATGTCTCCGCCTGGGAGCGGATCGAGCAGGTGAAGGGCCGCGCCTTCAACCTGGGCGGCGGGGCGGCGAACGCCATCAGCCTGCGCCAGCTGATCGCCCACATCGAATATCTGATGGGTCGCAAGGTGGAGGTCAGCTACGGCGACTGGCGCGCCGGCGACCAGCGCTATTACGTGTCGGACACCCGCGCGGCGCGCCACGCGCTGGGGCTGGCCGAGCCGACCGAGTGGAAGCGGGGCGTGGCCCTGCTGGCCGAATGGCTGCGGGTGGAGAAGAGCGGCGTGACCAATGCCGCCCCGTCGGTGGAGGCGGCCTGATGAGGGTTGCGCTGGTCAACCCGGCCTGGAGCTTCGACCACAGCATCTATTTCGGATGCCGCGAAGCGCATCTGCCGCTGGAACTGGGCTATTCCAAGGCGCTGCTGGAACAGGCCGGGCACGAGGTGCTGCTGCTGGACGGCGCGCTGGACGGGCTGTCGAACGCGGAGATTGCGGAGCGGGTCGCCGCCTTCGATGCCGGGATGACCGTGCTGACCACGGCGCCGACCTACCTGTTCTGGCGCTGCGCCCAGCCGGAGCTGCGGGTGCCGCGCGAGTTCCTCGCGGCGCTCGGCGGTCGCGGCGGGCGCACCGTGGCGGTCGGGCCGCACGGCTCTACGACACCGGCGCCGACGCTCAGCAAGCTAGGCGTCGATCTGGTGGTGCGCGGCGAGTGCGAGGAGATCGTCGCCAAGCTGGCCGAAGGCGGGGCTCTGGATGACATTCCGGCGCTGGCCTTCCGCCGCGACGGCGATCTGGTGGTGACCGGCGGGCCGCATGCGGCGCGCTTCACCGATTTGCCGGCGCTGTCCTGGCCGGTGGCGTGGCTGCAGCGCCATCCCCACCACCACCACCGCTATGGCACCGAGCCGGCCGGGCCGGGGGCGGAGGTGGAGGCGTCGCGCGGCTGCCCCTACAACTGCAGCTTCTGCGCCAAGATCGACTTTCGCGACCAGTACCGGCGGCGCGACACCGCCCTCATCCTGGAGGAGATCGACGGGCTCATCGCCGCCGGTGTGCGATACGTCTACTTCATCGATGAGATCTTCCTGCCCCGGCGCGATTTGCTGGAAGCGCTGGTGGACCGGCCGATCGAGTTCGGCGTGCAGACGCGTATCGATCTGTGGAAGCCGGAGATGCTCGACCTGCTGGGGGCGGCCGGCTGCGTGTCGATCGAGGCCGGGGTGGAAAGCCTGACCGAGGAAGGGCGCGCCTCGCTCGACAAGAAGTGCCGGATGAGCACCGACGATCTGGCCGACCGGCTGATCCATGCCCGGCGCAGCGTGCCCTTCGTCCAGGCCAACCTGATCGCCGTGGCCGGCGACGATGCCGACATGGTCAAGGCTTGGCGGGAGAAGCTGCTGGCCGCCGGTGTGTGGGCCAACGACCCGGTGCCGCTCTACCCCTATCCGGCATCCCCCGACTACCGCCGCCTGTGGGGCGAGCCGGACGACCGGGCGTGGGAGCGGGCGCACGAGCATTACCTTGGCCAGTTCGAACGCCTGAGCGACATCCAGGAGGACGAGCCCTTGCCGCTGACGGAACTGGAGGCGGCATGCTCCTGCCGCTGACGAGTGCCCAAAAGAAGCCGCCGCCTGCAGAACCACCTTATGTGCTGATGACGGCCGACAGCGTCGGCGGGGTGTGGACCTATGCGCTGGATCTGGCGCGCGATCTGGCGGGGCAGGGAACGCGGGTGACGCTGGCGGTGCTGGGGCCGTCGCCCCATCCCGATCAGGTCGCCGCCGCCGCCGCGGTGGACGGGCTGGAGCTGATCGACACCGGTCTGCCGCTCGACTGGACCGCTCCCGACGAGGCGGCGGTGCGTCGCACGGCGGAGGCGCTGGGCGATCTGGCGGCAAGGCTCGGTCCCGATGTCGTGCATCTGAACAGTCCGGCGCTGGCCGCCGACGCCGGGTTCACCATGCCCGTCGTCGGCGTTTGCCATTCCTGCATGGCAAGTTGGTGGGCGGCGGTGTGCGGCGGCGAGATGCCGGAGGATTTCCGCTGGAGGACCGAGCTGCTGCGCCGCGGCTATCAGGCCTGCGATGTGCTGGTGGCGCCCAGCGCCGCCTTTGCCGAAGCGACTGCGGCGCTCTATGGCGTGGCACCGCCGGTGGTGGTGCGCAACGGGCGCTATGCCCGCAAGGCGGGGCCACGGCGGGCGGCGATGGGACGGGAACGCTTCGTCTTCACCGCCGGACGGCTGTGGGATTCGGGCAAGAACGTCGAGTTGCTGGACGCGGCGGCGAAGCTGCTGGACGTGCCGGTCTTTGCCGCCGGGCCGCTGGAAAGCCCGACCGGGCATCGCGTAGGTCTGACTCATGCGCGGGCGCTGGGGCGGCTGGACGGCGCGTCGGTTGCGGGGTGGATGGCGCGGGCGCCGGTCTTCGCCTCGCTTCCGTTGTACGAGCCGTTCGGGCTGACGGTGCTGGAAGCGGCGCAGGCCGGCTGTGCGCTGGTGCTGTCGGACATTGCCAGCTTCCGCGAGTTATGGGACGGCGCCGCCATCTTCGCCGATCCGGGTGATGCCAAGGCTCTGGCCGCGACCCTGCGCCGGCTGCTGGACGACCCGCTGGAGGCCCGGCGACTCGGCACCGCCGCCCGCCGACGGGCCGCCCGCTATGACATGGACCGGCTCACCGCCGGGATGCTCGACGTCTATCGGTCGGTGACGCATCCCGTGCGTTCGGAGGTGATCGCGTGAGGATCGTCTATTTCACCCATTCGCTGGCCTCCTGCTGGAACCACGGCAACGCCCATTTCCTGCGCGGTGTCCTGCGCGACCTGATCGCCCGCGGCCATGACGTGCAGGTGCTGGAGCCGGAAGGGGCCTGGAGCCTGGAAAACCTGCTGGCCGACCATGGCGAGGCCGGGCTGGACGCCTATCGCACGCTCTATCCGGAGCTGTCGTCGCGCACCATGCCGAAGGGCTTCGATGTGGAGGCGGCCTGCGACGGTGCCGATCTGGTGATCGTCCATGAATGGAACGATCCGGCGCTGGTCGCCGCCGTCGGCGAAGCGCGCAAGCGCGGCGGGCGCTTCACCCTGCTGTTCCACGACACCCATCACCGCGCGGTCAGCGATCCCGAGGCGATCAACGCCTTCGATTTATCCGGCTATGACGGCGTGCTGGCCTTCGGCGAGACGCTCGCCGCCGTCTACCGCCGCTGGGGCTGGGAGGGCCGGGTCTTCGTCTGGCACGAGGCCGCCGACATCCGCCTGTTCCATCCGCCGGCTGAGGAAGGTCCGCGCACCGGCGCGGTGTGGATCGGCAATTGGGGCGACGGTGAGCGGACGGAGGAGCTTGAACGCTTCCTGTTCGCGCCGGCCAGGGACGCCGGGCTGCCGCTGGAGATCTACGGCGTGCGCTATCCAAAGCCGGCCCTGGCGACGCTGAAGCGCTACGGCATCGCCTACAAGGGTTGGCTGCCGAACGCGCGGGCGCCGGAGATCTTCGCCCGCCACCGCGTGACCGTCCATGTGCCGCGCCGCTTCTATGTCGACATGCTGCCGGGCATTCCGACCATCCGTGTGTTCGAGGCGCTGGCCTGCGGCATCCCCTTGGTCAGCGCGCCGTGGAGCGATGCCGAAGGGCTGTTCCGCCCCGGCCGCGACTTCCTGTTCGCCCGCGACGGCGGGGAGATGGCCGCCCATCTGCGCGCCGTCGACCGGGACGAGGGGCTGCGCACCGAGCTGGTCCGCAACGGGTTGGAGACGATCCGCGCCCGCCATACGTGCGCCCACCGCGTCGACGAGCTGCTGTCCATCGTCGCCAGCCTGCGCGGCAATCAAAAAGAATCGGTCCTTGAGGAGTCCGCCCGATGAAGATGGCCTTTTACGGGTCCAGCCTGCTGTCCTCCTACTGGAACGGCGCCGCCACCTATTACCGCGGCATGCTGAGCGAACTGGCCAAGCATGGCTGGGACATCACCTTCTACGAGCCGGACGCCTTCGACCGCCAGAAGCACCGCGACATCGAGCCGCCGGACTATGCCAAGGTCGTTGTCTATGACGCCACGCTGGAGGCCTGCCGCGCGGTGATCGCCGAAGCGGTGAAGGCCGACGTGGTGGTGAAGGCGAATGGCGTCGGCGTCTTCGACGACGAACTGCTGGACGGCGTGATGGACGCCGCCAACCCGCAGGCCCTGCGCATTTATTGGGATGTCGATGCCCCGGCGACCTTGGCGGAGCTGCGGCAGGCGCCCGACCATGTGCTGCGCCGCCGCCTGCCGGAACTGGACTTCGTGCTGACCTATGGCGGCGGGCCGCCGGTGGTCTCGGCCTACGAGGCGATGGGGGCGCCGGTCTGCCGGCCGATCTACAACGCGCTGGACCCGTCCACCCACCATCCGGTGCCGCCGCAGGGCCGCTTCCGCGCCGACCTGAATTTCCTCGGCAACCGGCTGCCCGACCGCGAGGCGCGGGTGGAGCGCTTCTTCCTGGAGCCGGCGGCGCGCAACCCCGATGCCCGCTACATCATCGGCGGCAGCGGCTGGGAGACCAAGGGACTGCCGGGCAACGTCACCCACATCGGCCATGTCGGCACCGCCGACCACAACGCCTTCAACAGCTCGGCCAAGGCGGTGCTGAACATCGCCCGCGACAGCATGGCGGAGTTCGGCTTTTCCCCCGCCACCCGCGTGTTCGAGGCGGCCGGCGCCGGCGCCTGCCTGATAACCGACGCCTGGGAAGGGGTGGAGCTGTTCCTGGCCCCGGACGAGGAGGTGCTGGTCGCCCGCGATGGGCAGGACGTGACCGACCACCTGCGCGCGCTGACGCCGGAACGCTCGCGCGCCATCGGCGAGGCGGCGCGGCGCCGCATCCTGGCCGGCCACACCTATGCCCGCCGGGCGGTCGAGGTGGACCAGCTGTTGCGCGGCGCGCTGGCCGCCCGCCGGGAACGGAGCGCGGCATGAAGCTGGTCGTCCTGGGGCTCAGCCTGTCCTCCTCCTGGGGGAATGGGCACGCCACCACCTTCCGCGCGCTGCTGAAATCCTTCGCGGCGCGCGGGCACGAGATCCTGTTCCTGGAGCGGGACGTTCCCTGGTATGCCGACAACCGCGACCTGCCGAACCCGGGCTGGTGCGAGCTGGCCTTCTACACGGACCTCGAGGATCTGAAGCGCTTCACCGCTGATGTGGCCGGGGCGGATGCGGTGCTGGTCGGATCCTACGTGCCGGAAGGCGTGGCGGTCGGACGCTGGGCGCAGGAGACGGCGCGGGGCGTGGTGGCCTTCTACGACATCGACACGCCGGTGACCCTGGCGAAGCTGGAGCGCGGCGATTACGAGTATCTCGCGCCGGAGGTCATCCCCGGTTACGACGTGTATTTCTCCTTCACCGGCGGGCCGACGCTCGACCGGTTGATGGAGCAGTACGGCTCGCCGGCGGCCCGCGCGCTCTATTGCTCTGTGGATGCGGAGGCCTACGCGCCCATGCCGGTGCCCAAACGCTGGGATCTCAGCTATCTCGGCACCTACAGCATCGACCGCCAGCCGACGCTGGACCGTCTGCTGCTGGAGCCGGCGCGCCGCGCGCCGGAGCTGCGCTTCGTGGTGGCCGGGCCGCAATACCCGGACGACATCGTCTGGCCGGCGAATGTGGAGCGGTTGCACCATGTGCCGCCGGCCGACCATCCGGCCTTCTATGCGGCGAGCCGTTTCACCCTGAACGTGACGCGCGAGGACATGATCCGCGCCGGCTACAGCCCCAGCGTCCGCCTGTTCGAGGCGGCGGCCTGCGCCACGCCGATCATCTCCGACATCTGGGACGGCATCGACACGCTGCTGGAGCCAGGGCGGGAGATCATCCTGGCGGAAAGCGCCGACGAGGTGCTGGAGGTGCTGCGCCGCCCGGCGGCGGAGGGTGAGATCGGCGAGCAGGCGCGCCGGCGGATCCTGGCCGCCCACACCGCGGCGCACCGGGCCGAAACGCTGGAGCGCGAACTGGTCGCGGCGATGGAGCGCGGAAAGGTCAGGGAGGGGGCGTAACGCCCCCTCACCCCCAGCACTTACTTGCTGTAGTCGTAGAAGCCGCGGCCGGACTTGCGGCCGAGGAAGCCAGCGTCGACCATCTCCTTCAGCAGCGGGGCCGGGCGGTACTTCGGGTCGTTGAAGCCTTCATAGAAGACCTCCATCACCGACAGCATGGTGTCCAGACCGATCAGGTCGGCGAGAGCGAGCGGGCCGATCGGGTGGTTGCAGCCAGCCTTCATGCCGGCGTCGATGTCCTCGGCGGTGGCGATGCCTTCCTGCAGCGCGAAGATCGCCTCGTTGATCATCGGGCAGAGGATGCGGTTGACGGCGAAGCCGGGGCTGTTCTTTGCGGTGATCGGCGACTTGCCGACGCGCTTGGCGAAGGCCATCGCCTTGGCGTGGGTGTCGTCGCTGGTCTGGATGCCGCGAATGATCTCCAACAGCGCCATCAGCGGCACCGGGTTGAAGAAGTGCAGGCCGATGAAGCGGTCCGGACGGTCGGTGGCCGTCGCCAGCTTGGTGATGGAGATCGACGAGGTGTTGGTGGCGACCAGCGCCTCCGGCTTCAGGGTCGCGCAGAGGTCCTTCAGGATCTTGACCTTCAGGTCCTCGTTCTCGGTCGCGGCCTCGATCACCAGATCGCAAGCAGCCAGCTTCGACTTGTCGATGGTGGCGGTGATGCGCGCCAGGGCCGCTTCGCGGTCGGCGGCGGTCATCTTCTCCTTCTTGACCAGACGGTCCAGGCTGCCGGCGACGGTCGACAGGCCGCGCTGCACCGCTTCCTCGGAGATGTCGGTCATCACCACCGTCAGGCCGGCGACGGCGCAGACCTGGGCGATGCCGTTACCCATCTGACCGGCGCCGATGACGCCGATGGTCTCGATTCCCATGCTCTCGGCCATGTTTCTTGTCCCTATCGTTGAGCGCGTGCGTTGGTTCGCAGATGCAGCATGTTCTACACGCATTTTCGTTGCGCTGCGATGACTTGTCGTATGCGGCAAGGGGGGCTTCCGTCCGGCGCGGCGACCTGCCGCAGCCCTGCCATCGGCGGAAATCCGCCGACTGTGAGGACCGGAACGGCGGATTTCCGCCGAAACGGCCCGCGGTCGGAAAGGCCGGGTCCAGGCTTTTCAACTGTTTGCGCGGCGAACTGATTATGGCATGCCGCTTGCTCTTCTCTGAGGCAACCGCGGCGACGGGTCGCGGATCAAGCCCCATGGGAGAGACCAGATGCTCAGGAAGACCCTGCTTGCCGCCACCGCCTTCGCCGCCGCCGCGCTCGCCACCCAGGCCGCCTCGGCCGCCGATCTGGTCCGACTCGGCAACCTGAAATTCGCCCATTACGGCGCGGTGTCCTACATGAAGGAGATCGCCGGCAAGTACGACCTGAAGATCGAAGAGCGGGTCTTCCCCAAGGGCATCGACATCCTGCCGGCCATCGTCGCCGGTGAGATCGACGTCGCGGCCAGCGCCGTCGACGCCGCCATCGCCGGCCGCGCGTCGGGCGTGCCGATCTATGCGGTGGCCGGCTTCGCCAAGGGCGGCGCCCGCATCGTCGCGCGGCCGAACGCGGGCATCAAGGGCATCGCCGACCTGAAGGGCAAGAAGGTCGCCACCCCGCGCGGCGGCGCCCAGGAGCTGATCCTGTTGGCCGAGTTGTCGAAGCATGGGCTGAGCTGGTCCGACCGTCCGGGCAAGGACGTGCAGATCGTCTACATGGCCTACGCCGACATGAATCAGGCCCTGCTGGCCGGCAGCATCGACGCCATGTCGCAGTCCGAGCCGCAGTCGAGCCAAGCCATCAACAAGGGCTTCGGCGTCGAGGTGCTGAAGCCCTACGACACCGAGTTGGGCGAGCCGGTGCGGTCGCTGGTGGTCACCGAGGATTTCTACAAGAAGAAGCATGATGTGGCCGAGCGGCTGATCCGCTGCTTCGTCGAGGCGACGGCGACCTTCATCGCCAACCCCGATCTGGCCGAGAAATATGTCCGCGAACAGATGTTCAAGGGCCAGCTGAGCAGCCAGGACTTCAAGGACGCCATCGGCAACTCGCCCTACAGCTACGACATCTCGGTCCATCACGTTCAGGTCACGACCGACATGATGCAGAAGTTCGGCGTCGGCCGCATGGACACCCCGCCGAAGGCCGAGGAGTGGGTGAAGCTGGACCTGCTGGAGAAGGCGAAGGCCACCAAGGCTGCCGCGAACGATGCCGCTGCCGGCACCGTGAAGGCGAACTGAGCCACACCCAGCGGAAGGAGGACGCCCGATGTCCCAAGCCAAGCCCCGTTTCTCGCCCGCCGCCGTCGCGCGCGGCGCCCTGGTTCCGGTCCTCGCCATCCTGCTGTGGCAGGCCCTGTCCAGTTCCGGCCTGATCAACCAGGTGGTTCTGCCGTCGCCCGTCGCGGTGGTGGAACGCTGGTGGGCCTACCTGCTGCCGACCGAGCCCTATGACCCGGCGCAATCCAGCTGGATCCTGTGGGCGCTGTCGGGCGAGATGCTGTTCGACGCCTGGTCCAGCCTGTACCGCGTGGTGCTGGGCTTCGCCGTCGGCGCCGGGCTGGCCCTTCCGCTGGGTCTCGCCATGGGTGGCAACCCGCGCATCTACGCGCTGTTCGATCCGCTGATGCAGGTGCTGCGGCCGATCCCGCCCATCGCCTACATCCCGTTGGCGATCCTGTGGTTCGGACTGGGCAACCCGCCGGCCGTGTTCCTGATCGCCATCGGCGCCTTCTTCCCGGTGCTGATGAACACCATCGCCGGGGTGCGCCATGTCGACGGCATCTATCTGCGCGCCGCCCGCAATCTGGGCGCCGGCCGGCTGACCATGTTCGTCCGCGTCATCCTGCCGGCCGCCACCCCCTATATCCTGGCCGGCGCCCGGATCGGCATCGGCACCGCCTTCATCGTCGTGATCGTGTCGGAGATGATCGCCGTCAACTCCGGCCTCGGCTTCCGCATCCTGGAAGCGCGCGAATTCATGTGGTCCGACAAGATCATCGCCGGGATGTTCACCATCGGCCTGCTCGGCCTTGCCATCGACATCGGCATGAACCGCCTGAACAACCACCTGCTGCGCTGGCACCGCGGGCTTGAGAATTGACCGGGAGGGATTGGAGATGATGTCCATGCTGAAGACCGTTGCCGACACCACGCCCGTTCCCGACGCTGCGCCGGTGCAGATCCAGGTGCGCGGGGTGGAGAAGACCTTCGCCGTCGGTGCGCAGAAGATCGTCGCCCTGCAGAACATCGACCTCGACATCCGCAAGGGCGAGTTCATCTGCCTGCTCGGCCCGTCGGGCTGCGGCAAGTCCACGCTGCTGAACGCGGTGGCGGGGTTCCAGCCGGCGACGAAGGGCACCGTCACCGTCGATGGCCGCATCATCACCGAACCCGGCCCCGACCGCGGCATGGTGTTCCAGGAATATGCCCTGTTCCCCTGGATGACGGTGGCGCAGAACGTCGCCTTCGGCCTGGAGATCAAGGGGATGTCCAAGGCCGAGATCGCCGAGCGGGTGGAGTGGCTGCTGCAGAAGCTGCATTTGCAGGACTTCCGCAACCGCTTCCCCAAGGACCTGTCGGGCGGCATGCGCCAGCGCGTCGCCATCGCCCGCGTGCTGGCGCTCGACAGCCCGATCCTGCTGATGGACGAGCCGTTCGGCGCGCTCGACGCCCTGACCCGCCGCACCCTTCAGGACGAGCTGCTGCGCATCTGGGAGGAGGTCGGCAAGACCATCCTGTTCGTCACCCACTCCATCGAGGAGAGCATCTATCTGGCCGACCGCATCATCGTGATGACCTACCGGCCGGGCACCATCAAGCGCGACGTCGTCGTCGACATGCCCCGCCCGCGCGACGGCTCCGCCCCGGAGTTCAACCGCCTGAAGCGCGAGCTGTCGCAGATGGTGATGGAGGAGCAGCAGCGCTTCAGCCAGGACGAGATTCGGTCGGTGACTGCGGATTGAGGGGGAGTAGCTCCCTCTCCCGTCCCGGGAGAGGGAAGGGGCCCACCGCGAAGCGGTGGGAAGGGTGAGGGGTGGTGCAAGGAACCATGCGGTTCGGGATTCTTGGGTCACCCCTCACCCTCCCCGCCTTTGGCGGGTCCCCTCCCTCTCCCGGGGCTCTCAGCGGATCTTCGATCCGCCTGACGCCGTCAGCACAAACGAAGTTTGTGCGAGAGGCGGGAGAGGGCAATTAAATCACACGTTCACCGGCGCATACTCGAAGGTCGGCGCCGCGGTGTAGTCGGTGCCTGGGAGCGGGATCGCCACCAGCTGGTCGGCGGTCAGCTTCAGTTCGTACATCAGGCCGATGGCGGCGCGCAGCCGTTCCGGCTGGCCGTTGAAGGCGATGTGCAGCGCGCTCAGCAGTGCCGTGTAGGTGGTGTTGAACTGCTGCGACACCGTGCGGGCGCGGCTGCCCTCCGGATAGTCCACCGTCTTGGCGTTGGGATAGAGGTTCCAGATCCCGGCCGGGTCGATGCCGACCGGGGCGCCGGAATAGGACCAGCCGAGCGGCTCGTCGCGGTCCTTCACCAGCCGGCGGGCGTAGACGATCTGCGCCAGACGGTAGTAATGGGCCAGCGCCGCCTCGTTGTCCGCCTCGCGCGGGGATTGGGGGGTGCCCTCGCCCTGTTCGACGATCACCTGGATGGCGCGCTGGGCGCTCGCCACGTCGGTGACCGGGAACAGCTGGTCGGGCGGGAACCAGGTGTTGTCCACCACCTGATAGGACGGATCGCCGGTGAAGATCTCCTCCCCCATCTCGCCGATGGCCTTGGAGATCGCGGCGTAGAAGTCGCCAATGGTGGCGAAGCCCGGCTCCTGCGCCGCCGCCGCCTTCATCTGGAACATGGCGAGCGCCGGCTGCTTCACCGGATAGGCCTGCGGCACCTCCGGCTCCTCGATGGTCATGAAGATGTCGTAGACGAGGCTGCGGGTCAGCTTGCCCAGCGAGATGGTCAGCCCTTCATGGACGCCCATCGGCAGCGGGCCGGGATAGACCGGGATGAAGCCCGGCTTGTCGATCACCGGATGGCCGCCGACCGCGTTCAGGATGTTGGCGGCGATGGTCATGTGCAGCATCTCCTGCACCGAGACCGAACCGATGATGGCCGCCGCTTCCCGGTTGGTGCCGGGCTTGATCGAATAGAGGGCGGTCAGATAGGCGGGGAGCGTGGCGTGCTCCAGCTCCACCGCGGATTGCAGGGCGTTGCGCAGGATCTGGACGGTGTCGATGCCCTGGGCGAAGTGCGGCTGAATCTTCAGCATGGCTGATTCCTTCCCTTAGGACCGGGCGTCAGGAGCGCGGCGGCGTGGAGACGCGGGCGAAGTTCTTGGCGAAGCGGGTCTTTCCGTCCGCCGCCGTCGGCTGGTCCGGCGTCGCTGTGGCCGCCTTGGCCGGAGCGGCGCCCGACGGGCCGGTGCGCAGGCCGGGGGCGGCGGCAACCGCCTGATGCGCCTTGGCCTGCACCGCCGTCTCGCCGCGCTGGACCTTCGCCAGCCAGGCGAGGATGGTCTTGCGCTTGTAGACCGACAGGTCGCGGGTGACCGGCATGTAGTTCGGGTCGGTCTCCGGCAGGGAGAAGGCCAGATGCAGGATGTCGGCGTGGCGGGCGCAGGACGCCTCGCTGCTGAGATCGACCAGATGCTTGCTCATGATCGGGTACAGGTTGCCGTACTGCGTCATGATCGGCGCGATGTCGTCCCAGGTCGGATCGGCCGGCACGTCGAAATCGTCGCGGACATGCAGGACGACATAATCGAAGGTCGACCGCGCCGTGTTGCTCTGGCCCGGAATGCGGTAGTCGATCAGGTAGACCTGTCCGTCGATGTAGCCGCGCGGGTTGCCCGGCGATTGGGTGGAGATCTCCAGCCGGGCGACGCCGTCCTCGTCGGCGGTGATGGTGCCGCCGGTGGCCGGACCGCTGTCCGTCGCGAAGGTGACCGCCGCCTCGGGAACCCCCATGTCGGGGATCGGTGCGCTCGGCTGGTCGACGCCGAAGCCGCCGCCCTGGCCGGGGATGCGACCCATCTGCGTGATGGCGATGGAAGCGCCGGGCACCGGTTGGCCGTAGCGGGTGGCATAGACCAGCGATTCCGCCCGGCCGGCGCCGTCGATGCGGTGGACCCCCGGTTCGGCGCAGACATAGAGCCCGTCCTGCGCCTCGCGGATGGCGACGATGCCATAGCCGAGATCGAGGTCGGTGCTGCCCGGATTGGTCTCCGACACCGTCACCAGGGCCAGCGGGTTGGTCTTCGCCAGGGCGACCTGCTCGTCGGTCAGCTTGGCGGCGAAGACGCCGGCGGTCTTCGCCAGCCAGTCCGGGTCGTCATAGGGAATGCGGGCGATGGGCAGGAAGCTGGCCGGGGTGACCGGCGTGTTCTCCACCATTGAGGCGTCGCGCAGGATGCCCAGCGTCAGGGCGCCGATGGGGTTGGGCGTGCCCTTGGAATCGATGATCTGCAGGGCGTTCGACAGGTCGAGGAAGGCGGTCTGCGACGGCTCGTCGATCTGGCCGGAGAAATAGGTGATGCCGGCCCAGCTGTTGGGGATGTTGTTGGCGGGGATGAAGCGGCGGCCCCGGATGAAGGAGGTCGGCTCGCCGTCCAGCTGCGGGCCGATGGTGCCGACCACGGTGCCCAGCGTGAAGCGCGGATCCTTGACGTTGCCGTTGTAGCCGAAGGTCGCCAGCCGGATCGACAGCATGTTGCCGGTGGTGGCGTCGCGCAGCTGCCGCAGGAAGGGGCTGAGCATCGCCTCGTCGGCCCATTCCACATTCTCCAGCACCGACTGGAAGGTGGAGGAGGCGGCGCTGTCGGACTGGGCGTTGATGTTCCGGTTGAACCACAGGTCGCGGAAGGGGTTCGGCTGGTAGCGTCCGCCGAAGAAGGCCGGCGTCCTGCCGTCGGTCAGCCGCACGTCCAGGCCCCAGGGGGCGGAGGCCATCTGCCATTGCGGGTCGAGATCGACCAGCTTGCCGCTGGTGCGGTCGGTCGAACCGCCGATCAGCATGCCGAGCGCGGCGTCGGTGCCCGGCGTATCGACGAAGCTGCCGTCGGCGAAGCCCAGCCCCACCACCTTGCAGTCGATCAGGCGGAAGGCGCCCGACCCGGTCGGGTTCCACCAGCCGTTGGCGACGGTGGCGCCGCTCGGCAGCTTCTGCTGGAATTCCTGATAGGAGGACTCGAAGCTTTCACTGTCGTAATGGCGGACGTCGTTGTTCACCGTCGAGACGTCGGCCTGGAAAATCCCTGAAAAGACGAGGCGCACCGGGTTCAGGAAACTCATGTCGATTCCTTTCCGTGAGGGCGCACGAAGCCGTGGCGGACCGGCCGCGCGGGATCGGGCGTATAAAAGAGCGGCCACGGATGGCGACACCACCCGCGCGGCAAGAAATTATTTGTATGGATGATGATCTAGCGTTGATAACCTTGCACGCTCAATAGAAATTCATCGTATATGTTCTTTTTATGCGTGCATTTCCGTGTATGCGCGGTGGTTCGGCGCGTGCTTGCCCTACAGTTTCGCCGCTTCCTCGGCCATCCGATGCCGCAGCCATCCGTGGGAGGGGGAGCCGGTGTTGCGGCGGTGCCAGATCATCGACACCTCATAGTCGCCGACGTCGAAGGGCAGCGGGCTGGTGGCCAGCCCCAGCGCATCTGCGCACAACTGGGCCAGCCGGGCGGGCAGCGAGGTCAGCATCGGCGCCCGCATCAGGATCATCGGGATCGCCAGGAACTGGGTGGTGGAGGCGGCGACACGCCGCCTTGTGCCCAGCGCCGCCAGTTCGTCGTCGATGAAGCTGGTCAGCCCGCCGCGCAGCGACGGCATCAGGTGCGGATAGCGGGTGTAATCCTCCAGCCCGATGGGCGGGGTGACGGGCACAAGCGCCGGGTTGAACAGGCAGACATGGGTTTCCCGGTACAGCACCTGCCGGTCGTGCCAGCGCCGCAGCTCCGGCAGATAGCCGATGGCAAGGTCCAGCGTGCCGTCGTCCAACGCGGTCATCATGGCGTCGGGATCGAGGCTGAGCAGCGAGACCGAGACGCGCTGGTTGCCCTCCACCGCATCGCGCAGGATGCCGGTCAGCAGCACCGCCTGCATCGAATCGGAGGTGGAGATGGTGAAGTTCCGCTCCTCCCGCTGGGGATCGAAATCCTCCTCCGCCGACAGGGCGCGGGCGGCCCCCACCAGCAGGTCGCGCAGCGGTTCCGCCAGACGCTGGGCACGCGGCGTCGGCTCCATCCGGTTGCCGGTGCGCACGAACAGCGGGTCGCCGACCAGCGTGCGCAGCCGGGCCAGCGCGTGGCTGACCGCTGACTGGCTGACGCCCAGCGCGTCGGCGGCGCGGGAGACGTTGCGGGTCTCCAGCAGCGCGTCGAACACCTTGATGAGGTTGAGATCGAGCGCGGGATTATGAATTGCCTTCATGGCGATATGAACCAAAGCTGCCTAGCTCATTGTGCACTGGACGGTGTATTCTGTCGAGCCAGAGCTGACCCGAGCAGTCGACAATCAAAAAACATTCAATTCCTAGCCATCGCCCATAGCCGGGCAGCGGACCTGTCGTCGCCATCAGAAGCCGGCGGTTCCGTTCAGGGAGAAAGAGGCAAGAGCCATGGTTCGCATCAACGTCAACGGCGAGGAGCGTCAGGTCGACGTTCCCGAGGACATGCCGCTCCTGTGGGTTCTGCGGGACGAGCTGAACATGACCGGCACCAAGTTCGGCTGCGGCATCGCCCAGTGCGGCGCTTGCACCGTCCATGTCGACGGCACGCCGACCCGCGCCTGCCAGACCCCGGTCAGCATGCTGACGCCGGACAGCAAGATCACCACCATCGAGGGCGTGAAGGGCAAGGCCGCGCAGGCCGTTCAGGCGGCGTGGCAGAAGCTGGACGTCGTCCAGTGCGGCTACTGCCAGTCGGGCCAGATCATGAGCGCCATCGCGCTGCTGACCGACAACCAGAACCCCACCGACCAGGACATCGATTCGGCGATGGACGGCAACGTCTGCCGCTGCGCCACCTATGTCCGCATCCGCGCGGCGATCAAGGATGCCGCCCAGACGATGAGGGCCTGATCCATGCTGCATCATCTGATCCGCCACGCCGCCGAGCACGGGTTCCCCGAGTCCGGTTTCGCTCCCGGTCCGCTGCCGGCCCCGTCGCGCCGCGGCTTCCTGAAGGCCATCGGCGCCGGGGCCGGGGCGCTGGTCATCGGCGCGCATCTGCCGATGCCGGCGCTGGCCGCCGAGGCGGCGCCGAAGATCGTCGGCCCGGCCGACCCGCGCCCGCACGCCTTCATCATCGTTGCGCCGGACAACACGGTCACCGTGCTGGCCAAGCATCTGGACAAGGGCCAGGGCATCGTCACCGGCCTCGCCACCATCGCGGCGGAAGAGCTTGACGCCGACTGGTCCCAGGTCCGCGGGGCCTTCGCCCCGGCCAACCAGAAGCTGTACGCCAACCATTTCTTCGGCGTCCAGGGCACCGGCGGCTCCACCGCCGTCGCCAACAGTTGGGACGAGCTGCGCATGGCCGGCGCCGCCTCCCGCGCCATGCTGGTTGCCGCCGCAGCCGCGCGCTGGAACGTGCCGGCCGGCGAGGTGACGGTGTCGAAGGGCGTGGTCCGCCATGCCGCCAGCAACCGCAGCCTGACCTTCGGCGAGCTGGCGGAGGAGGCGTCGAAGCTGCCGGTGCCGCAGCAGGTCAAGCTGAAGGACCGGAAGGACTATGTGCTGATCGGCAAGCCGGACCTGCACCGTCTGGACCACGTCAGCAAGACCAACGGCACCGCCATCTACGCCATGGACATCCGCCGCCCGGATCAGGTGACGGCGGTGCTGGCCCGCAGCCCGCGCTTCGGCGGCACGGTGAAGAGCGTCGATGACGCCGCCGCCCGCAAGGTGCCGGGCGTCATCGAGGTGCTGACCCTGCCGGTCGGCGTCGCGGTGATCGCCAAGAACACCTGGGCCGCCATCAAGGGCCGCGAGGCGTTGACGGTGACCTGGGATGACGCCAAGGCCGAGACCCGTGGCACCGACGCCATGCTGGCCGACTACCGCAAGGTGGCGGAGAAGCCGGGCGACGTCGCCGCCGCCAAGGGCGATGCGGAGAAGGCGATTGCCGACGCGAAGGCCAAGGGCGGTCATGTGGTGGAGGGCGAGTTCGTCTTCCCCTACCTCGCCCATGCGCCGATGGAGCCGCTGAACGCCGTGGTGGCGCTGAACCCGGAGGGTGGCTGCACCATCTGGGCCGGGTCGCAGTTCCAGACGGTCGAGCAGATGGTCGCCGCCCACATCCTGGGCTGCAAGCCGGAGCAGGTGAAGATCGAGACCCAATGGGCCGGCGGCAGCTTCGGCCGGCGCGCCACCCCCAGCGCCGACTACATCGCCGAGGCGGTGACCATCGCCAAGGCCTATCCCAAGGCCCCGGTGCATCTGGTCTGGACGCGCGAGGACGACATCAAGGGCGGCCGTTACCGTCCGCTGGTCCTGCACCGGATCACGGCGGCGGTCGATGCCAGGGGCGATCTGGTCGGCTGGAAGCAGCGGATCGTCGGCCAGAGCTTCATGGCCGGCACGCCGTTCGAGGCGGTGATGGTCAAGAACGGCGTCGACGAGACGATGGTCGAGGGCGCTTCGGACATGGCCTATCCGGTGGCGAACCTCGCGGTCGACGCGCACACTGTCGCCTCGCCGGTGACGACGCTGTGGTGGCGCTCGGTCGGGCACACCCACACGGCTTATGCCAAGGAGGTGATGATCGACCGCCTCGCCAAGGCGGCCGGCAAGGACCCGGTGGCCTTCCGTATGGAAATGCTGAAGGACCATCCGCGTCTGGCCGGCGTGCTGAAGCTGGCGGCCGAGAAGGCCGGCTGGGGTCAGCCGCTGCCGCAGGGCAAGGGCCGCGGCGTCGCCGTGCATGAAAGCTTCAACACCTATGTCGCCCATGTCGCCGACGTGTCGGTCGACGCCAAGGGGCAGATCAAGGTCGACCGCGTCGTCGTCGCCGTCGATTGCGGTGAGGTCGTCAACCCCGACATCGTCAAGGCGCAGATGGAGGGCGGTGCCGGCTGGGGCATCGGCCATGCGCTGCGCGACGAGATCACCATGACCGACGGCAAGGTGGATCAGGCCAACTTCGACAGCTATCTGCCGATGCGGATGTCGGACATGCCGGCGGTGGAGGTCCACATCGTGCCGTCGCACGAACGGCCGACCGGCGCCGGCGAACCCGGCGTCCCGACCGTGGCGCCGGCGGTGGCGAACGCCGTCTTCTCGGTGACCGGACAGCCCTTGCAGACGCTGCCCTTCAGCCGGGGCGGCATCGTCAGCTGAGACGGGGCCGCTAGGGCGAGGCCGACTGGTTCCCCGCCGTCAGTTGGGCGGGGACCGGTTGGGCTGCCGTCAGTTGCGGGGTCAGTTGCGGGGATGGAGCGATGCTGGCCGCCCCAATGCTGGCAGTCCGGGCGGTGGCGGGAATCGCCGCCGGCCGGCGGCCGGGCCAGCCCTGGTCCACCAGCAGCCTCACCGCGGGATCGACCCGCATCGGACCGGCGGGGACGGAGGTCTCCGCCGGTTCTTTTTTGCGTGGCGGCTTGATGCGCAGAAGCCGGGCGAGCCGCTGGGACTGGACGACCGGAAAGGACGGCCGGGGCAGTTGTGGTCCCCAGGGGTCCGCCGCTTCGATGGCTGTGGCGGTCGCCGTGTCGGTCGCCTTCAGGGCGGGCGTCAGCACCGTAATGTAGCAGGCGGCGCCCAGCACCCCGGCCAGCAGCAGGACGGCCAGCGCCAGAACCGTCCAATGGCGCCGCCGCAGCCGCAGGGCGACCGGATCGGTTGCGACCATATCGGTCTCCGGCGCGGGCAACGGGTCGTGAGGGATGCTGTGGCGGTCGATGGCGGTCATGCGGCGCACAGCATGGCTCAAGGCCGTTTCCGCATCCTCGCCTTTCCCGGAGATTCGCCGGGGCAGGGGGATTGCCCCCCGCGGCCCCCGCGCCCGGCCGATACTCCCCGTCCGGACAGTTATCTCTACCGACTAGCCAGGAATTGCGGACGGGGTGGGGCGTCGCCGTTCGATCTCGGCCCGGACCTCGCGGAACCAGTGCAGCTTTTCCTCGAAGGGCAGGCGGGCGAGGCCGCTCGGCGAGGGCACCACCACGTCGGCGACGCCGTCGAAAAGGCCGCGGTCCTGCACGCCCCAGGGGGCGTCGGGCAGGCCGGTCGCCGCCAGATAGACGCCCTTGCCGGTATAGGCCAGCACCCGGGGCCGGACGAAGGCGACGATCCGCGCCAGCCGTGGCACCCCGCCGCGCAGCTCCGCACGCGACAGGTCGGCGGCGCTGGCGGTGGCGCGGGCGACGAGGTTGGTGGAGCCGAGCCCGATGGCCGGCAGGGTGACGTCCTCCTCCGGCCGGTAGAGGCGGGGGGTCAGGCCGGCGTCGGCGAGCAGGCGCCAGAACTGGTTGCCGCGCCCGGCGTAATGGTGGCCGAGCGCTCCCGACCGCAGGCCGGGATTGAAGCCGACGAACAGGCAGTCGAGCCCCGGCGCCACGATGTCCGGCAGCGGCCCGGCGGGAGGCGGCAAGCTTTCAGCAAGCGGGGCCGGCACATCGTCGAACAGGTCCATGGTGCAATCCTCTCCGCGAAGGAGAGGAATATAGGACGCCGCCGCCCCGCTCAAAGCGAGGCGGCGACCGCGGGAGCGGGCGGGCTGTTCCGTTCGTCCTGCAGCAGGGCGAGGACGCGGTCGGTCATCCGCAGGGCGAGCGCGACGATGGTCATGGTCGGATGGTCCGCCCCCATGGTCGGGAAGACGGAACTGCCGGCGACATAGAGGTTGCCGACGCCATGAACCCGGCCATCGGGATCGACCACGCCGTGACGCGGCGATTCATGCATGCGGGTGGTGCCCATATGGTGCCAGCACCAGCCGACATCGGCCATCGTCGCCTCGTCCGCTGCCTCGGCCCCGTCCGCCACGGAAATCAGGCCGCGCCGCAGCAGGTCCTCGCGCAGCAGGCGCTGGGTCTCGGTCGCGCCCCGGCGGTCCTGATCGGTCAGGCGCCAGTCCACCCGCGGCAGGTTGCAGCCGAACGGATCGGTGGCGTGGTCCAGCGTCACCCGGCTTTCGGGGTTGGGCACCGGCTCCAGCACGGTTTCCAGGGTGAAGCGGCGGGGCAGCCAGCCGGGATCGATGGTGCTGTCGAACAGCGCATGGGTCAGCTGCGGCAGGCTGCGCAGGATGCGCGGGCCGGCATTGCGCAGCAGGCTCGCGGCCTCGTCCTCCGACACACCGAAGCGGCGGCAGCTGTGGCGCGACGGCAGGAGCCGCAGGTCGCGCATCGCCTTGAAGGCGTCCAGCGCCCCGGAATGGTAGGAGGCGACCAGATATGTGCGCGAGTTGGGCAGCCCATGCCGCTTCTGAAGCTCCGCCGTCGGCGAGAGCGCCAGCGCGATCGACGGATGCGGCCGCCGCAGCCGCCGCCGGGCGAGGCACAGGCTGACGTCGTAGAGCGTGCGGTGCTGCCCCTGCCGGGTCAGGCGGATCGGCGAGGTCTTGAAGCGCGGGTGGTCGGCGAAATAGCGGCCGACCAGATCGTTGCCGTTGCCCAGCCCCGCCGCCTGCACCTTGTTGGACAGCAGCAGGATGCGCGCATTCTCGATCCCGCCGCAGCCCAGCACGAACAGCCGGGCGCCGACCGTGAAGCTGGGGCCGGCCAGCGTGCGGACCTGCACCCGTTCCACCGCGGTTGCGGTCGGGTTGGTGTCCAGCCCGGTGACGTTGGCGTTGAGGAAGGCGGTGATGTTGGCGGCCCGCCCGATCTCGGCGCGGTAGGCCTCGCCCATGCGGATCGGCGGGCTGAGCTGGGCGACACGGTTCTCGAAGGCGGTGCCGCCGTCCTCCTCTACCGGGATCAGCGCCGTCTTCGGCCCGCCGACCCGCTCCATCCAGAAATCGTTATCGTATTCGAAGGGTCCGAGGCCGAGCACGTCGTGCGAGCGCTCGTAATAGGGCATCAGCGTGTCGCGCGGGATCGGCCAGCCGCTGCCGGGCATCCAGGGGCGCTCGGCGAAATCGCCCGGCTCCAGCGGGCGGGAGAAGCCGCCCCAGCAATTGGTGCTGCCGCCCAGATAGCGGCTGCGCGCGGTGGTCAGCCGTTCGTAGGGCAGGCCGACGTTGCGGCCGGCGTACAGCGCCTGGGAGATGCCGTCGACCTCCAGTCCGCCGCCTTCCAGCAGGACGACGCTTAAGCTGCCGCCCGCCAGTTCGCGCGCGATGGTCAGGCCGGCGGCACCGCCTCCGATCACGCACAGATCGCAGTCGATGTGCGTGCCGTTCAGGACATGGCGGGCGTCACGAAGCAAGCAGGCCTCCATACCGGGGTAATAGACCACCCTTCTTGCCCCGGACGCGCGGCCTAGGCCGAGTGCTCATTCGGCTATACCCCCGGCGCGTCCCCCTTGGCCGAATCGGTGCACAGGCGCGGCACCCCGGACGAACCGGACGGGGTGGTCCGGATGGGTGGGCAGCCGGCCGGCCAGTCTGCCGGGTGGAAGGGAACGACCGCCGCGCCCGACGGTTGAGGTGGCGAAGAAGGGCGCTTCGGCCCGGCCAAAAGGTCGGACTGTCGGCGACCGGAAAACCATGCAATTGCAGGAGCCGCCTCCATGAAACGCCATCATCTTCTCGCGACCGCCGCCCTGGTCCTGTTCGCGGCCCCCACCCTGTCCCTTGCCCAGACGCCGACGCCGACCGCCAAGGTGACCGAAAAGGGTCAGGTGGCGCAGCAGGACATGACCTTCGCCAACAAGGCGGCGATCAGCGACCTGTTCGAAATCCAGGCGGGCAAGCTGGCGCAGGACCAGGCGAAGGACAAGGACGTCAAGCAGTTCGGCAGCCACATGGTGTCCGACCACACCAAGACCTCCGACGCCATGAAGGAGATGGCGCAGAAGAAGTCGATGACGCTGCCGACCAAGCTCGATTCCGAACATCAGCAGAAGCTGGACAAGCTGCGCGGCATGAAGGGTGAGCAGTTCGATTCCGCCTATATGCAGGGCCAGGTCGACGCCCACCAGACCGCTGTCTCGCTGTTCCGTGAGGAAGCGCAGAACGGCAAGGACGCCGACCTGAAGCGCTTCGCCGAACAGACCCTGCCGACGCTGGAACAGCATCTGCGCATGGCCCGCGACCAGCGCCCGAACGTCGCCTCCGCCGGTGCCGGTGCCGGCGCCGCCACCCAGCAGGGCGCCAGCATCGAGAAGATGATGGGCAAGGACGTCTACGGCGAGAACGGCAACAAGCTGGGCGACGTCGCCGACATCATCCTCGACGCTCAGAGCGGCAAGGCCACCCAGGTGATCCTGAACCGTGGCGGCGTGCTGGGGATCGGCGCCAAGCAGGTGGCGCTGGACTACAACCTGCTGCGGACCGACGGCGACCGCGTCGTCGCCCGTCAGGTGACCGAGGATCAGGTCAAGCAGATGGCGGAGTTCAAGTACGACGACAACACCGTCTCGCTGGGCAAGCGCAACGGCGACCACAGCACCGGCAGCACCGGCAGCAATGCCAACCACAGCGGCATGTCCGGCGGCGATGCGGCCCATGGCACGGCCAACAGCCTGGACAGCACCAAGCCGCGCAACCCGCAGTGATCTGGCTGCAGTGATCCGCGGGCCTGACGGTCACTGCTGATCCCGATTCCATCCGCCGGCCGCCGGGCGTCTTCTTCCCGGCGGTCGCGGACGGCCAAACGACACGGCCAACCGACGGAGATAACGCAATGGCGAACGCCAACAAGAAGCACATGAGCCCGAGCGGACAGGGCAAGGGGAGCGGCACCGGCGCCAACACCGACCTGCCCGCCGGTTCGATCGGCGACAACGAGGTGCTGTCGAACCGCGACAAGTCCCGTCACACCGACGCCCGCGGCCTCGACAGCAAGGCCGTGCAGACCGAACAGATGCAGGACCACGTCGCCAACCACAATCCCGACAAGTAGTGCGGGGCACCGGTTGAGGCGTTTCGGGACGGGACCGTGCGAAAGCCGGTCCCGTCGCCGTTTCAGCCCCGCAAGACTCAGCCCCGCCAGAACTGCGGCATGAACAGCACCAGCACGGTGAATAGCTCCAGCCGGCCCAGCAGCATCGCCAGCGACAGCAGCCATTTGGCGGAATCCGGCAGGCTCGAGAAGTTGCCGGCCGGACCGATGACGTCGCCCAGGCCGGGGCCGACATTGGCCAGCGCGGTCACCGCGGCGCTGGCGCTGGTGATGAAGTCCAGCCCCAGCGCCATCAGCGCGATGGTGGTGACGCTGTAGGCGGTGAAGAACAGCGCGAAGAAGACGATCACCGATCCCAGCACGTCGTCGTCCAGCTGCCGGTTGCCGTACTGGCGCGGGAAGACGCCGCGGGGATAGATCAGGTGGAGGAAATGGGTGCGCAGCACCGTCACCATCACCTCGAACCGGAAGATCTTGATGCCGCCGGCGGTCGATCCGGTGCAGCCGCCGATGAAGGTCAGGCCGAAGAAGACGCCGACCGCCAGATTCCCCCACAGGCTGTAGTCGGTATAGGCGTAGCCGGTGGTGGTGACGACCGAAACCACGTTGAAGGCGACCAGCCGCAGCGAATCGGCAAAGCCGTATCCGTGCTTGAGCGTCAGCCAGACGCTGAGCGGCAGGATCACCGCCGCCAGGAAGGTCAGGTAGGTGCGCACCTGGCTGTCGCGCCACAGCGCGTCGCGCTGGCCGGTCAGGGTGCGGACATAGAGGACGAAGGGCAGGCTGCCCGCCAGCATGAACAGCGTCACCAGCCAGTGCAGCACCGGGTTTTTGAAATGGCTGATCGAGCTGTCGGAGGTGGAAAAGCCGCCGCTGGACAGGCTGGTCAGCGCATGCACCACCGCCTCGAACGGGGTCATGCCGGCCAGCCAATAGCTGACGCCGCAGATCACCGTCAGCCCGGTATAGACGGCGGTGATAGCCTTGGCGATCTGCTGGGCGCGGGGCAGAACCTTCTGCGAGCGGTCGGAGGATTCGGTGCGGAAAAGCTGCATTCCGCCGACCCGCAGCGCCGGCAGCACCGCGATGGCGACGCCGATGATGCCGATGCCGCCCAGCCATTGCAGCAGCGCCCGCCACAGCAGGATTCCCTCCGTCGTCAGGTCCAGCCCGACCAGCACGGTCGATCCGGTGGTGGTCAGCCCCGACATCGTTTCGAAGAAGGCGTTGGCGTAGTTCAGCGACAGGTCGGGGAAATGACCGAACTGGAAGGGCAGAGCGGCGAAGGCCGCGGTGGTCGTCCAGGTCAGCGGCGTCAGCAGGAAGGCCTGCCGCAGCGACAGTCCACCATGAAGATGGCAGCGCGCGGACCAGGCCAGCACCCCGCCGCAGCCGGCGGTGAAGCCGGCGGAATAGAGGAAGATCCGCGCATCCGGATTCCCATAGGCATAGTCGACCGCAGCCGGGATGAGCATCGTCGCGGCGAGCGCCAGCAGCACAATGGCGATGATGAACAGGATCGGCCTGAAATTCGGCATGATGTCTCTGGGCGGGGAAAAGGGGCGGCGATAAAGGATCGGCGGAACTCGGCCGAACAGCAAAATCCCAATCAGAAGAATTCCAGCCCGACGGCGAACAGCTTTTCGACCTTGCGCACCAGATCCGACGTCGCCATCACGATGACGCGGTCATGCGGTTCGATCACCGTCTGGCTGGTGGGGATGATGACCTCGCCGCCGCGGACCAGCGCGCCGATCATCATGCCGGCCGGCAGGCCGATGGTGCCGATGGGGCCGCTGACGGCGCGCGAGGTCTCCAGCGCCTCCGCCTCCACCACCTCGCCGAAATTGTCCCCGATGGTCTGCACCGCCGCCACCCGGCCGCGCCGCACATGGCGCAGGATCGAGGAGACGGTGACCGCCGCCGGGTTGACGACGACATCCATCCCCAGCCCGGCGACGATCGGCGCGTAGGAGGTCTTGTTCAACAGCGTGATCGCCCGGCCACAGCCGGCGCGCTTGGCCAGCAGCGAGGTGAAGACGTTGGTCTCGTCGTCGTTGGTGACGGCGACGATGGTCTCGGCCCGGCCGACCTGCGCCTCCTCCAGGATTTCGTGGTCGAGCGCGTCGCCGTTCAGCACCACCGTGCTGGAGCGCAGCGAACGCGAGATCAGCTCCGCCCGCGCCGCATTGCCCTCGATCATCTTGATGGAGATGCCGCGCATGTGGCGTTCGACGATCTGCGCCAGATTGAAGCCGACATTGCCGCCGCCGGCGATGACCAGCCGGCGGGCCGGCGCCTCGGTATGGCCGAACAGGGCGACGACGCGGACGATGTCTGCGGTGCGGCAGACCAGATGCACGTCGTCGCCCAGCCGCAGCTGGTCGTTGCCCTTCGGCACGAAGCCGGTGCCGTCGCGGAAGACCGCCAGCACGGCGGCGCGCAGGTCGGGAAACATCTCGGTCAGGCGGCGCAGCGGCGTGTTCAGCAGCGGCGAGCTGTTGGTGCAGTGGACGCCGATCAGATGCACCTTGGCGTCGGCCAGCGGCACCATCTCGAACGCGCCGGGGGAGCGCAGGCGGCGCGCGATGCTGTGGGCGATCTCCACCTCGGGCGAGATGACGACGCTGATCGGCAGATGTTCCGGGGCGAACAGCTTCGACCATTCCGGCTGGAGATAGGCCTGCTTGCGGATGCGGGCGATGCGCAGCGGGATGTCGAACACCGAATGGGCGACCTGGCAGGCCACCATGTTGACCTCGTCGGAGTGGGTGACGGCAATCAGCATGTCGGCGTCGCGCGCCCCCGCCTGGGCCAGCACGTCGGGGTGCGAGGCGTAGCCGACCATGCCGCGCACGTCGTGGCTCTCGTCCATCCGCTGGGCAAGTTCGGTCGAGGTGTCGATGACCGTGATGTCGTTGTCTTCCAGCGCGAGATGCCGCGCGATGCTGGCTCCGACCTGTCCCGCCCCGCAGATGATGACCTTCATACGCCCGCTCTCCCCCGCTTGCCGACCGCTCCGCCCCAGTTTGGCCGGAATTTGTGAGGAAATGACGGCGGGAGCGGAGCGTTGCAAGTCAAAGCGGTCCGGCAGGCGGGAATTCCGGCCCGAATCGCCGGAATTCCCCGGCCGGTGTCAGAACTGCTTCAGCAGCCGGTCGATGTAGTTGCGTTCCTCCTGCGGGCGGCCGTACTGGCCGGAGCGGCGGCGGAGTTCGTCCAGAATCTCGCGGGCACGCTGGAGTTCCGACTGCTCGGGGATCTTCACGTCGTTGGAATCCTGCATGCCGTAGCCGGACGGGCGGCGGCCCAGCGGGTCGCGTCCCCGGCCCTGGCGGGGCATCTGGCCCTGCTGCTGGCCCATCATGGCCGGACCCTGCTGCCCCATCATCTGCTGGGCCATCTGTTCAGCCATGCCCTGCATGCCCTGCTGCAGCTGTTCCATCGCCTCCGTCTGCGACGGCACCGCGGCGCCGGGGGCGCCCTGCTGCAGCGCCTGGGCGGCGTCGCGCATGGCGCGCTCGGCACGGCCCAGCGGCTGCGGGATCTCGCCGCCCTGCTGTTCGCCCATGCGGCGCATCAACTCGCCCAGCTGGCGGCGCAGCGCCTCCTGCTGCTCGGCCTGCTTCTGCAGGGTTGGACTGCCGGGATTCTGCTGGCCGTTCTGGTTGCGGCGCTGGTTTTGCTGGCGACCGCGAGGCTGTTCGCCCTGCTGTCCCTGCTGCTGGTCCATCGACTCCTGCGACTGGCGGAAGCTCTGGTCGAGGAGCTGCTGCTGCTGCTGCGCCAGCTTCTGCAGCTGCTGCATCATCTCCCAGGTCTGGTTCTGCTGCTGGGCCTGCTGCTGGTTCATCTGGGCCATGGCGCCGGAGCGCATGTTCTCCAGCATCTGCTGAAGCTGGGACAGCATCTGGCGGGCGGCGTCGCGCGATCCCGTCTGCGCCATCTCGCGCATCTTGTCGAGCATCTGCTGCAGGTCGTTGCGGTCGGTCATCCGGTCGGCCATTTCCGGCGGGACCATCGGGATCTTCTCGCCGCGCTGCAGCGCCTCCATCATCCGCTGTTCCATGGCGTCCATGAACTTGTCGAGCGCCGCCTGCAACTCGTCCATCAGGCGGTTCAACTCTTCGTCGGAAGCGTTCTTGTCCAGCGCCTCGGACAGGCGCTTCTCGGCGTCGCGCAAATCCTTCTCCGCCAGCGACAGGCCGCCATCCTCGATCCGCAGGGCGGTTTCCCACAGAAGCTGCTGCAGGGCCGGAACGGCGTCTGCGCTCTGGTCCAACATCAGCCGGGCCATGGCGGTGCGCAGCGACAGGAAGGCGACGATGTCGTCGCCATAGGTGCCGGGGCGCGAGGAGATCTCCGCCAGCGCGCGGGCGACCTGGACCCGCGACTCCTGCGGATTGCGGGTCAGGATCTTGCGCTGGTTGATGATGGCGCGGGCGACGGGATGGTTGAAGGTCCGTTCCGGCAGGATGATGGCGGCATCGTCCGACCGGCCGGTCTGGCCGGCGCCGTCGGTCGCGGTAAGCCGCACCGTCACCGGCATGCCGGCCCAGGGGTGGGCGGTCAGGTCCTGGAAGGCGGTGGCGTGCGCCTCCTTCGGGCGGACGCCGGGCAGCGACAGCGGGAATTCCAGCACCGGGTCGGCTTCGGTCTTCTGCACGTCCTTCTTGGCGGCGCCGGGCTGCGGCGGGACCTCGGGCGCAAGGCGGATCTGCGCCTTCACCTCGGTCAGGCCGTAATCGTCGCGGGCGGCATAGTCCAGCTTCAGCGCGCCGCGTTCGCCGGCTGCGGGCGGATTGGCGTGGGCGATGATGGGCGCGCGGTCGGGCACCACCTCGATCGGCCAAGAACCCAGTGTGCGCCCGCCCTGGGTGACGGCGATGCGGGTGCCGCCGGTCACCGGCTTCTGCACCTGGAAATTGGTCGAATCCACCGCCTCGAACGGACCGGTCTGGTCGCCGGCCTCCAGGCTGGGGGTGCCGCCGCCGCCGGTGACGCGGGCCAGCACGAGGCTGCCCTGCGGCACCTTCACCGGCTGGTCGGCGGGGTGGTCGGCAGTGGGGGTGCCGGCGGCTGGCTTCGCAGCGGACTTGGCGGTGGAGCCGGATTTCAGGAAGACCGGCGGCAGGCCGGTATAGTCGGGCGGGTTGATCCACAGGTCGAGCGTCGCCGCCGCCGTGGCGGTGCCGCCGGCGAAATGGGGGGTCAGAGCGGCGGCGATGCGCGGGCGCCAGTCGCCCCAGGCGGCGGCACCGGCGACCACCAGGGTCAGGATCACCAGGGCGCGCAAGGCATAGCGGTCGTGCGACGGCACCTCGGTTCCCGGCCAGGCGACGCGCAGGCCGCGCATGGCGGCGCGCGTGCGTTCCTGGTGCAGGCGCCACAGTGCCTGGGCGGTCGGGTCGTTGCCGGCGGGCCGGTCGCGCAGGGTGTGCAGCGGACGGTGGGCGAGACCGCTGTCCCGCTCCAGCCGGCGGCGGGCCTCATCCTCGGCCGGGCTGCGGAAGCGCCTGACCCCGATGACGAGCGATAGCAGGAAGGCGGCGGCGAGCACCAGCAGGGCCAGCCCATGCAGCCAGCCCGGCAGCAGGACCAGCAGATTCAGCAGCGCCAGCGCCAGGAAGGCGCCCAGCACCGACAGCGGCGCCCACAGCGCCGGCCCCAGCCGTTCCCACAGCAGCGCCGCGCGCGCCTGGGCAAGGCGGAAGCGCGGCTCGGTCACGCCGTCGCTGTCGGGAATCCCGTTCGGGCGCTGTCCGGAGTCGCCGCGTCGCTCGTTCTGCTTCATGCCGCCCCCTCCGCGCCGAAATGCAGCCGGTCCGGCGGTTCGCTTGGCGTCGCCGGCCGGTCATGCTGCGCGAACCAATCATATAGGCGCCGCTTGCGGCTTTTGCCCACCGACTCGTTCACCGGCGCAATGCTACAGCCCATCATTGCGCCATGGCGAAACTATGACGCGCGGCGATCCGCCGAAATTTCGGGGCGCGCGGGGTGGCGTCAGTCGCCTTCACCGGCGGGGAGCCGCTCGGTCACGGTCGTGCCGCGGCGGGTCTCGCGGTGCAGGATGTAGAGGCCGCTCGCCATCACCACGGCGGCGCCGGCCGCCATGGTCGCGGTCGGCACCTCCCCCCACAGCAGCCAGCCGAAGCCGACCGCCAGCAGCAGCGAGGTATAGTTCAGCGGCGCCACCAGGGCGGCCGGGGCCAGCGAATAGGCGCGGGTCAGCATCAGCTGGCCGCAACCGCCGCACAGACCGGTCGCCAGCAGCATCAGCCAGTCCATCGGGCCCGGCGTGATCCAGGAGAAGGGCAGGGTCAGGCCGAGCAGGACGGTGGTCAGCAGGGTGAAGTAGAAGACGATGGTGTTCGCCAGCTCCGTCCGGCTCAGCTGGCGGATGGCGATCATTGCCAGCGCGTTGGTCAGCGCCCCGAACAGCGCGATGAGCGCGCCCAGATTCATCACGTCGCCGCTGGGCCGCACGATGATGAGCACGCCGGCGAAACCGACCAGAACCGCGCTCCAGCGGTGGATGCCGACCTTCTCGCTCAACAGCGGCACCGACAGCGCGGTGAGGAACAGCGGGGCGGCGAAATTCAGCGAGATGGCGTCGCCGAGCGGCAGCAGATGGAAGGACCAGAACATGGCGGCCATGGAACTCAACCCGATCAGCGACCGCCCCAGATGGCCCCAGGGATAGCGGGTGCGCAGCGTCGTCACGAAGCCCATGCCGAAATGGATCGCCAGACAGACTGGGATCAGGGCGAACAGGCTGCGGAAGAACATGACCTCGGTCACCGGGAAGCGGTCCATCAGGAGCTTCGCCAGGACGTTCATCAGCGAGAAGAACAGCACGGACATCAGCATCGAGGCGATGCCGAGCGGGGTGTTGTCGACGCGCTTATGAGGCTTGGGAATTGTTTGCGGCGGGACAGTCACGGTGCACCGAGCCTACCAAGCGTTGCCGCCCGCGTCACGGTGTCGCGACGCGGGCGGTCATGTCGGAGCGGTATGGCGGTGTTGCGTAAACCCGCGCCGACGCTCGGCCCGGAACGTCCGACTTTCGCTTAGACCTTGAACAGGCCGGAGATTTCGGCTTCGGCGCGCAGCCAATGCTCCTGCTCGCGGCCTTCGGGGCAGCCTTCCTCCTGCCAGATCTGATAGGCGCGTTCCTGGATCATGCGGTTGCGCTGGCCGCTGAGCAGACCCTCGGCGATGTTCATGTTCAGGCGGGCCAGCGAGACCAGCTTGCGCGTCTCGATCGCGCCCTGGGTCGCCAGCATGGTGGTGGAGACGACATACTGCGCCAGATTGCGCAGGTTGGCTTTCACCTCCGGCTCGACCGGGCAGTCGTCGTTCAGCAGGACCGTCTTGATGGCGATCCAGAGCTTCAGGTTCTGGTCCAGGGCGACTGTGACCTTTTCCGGCGCGTCCGATTCCAGCAGGGTGCTGGCCGCCTGCAGCAGGACGATGCTGTCCTGTTCCACCGACGCGAAGTTGGTGCGCAGGATGGTGTCGGCCCAGCTTTCCACCGGAGCCTCGAACACCGGCGCGGTGGTGGCGGGAGCGGTTGCGGGAGCGGCGGAGGAGGCGGTCTTGCGCTTGGTGGCCATGGTGGGTTCCCCGGGGAGCGTTCGGTCCGCGTCCACTTGATCCAACCATGTTTAAGATGCGGTTAAGACGCCACCCACGCGCGCGTTTTCAATAGGCGAGACGCCGCGACACGATGTCCTGGCCCCGGCCCCCGGTCAGGGGCCGCCGAAAGGCAAGCGATAGTAAAAGCCGAAGACATTGTTGGTGCCGGCCGCCGGATCGCCCGCCGCGGCGTCGTTGACGATGCGGCTGTAGCCCAGGCTGAAGCGCGACTTGTTGTCGAACTCGTATCCCAATTCCAGCTGCGAGCGGAATTCGGTGGTGGGGGCGCCCTCGCGCCGGGCGGTGGGCAGGGTGCCGGCGCCGAAACTGGGGGTGAAGACGAAGGAGCCGAGCGGAACGTCGACCAGCACGCCGCCGCTGAGGCCCCCGGTCAGGCCGCCGGTCAGTCCCGTGCCGAGGCCGGTCACGGCGCCGCGCGGGGTCAGGCTGCTGCCGCTGCCCGGCCCGATCCAGGGCTGGATGCTGACATAGGGTTCGACCTGCGGGATCAGCGATGACCCGATCCGCATCTTGCTGTTCAGGATGGTGAGGCTGCTTTCCGCCGGCGGCTGCAGGCTGTAGGCGAGGCCGCCGACCGCCCAATTGCCGAACCGGCCGTCCGCGTCGATGGATTCCGCCCGTGCCGATCCGGCGCCGGCCCCCAGAAGAGTGAAGGCGAGCGCGAGCAGGCAGGCGGCCAAGACGGCCTGCGGGTGAATCCTCTGGTGGCTGAACAGGCGGTTCACGGGCACCCCCTCCCGATGACGCGTCGGATCGCACCACGCGGTCCGGCCACTATAACGATGGGGCGTGGCGACTGACCCATGGAGTATCGGCACTACCCCTAGGATGTCGTGATCGCCATCCGCGTTTCAACCATGAAAGCACGAGCGGTACGGGACGATCGTCTGTTACCATATGCTCATGAACGTGCATCCCGCCGAGCCAGCGTCCGGCCCTGGGCCGCAGGAGGAGGTGATCGCCTTCCTCGGCGATCCGCGCACCCATGGCGGGGCTCTGGTGGAGCGCATCGACACCCACGCCGCGCTGGTGTTCCTGGCGGGTGACCGGGCGCTGAAGCTGAAGCGTGCGGTGCGTTATCCCTATCTGGACTATTCGACGGTCGCGAAGCGCCATGCGGCCTGCGTGGCGGAACTGGCGATCAACCGCCGCACCGCGCCGGGGCTCTACCGTGATGTGGTCGCAATCCGCCGCGGGGCCGATGGCCGTTGGCGGCTGGACGAAGCGGGCGGGGACGCGGCAGGGGATGTGCCGGGGGAGGTCATCGACTGGCTGGTGTCGATGGCGCGCTTCCCCGATGAGGCGCTGTTCGACCGTATGGCCGAGCAAGGCAGCCTGACCCCGGTCCTGATGCGCCGGCTGGCCGAGCGGATCGCCGCCTTTCACCGTGACGCCGCTCCCCGGCCGGATGGCGGCGGGGTGGAGGCGTTGCGCGTGGTGGCGGACGGCAATCTGGAAGACCTGCGCGCCGCGCCGGACCTGTTTCCGGCGGACGCGGTGGCGCGGCTGGCGGAGCGTACGGCGGAGGCGCTTGACCGGTTGGCGCCGCTGCTGGAGGCGCGGCGGCGGGACGGATTCGTCCGCCACGGCCATGGCGACCTGCATCTGCGCAACATCGTCCTGCTGGACGGCGAACCGACCCTGTTCGACGCCATCGAGTTCGACGAGGCGCTGGCGGTGGCCGACGTCTTCTATGACCTCGCCTTCCTGCTGATGGACCTGGATTACCGTGGGCTGCGGCCGTTGGGCAATGTGGTGCTGAACCGCTATCTGGAGGAGACGGAGGATTACGGCGGGCTGGCGGCGCTGCCGCTGTTCCTGTCGCTGCGTGCGGCGGTGCGGGCCAAGGTTTCGGCCGCGGCGCTGCGGCTTGGCGGAAAGGCGGAGGGGTTGGCCGAAGAGGCGCGGCGCTATCTGGACCATGCCTTGGCCGTACTGGACCCGGCGCCGGCGCGGCTGGTGGCGGTCGGCGGGCTGTCCGGCACCGGAAAGACCAGGCTGGCCAAGGGGATCGCACCCGATCTGGGGCCGCCGCCCGGTGCGGTGGTGCTGCGCAGCGACGTGTTGCGCAAGCGGCTGTGCGGAGTCGCCGACACCGACCGGCTGCCGGCCGACGGCTATGCCCCGGCGGTGACAGAACGGGTCTATGATGAGTTGTACCGGAGGGCGGCGGTGGTTCTGGGAACGGGCCAAGCCGTGGTGGTCGATGCGGTCAGCGCCCGGCCGGACGAACGCCGCCGGATCGAAGCGGTCGCGGCGGCGGCCGGCGTGCGGTTCGACGGGATCTGGATGGAGGCGCCGCTGTCAGAGCGGGTGGACCGTGTGACCAATCGTCGCAACGATGCGTCCGACGCCACCGCCGACGTGGTGGAACGGCAGGAATCCTATGATTTGGGTACAATCGACTGGACGCGCCTGGATTCTGGCAGGGTTGCAGCGGATGTGCTGGACGACGCCCGTGCAAGCTTGGCCTAATTCCAGGAGTGGCAACATCTTATGGACTGCATCTTCAAGGTTTGCGGCCCCTGCCCCGGACCGCGGACCGCAGCGACGATGGGGCGAATGACGGCCCGGTGAGAATCGCCCGCCACACCGGCGGACGGACCGCCGCCGTCCGGGAAGGGCCGCTCGAACCGGTCCGGGAGGAGTCCATGACCTACAAGACCATCCTTGTGCCGCTGTGCGGCAGTGAGAACGACCCGGTGGCCCTGAAGGGCGCGATTTCGGTGGCGCGCGACTTCGACGCCCACCTCGTCGGCCTGTTCGTCAGCCTCGACCCGCGCGATGCCGTCCCGATGCTGGGCGAGGGCATGTCCGGCGCCATGGTGGACGAGATCATGCGCGCGGCGGAAACGGAATCGAACAACCATCGCGCCGCCGCCCGCCGGTCCTTCGACGCCGCCGTCGCCGAGGCCGGCTTCGAGATGCGCGATGTCCCCGGCGGGGTCGAGGCGCCGTCCGCCTCCTGGCGCGAGGTCGTCGGCCGGATCGAGGACGTGGTGCCGGCCGAAGGCCGTCTGGCCGACCTGATCGTCTGCGCCCACACCTCCATCGAGGCCGATACGCAGGGCTATACCACCATGGAAACGGCGCTGCTGGGATCCGCCCGGCCGGTGCTGCTGGTGCCGAAAAACCTGCCGGCGGAGATCGGCCACACCGTCGCCGTCGCCTGGAACGGCAAGACGGAGGCGACGCGCGCCGTCGCCGCGGCCCTGCCCTTCCTGCGCAGCGCCGAGCGTGCCCACATTCTGACCGCCGAAACTTCGGTGACGGAGGGCGCGACAGGACGCCGCATTGCCCAATATCTCGCTTGGCAGGGTGTTAACCCTGAGTTAACTATATTGCATCCGGGATCGGAACCCGTTGGGGAGACGGTCACCAAGAAAGCCGTGGAGCTGGACGCCGACCTGCTGGTTATGGGCGGTTACGGCCACAGCCGGATGCGGGAAATGATCCTGGGCGGTGTCACGCGCTACGTGCTGAACCACGCCGGGCTGCCGGTTCTGATGGCTCACTGATAGTCGCCGGTCTTCGGCCGCGCGGGTTTTCCTGCCGCTTTTTCCGGCGGGGAGCCCGTGCGGCTCCGGCATTTGCAGAGGGACGATCAGCAGGACCGTTTTCGACCCTGCCCACAGGGCATCCCGGCCGTTCCTGGGAGGAACGCGCCATGTTGACGATCAAGGACTGCATCGCGCTGAGCGATCTCACCGAAGCCGAGGTCGACGCGATCGCCGAACACGAGCATCTGCCGGAAATGGTGGCGGTGGAGATGGGCCATTGCCTTGCCCACTGCCCCGGCGGCGCCAACCGCATCGCCCATATCATCGCCGACGACATCGCGGAGGCCTGCGCCCACGGCCAGGTCGGCCATGCGGTGGAACTGATGCACACCCTGCGGGAATTCGTGGACACCCATCCGCAAGGCTGAGGGTACGGCAGGGGCTGAAGGGGCCGGGGAACAGTCCGGCCGCGGCGGGGTTCTACTGGCAAGCTTTTTCGCGATTGCCGTCCGGCAGTCGCCCCTCGACAATTGCCAAGGACCCCGACGATGGCCAGCAAGACCACCGGCACCCAGGCTGATATCTTCGCCCGCATCAAGACCGATCACGACACCATCCGCAGCCTTCTCGAAAAGACCGAGAAGGCCAACGGCAGCGGCCGCGCCGTGTTCGAGGAACTGCAGCGGGAGTTGTGGGCCCATTCGAAGGTGGAGGAAGGCGTCTTCTACGCCTCGCTGAAGAAGGCCAAGGAGGCGAAGTCGGAAACGGTCGAGGGGTTGAACGAGCATCACCTCATCAACGGCCTGCTCGACGAGCTGAACGCGATGAAGACCACCGACAGCGGCTGGAAGGAAAAGCTGCAGGTGCTGGGCGAACTGGTCCGCCACCATTTGGACGAAGAGGAAGAGGAACTGTTCGAGGAGGCCAGGGACGTCCTCGACGACGACCGCGCGGCCGAGCTGGGCGGCGCCTATGATGACCGCAAGAAGCACATCATGGCGGGTCTGGCGCCGCTGTAAGGAGGGCCACGCCATCCCCTTCGGTTGCCGTCGGCCGGCGAAAGGGCCATATCTGGGGCTTTCTGGAACTGGCCGGCGGTGTCGATGTCCAAGCATGTCAGCGTCAAGCGAATGCTCTCCCGGCGGGGTGTGCGGTTCGGCCGTGCCGCGCTGGCGGCGGCCGTGATTGGAATTTCCGCCCTGACATCCGCCCCCGCTTCCGCCGCACCCGCCCCTCCGGCCAAGGAGCTGGCGCAGAAGACCTGCGGCACGCTCGCGTCGCGGGTCGACGAGGTGTCCGGGCGCGGGCCGCTGTTCCTGCGCAGCTATGACAATTCATACGCGCCCGGCCCGACTTCCGAGCCGGCTCTGTCAAACGCCGCCTTCACCTACGACAATGCGCTGGCGATCATGGCGCTGACCGCCTGCGGACAGCGCGACAAGGCCCTGCGCATCGGCGAGGCGCTGCTCGACGCCGTGTCGCTCGACCGCGCCGGCTGGAAGGGGCGGCTGCGCAACACCTACCGGGCCGGCGCGCAGAAACAGCGGCCGATCCCGCCGAATGGCTGGTGGGATGCCGTCGGAAACCATTGGGGCGAGGACCCTTATCAGGTCGGCACCGCCACCGGCAACGTCGCCTGGGCCGGATTGGCCCTGCTGACGCTGGCCGATGCGACCGGCGAGACGCGCTTCCGCGACGGAGCGGCGGAGCTGGCGCGCTGGGTGGTCGAGCATACCCGCGATCCGCGCGGCCCCGGAGGTTTCAACGGCGGCTTGCAGGGCTTCGACGACGCACCGCAGCCGCTGACCTGGAAATCGACCGAGCACAACACCGATCTGGTCGCGCTGTTCGGCTGGCTTGGCGGCGATTTCGTCGGGCCGGAGAAGGAGGCGCGCGACTTCCTCGACAAGATGTGGACGGCGGGCGGCGACCATTTCCCCATCGGTACCGCACCGGACGGGGTGACGGTCAGCACCTCCACCTCCGGCCTCGATGCCCAGCTCTGGCCGCTGTTGCTGCCGAAGGCGCCGGAGGCTTGGCGGGCCGCCCTGTCCTATGCGGAGCGCGCGCATGGCGCCGACGGCGGCTTCGACTTCAACGACGATCGCGACGGCATGTGGGTGGAGGGCACGGCGCAGGCGGCGCTGGCCTACCGCGCCGTCGGCCGCCGTGGCGATGCCGACCGGCTGTTCGGCGAGTTGCTGAAGGAGATCAGCCCCGGTGGCTATCTCTACGCCACCCGGCCGCAGGTGCTGTCCACCGGGCTTGCCATCGGGCCGGACAGCAAGACCGACGATTTCCTCTATTACCGCCGCCCCCATCTGGGCGCGACCGCCTGGGCGGCGCTGGCGGCGGTCGGCTGGAACCCGTTCACGGGAAAGACGGTGCCGTAGGCGACCGTCTTCCCGCGTCTCGTTGTCCCGGCGGCCTCAGCCCGCGCGGATCTGGGAGAGGAAGCCCTCCACCTCGTGGTGCATCGCCTCCGACTGCTGCGACAGTTCGCGGGCGGCGGACAGCACCTGACCGCCGGCGTTCTCGGTCTGCGCCGCGACCTCCGTCAGTTCCGACAGGCTGGCCGACACGCTGGCGGTGGCGTGGGAGGCCTGCTGGATCGCCCGGCTGATCTCCTCGGTCGTCGCGTTCTGCTGGGTGATGGCGCCGGAGATGGCGGTGGCGATTTCGTTCATGCGGGCGATGGTGACGCCAATCCCCTTGATTGCCGTCACCGCCGTGCCGGTCACCGACTGCATCGCCTGAATTTGGGCGGCGATCTCATCGGTGGCGCGGGCGGTCTGGCTGGCGAGGCTCTTCACTTCCGACGCGACGACGGCGAAGCCCTTGCCGGCCTCTCCCGCCCGCGCGGCCTCGATGGTGGCGTTCAGCGCCAGCAGGTTGGTCTGCGCCGCGATGTTGCTGATCAGCTCCACCACCTCGCCAATGCGCTGGGCGGTCTGGGCGAGGTCGCCGACGACGGCGTTGGTCTGCTCGGCCTCGCGCATCGCGGCACCCGCCACGTCGGTGCTCTGGTTCACCTGACGGGCGATCTCGGCGATGGAGGCGTTCATCTCCTCCGTCGCTGCGGCGACCGCCTGGACGTTGGAGGAGGTCTGTTCCGACGCGGCGGCGGAGCCGGTCGCCTGATGCATGGATTTCTGGGCGATGCCGCTCATGCTGCGGGCGGTGCTTTCCAGTTCGGTCGCGGCGGATGCGACGCCGCGCAGGATGCCGGAGATGGCGCTGTCGAAGGCGCGCAGCAGCCCCTCGCGCCGGTTGGCGACGGCAAGCGCCTGTTCGCGCTGGCGGTCCACCTCCGCCTGGACCTCGCGGCCCCTGACCAGCTCCTGGCGGAAACCCTCGACCGAACGGGCCAGTTCGCCGATCTCGTCCTTGCGGCCGATGCCCTCCACCGTCTTGTCGAGCGCGCCGCCGGCCATGCGGCGGACCTCCTGCATCAGCGCGCGGAGCGGCAGGACCAGCCCGACCCGCGAGATCATGATGGAGATCAGCAGACCGACGGCGAGCGCCAGCGCCGCGGCCACCGCCAGCGTGGCCTTCATGGTCTGCGCCAGCCCCATCGCCTCCGTCACCGCGGCGTCGGTGCGCTTCGACACGTCGCTGTTGTAGGCCTTCACCGCGTCGGTCAGCGCCATCTGCCCGCTGCGGCTGGCCTTCAGCCCTTCCAGAACCAGCGTACGGCCCTCGTCGCCACCCTTGGTCGCCGCGGCTTTGGCGGTGTCGAGCATCGAGCGGACGTTCTTCTCATAACCGCCGAAGCCGGCGCGAATGGCGTCGATCTTCGCCATCTGGTCGGCGTCGGAGCGCTTGCCGAGCGCCGTCAGCCGCTCCTGCATCTCGGCGATGCGCTTGTCGGCCTGCCCGGTGAAGCTGCCGGCCTTGGCGGGATCGTTGCCAAGCTCATACTCCATCCGGCTCAGCGCGATGATGTCGATGCGCATGTCGAAGGCGTCGAGCTGTTCCTTCTGGGTGCGGACAAGCTCGCCGACGGCCCGTTCGGTGCGGTCCAGGGCGTAGAAGCCGGCCGCGGCCGTCACCACGGAGAAGAGCCCGACGACAGCGGCGGCGGCGGCCGTCTTGGTTTGAATGTGCCAGTCGGCCAACATGGTCCTTCACCTCGTTTGGGAGCTGATCGGGAGGTTTCGGTTTGGGCAGAGAATGATGTGGGAAGGGCGGGTGGATGCAGTGCAGCAATCCGGAACACCCGCCGGAACATTATCCAAGCACAGCATTATTTAATTTTCTTAAATGGGCAGATTGATGCTTGCCCTGGCTCAGCGGCACTGACGCTGTCTATTGCGGATTTTTGACACCGCCTCTGCGTGTGCATGTTTGGACATTTGCGCGATCCGAGATTGAGTCCGAGCGCCGGATCAATGTTCAACCGTGGAAGTGCTCGTAAAGCTTTCGCGCAATGACTTCGCTGATGCCGGGGGCGGCCTCCAGGTCCTTCAGGCCGGCGGAGGCGACCGCGGTGGCGCTGCCGAAATGGTGGAGCAGGGCCTTCTTGCGGGCGGGGCCGATGCCGGGAATGCCGTCGATGCGGGTGTGCGACATCGCCTTCATGCGGCGGGCGCGGTGGCTGTCGATGGCGGTGCGGTGGGCCTCGTCGCGCAGCCTTTGCAGGAAATGCAGCACCGGATCGTTGGGCGCCAGAGACAGCGGCGGCTGGCCGGGGCGGAAGAAGCGCTCGCGTCCGGCATTGCGGTCAGGTCCCTTGGCGATGGCGACCAGCGGGATATCGGTGATCTGCAGCATCGCCAGCTCGTCCTTCACCGCATTCAACTGCCCGAGCCCGCCGTCGATCAGGACGAGGTCGGGCCATTGTCCGGAATCGCGGCCGGCCTCGCTGCTGCGGTGGAAGCGGCGGGTGAAGGTCTCGCGCAGCATGGCGTAATCGTCGCCGGCGGCCTCCGGATCACGGATGTAGAAGCGGCGGTAGGCGTTGCGCTGGAACCCCTCCGGCCCGGCCACCACCATGGCGCCGACCGGGAAGGAGCCCTGGATGTGGGAGATGTCGTAGATCTCGATGCGGCGCGGCGCGGCCGGCAGGCCGAAGACGCGCGCCACCCCCTCCAGCAGCGTCGCCTGGGTGGAGCGCTCGGCCAGACGGCGGCCGAGCGCGTCGCGGGCGTTGGTCTGCGCGTGCTCGACCGCGCGGCGTTTCGGCCCGCGCTTCGGGCATTCCACGGCGACGCGGTGGCCGGCCGACAGGCTCAGCGCTTCCTCCAGCAGGTCAGCTGACTCGACCGGGTCGCTCAGCAGCAGCAGGGCCGGCGGCGGAGTGTCGGCATAGAGTTGGGCGGCGAAGGCGGCGAGGATGTCGCCCGGCTCCTCCTCCGCGTCGATGCACGGGAAGAAGGCACGGGTGCCCTGGTTGCGGCCGCCGCGGAAGAAGAAGGCCTGGACGCAGGCCGCACCGCCCTCGCGGTGCAGGGCCAGCACGTCGGCGTCGCCCAGCGTGTCCTCCAGATTGATGTCCTGGCGGCTCTGCAACGCGGTCAGCGCGCGGATGCGGTCGCGCCAGCGGGCGGCGTCCTCATATTCCAGCCGGTCGGAGCTGTCGAGCATGTGGCGGGCGAATTCTGCCTGCACCTCCGCGCTGCGGCCGGACAGCACGTCGCGCACGCCCTGGACCTGATCGGCGTATTCCTCTTCGCTGACGCGGCCGACGCAGGGAGCGGAGCAGCGCTTGATCTGGTGCTGCAGGCAGGGGCGGGTGCGCGAGGCGAACACGCCGTCGTCGCAGCTGCGCAGCAGGAAGGCGCGTTGCAGGGCGGCAATGGTCATGCCGACCAGATGCGGCGAGGCGTAGGGGCCGAACAGGTCGGACTCCCTGCGGTTGCCCTTGCCCGATGTGCCGCGCCGCTCGGCGCTGCCGCGATGCTGCATCAGTCGCGGGAAGTCGTGGCCTTTCCCGATGACGATGTAGGAGAAGGAGCTGTCGTCCTTGACCAGGATGTTGAAGGGCGGCAGCAGGCTGCGGATCAGATTCGCTTCGAGCAGAAGCGCCTCGGCCTCGGTGTGGGTGGTGACGAACTCCATTGCGCGGGTCAGCGACACCATCCGCCGGGTGCGGTTGGGCAGCCCATCGGTCCGGGTGTAGCTGGCCACCCGCCGCTTCAGGTTCTTCGCCTTGCCGACATAAAGGACCGACCCGTCGGCCGCCAGCATCCGGTAGACGCCGGGCGTGTCCGGCAGGGTCGACAACTGGGCGCGGATGACGTCCGCTCCACTGCCGGGCACCCCGTCCATAACCACTCTCGTTCCCGCAAAGATCCGATTCGCCGCTCACCCAAGCAGTAGAACGGAACGGGACCAAGAGACAAGATTCGGACGGGGTGGGGCGGCAGGGATCTGCCATGCAGCCTGAAGGCCGCTCAGCCCCCGAACACGGTGTTCAACTGGGCGCCGACGCGGACGAAGGTGGTGCGTTTCGGCACCTCCTTCAGCCGGGTGGCGCCGATGTAGGTCATCATGCTGCGCACGCCACCCATGATCTCCTGCATCGTGTTCTCCACCGGGCCGCGATAGGGGATCTCCACCGTCTTGCCTTCAGAGGCGCGGTAGGAGGCGACGCCGCCGGAGTATTTGTGCATCGCGGTGTCCGACGACATGCCGTAGAAGGTCATGGCGACCGGCACGCGGTTGCCGTCCCGGTCCTCGTAGCGGATTTCGCCCTCGCACTCGTCATGGCCGGCCAGCATGCCGCCGAGCATGACGAAGTCGGCGCCGGCGCCATAGGCCTTGGAGATGTCGCCGGGCACCGTGCAGCCGCCGTCGCCGCAGACCTGCCCCTTCAGCCCGTGGGCGGCGTCGGCGCATTCGATGATGGCCGACAGCTGGGGATAGCCGACGCCGGTCATCTTGCGGGTGGTGCAGACCGACCCCGGCCCGATGCCGACCTTGACGATGTCGGCGCCGGCCAGCAGCAGCGCCTCCGTCATGTCGCCGGTGACGACATTGCCGGCCATGATGACGGTGTCCGGGTTCTCTTCGCGCAGGCGGGCGATCACCTCGACGAAACGCTCGGTATAGCCGTTGGCGACGTCCAGGCAGATCTTCCCCACCGGCGCCTTGGCCTTCACCGCCTGGAACTTGTCATGGTCGGCGTCGGCGATGCCCATCGAATAGAAGACGTTGGACTGGACGGCGGAGTCCGCCTCCGCCTGGAAGAAGGCGACCAGCTCGTCCGCCTTGTAATGCTTGTGCAGGGCGGTCATGGCGCCGAAGCGCGACAGCGCGCGGGCCATGCCCATGCTGCCGGTGACGTCCATGTTGGCGGCGATCAGCGGAAAGCCGGTCCAGTCGCGCTGGGTGTGCAGGAAGGTGAAGGTCCGGTTGACGTCCACGTCGTTGCGGCTCTGCAGCGTGCTGCGTTTCGGCCGGATCAGCACATCCTTGAAGTCGAGCTTGAGGTCGCTTTCGATGATCACCGCACACCTGCTGATATCTGTTTGCCGGGCCAACCGCTTTCACAAGGCCCAACATCACAGAGTGGAGGCGATGCCCCGCTTCGGCAAGCGACATCGGGGCCGCGGGTGGGGGTGCCGCGTTTGAAGCAGTTTCGCAGAAACGGGGGGTATCCCCTTACTCCTCCGCATCCTCGTTGTCGCCGTTCGCCGGCTCGCTGCCATCGGCGACGTGAACCTGACAGTCGGCGTTGCCCAGCACCTCCATCAACTCCGGCGGCGGCAGGCGGTCGGTGAAGAGCGCGTCGAGCACGCTGACGTCGGCCATGCGGATCATGGCGTTGCGGCCGAACTTGGTGTGGTCGGTGACCAGGAAGACGCGGCGCGAGCTTTCGATGATGGCACGGGCGACGCGGACCTCCTGCTCGTCGTAATCCAGCAGGTCGCCTTCGGCGTCGATGCCGCTGATGCCGATGATGCCGATGTCGACCTTGTAGCGGCGAATGAACTCCACCGTCGCCTCGCCGATGATGCCGCCGTCGCGCTCGCGCACGAGGCCGCCGGCGATGGAGAGCGCGAAGCTGGTGTTCTTGTGCAGGATGGTGGCGACGTTCAGGTTGTTGGTCAGCACCCGCAGCCGCTTGTGGCCGAGCAGCGCCTGGGCCACCGCCTCCGTCGTCGTGCCGATGTTGAGGAACAGCGAGGCGTCCTCCGGCACATGGCGGGCGACCATCTCGGCGATGCGGCGCTTTTCCTCCGCCATCAGGGTCTGGCGGGTGGAATAGGCGATGTTCTCCACGCTGGACGGCACGGTGACGCCGCCGCGGAACCGGCGGACGGCGGACTGCCCGGCCAGATGCTCGATATCGCGGCGGATGGTCTGCGGCGTGACGTCGAAATGTTCGGCCAGCCATTGGATCTGCACCATGCCCTTGGCGTGGACCAGGGCCACGATCTCCTGCTGGCGGCGTTCGGCATCCAGGCGCGCATCCATCGAGGGGCTGTCTCCGGTCGGGTGGGGCGGGGCGTCAGTGAATCAGATGCGCGGAATGGGTCAAAGCGAAAACGGCAGCTGGGCAACGGTTCCGATCGAGGCGGGCCGGGCGTTTCCGCCGCGCAGCGAACCTACGGCCCCGTACGGCAAATATGTACGCCGGATATTGTTCGCAACACAAGCATGTTTCTTTACGAAAATAAACGCGCATGCTAAGAGAGGGCACACGCGGTTCCGTTATGCGCCCGATCAGGGTTTGCCGCGACTGACGGCCGTTGGCGCCATCCTTCAAACTTGTCGCGACACCAAACGGTCAAGACTGCTGACAAAAATATTACGTATAGGAGAGGAATATGACGCAACTGATGCTGAGTGAAGGGCGACGCGGCATTCGGCTCGGCATTCAGGGGCGGCTGTTTCTGGCCTTCGGCGGGGTGGCGATGCTCGCCGCCTTCGCCAGCGTCATGGCCTGGTGGTCGCTGACCGAGACCGGGCGGTCGATGGATCAGATCGGCCGCAGCAGCGTGCCGGCCATCGTCGGCTCGCTCAATCTGGCGAAGGACAGCACGGCGATCGCGGCCGACGCGCCGGCCGTGGCGGCGTCGCGCGACCCGGCGGAGCTGACGGAGCGGATGGACGGCCTGACCAGGCGGCTGGCGGGTCTGCGTGACCGCATCGCGGCGATGCGCAAACAATCGGGAGCGGGTGCCGGCGGGATGGCGGCCGATGCCGATGCGGTCGCCGGGCTGGCGGAGCGCATGGGGGCGGCGCTGGACACGTTGGGCAAGCGCACCGCCGAACGGCTGGAACTGGAGGAGAAGCTCAACACGCTGGTCGCCGATGCGGTGATGGCGCACGAGGACTTCACCGATCTGGTGGCGCCGCTGCTGGAGGTGTCGACCCTGTCGGTCAACAATGTGGTGGGCGATCTGGCGGCGGCGCAGACGGTCGATGCCGCCACCGGGCTGGGCCGCCGGCTGGCGCAGGAGGAACTGCCGGTCATCACCCAGCTGATGAACGTGCAGGCCAACGGCAACCTCGCCTTCGGCATGATCGCCGCCGCCTCCAGCGTGCCCTATGGCGCGACGCTGAACAACATCCGGTCGAAGTACAATTGGGCGCTGCTGCGCGTCGACAACGCCATCGAGGCCTACCCGAAGGACAGCCCCGACCGGCCGTCGCTGGTCAAGGCGCGTGACGGGCTGGCCGCCTTCGGCAGCGGCGCCGGCAGCGTCTTCCGCCTGCGTGACGATCAGGCGCGCATCACCGCCGACATCGAAAGCGCGCTGGCCGAGACGGTGCGGCTGACCACCGAACTGAACGGCACCATCGACACGGTCGTCGCCCACCAGCAGGAGCGCACCGACGCGGACGTGACGCAAACCGAAAGCGCGATTGCCGGTGCCGTCGCCGTCCAGGGCGGAGCCGCGGCCATCGTGGTGCTGTCGAGCCTGCTGATCGCCTGGTTCTATGTCCGCAACCGGCTGACCCGCCGGCTGCTGCGGGTGATCGACGCCATGCGTGCCGTCGCCGCCGGGGACCTGACGGCCGACGCCAGGGTCCGCGGGCGCGACGAGATCGCCGAGATGGCCGGGATCGTCGGCGTCTTCCGCGACAAGAGCGCCGAGATCGCCCGGCTGCAGGAGGAGCAGGATGCGATGAAGCAGACCGCCGATGCCGAGCGGTCGCGCACCATCCAGTCCATCACCGCGAGCATCGAGGCCAGCGTGAAGGAGGCCTCGCGCCACATCGCCGCCGCGTCGGCCGACATGCGCGAGGCGTCGGAGGACATGTCTGCCACCGCCGAGCAGACCTGCCGCCGCATGACCGACGTGCGCTCCGCCGTCGCCGACACCGCGACGAACGTGCAGACGGTGGCGGCCACCGCAAGCCAGCTCTCCGCCTCCATCGGCGAGATCACGCGGCGGGTCGGCGATTCCAGCCAGATCGCCCGCAGCGCGGTCGATGAGGCGCGCAGCACCAACGAGTTGATGGGGGCACTGGCCGCCGCCGCGCAGAAGATCGGCGACGTGGTCGGCATGATCAACGCCATCGCCGGCCAGACCAACCTGCTGGCACTGAACGCCACCATCGAGGCGGCGCGGGCGGGGGAGGCGGGCCGCGGCTTCGCCGTGGTGGCGGAGGAGGTGCGCAGCCTCGCCGGACAGACCGCCAAGGCAACCGAAGAGATCGCCCAGCAGGTCCAGGCGGTGCGCAGCACGGCGCAGGGGGCCGTGTCGGCCATCGACGACATCGGCCGCACCATCAGCCGCATCGACGAGATCACCGCCATGGTCGC